>DATDLN010000173.1:0-10088 GCA_036519295.1 Thermoleophilaceae bacterium
GCTTCTGTCAGGTGTGGACGCTGCGCCGCGGGACGGCGGTGAGGATGGAGGAGTACGCCACTCGCGAGCAGGGGCTCGCCGCGCTGCGCTCGCGCTAGTACCAGATGGCCGCCCGGGCCGCCGCGCGCAGCGGGCGCCACGGAGGAGACCCTCGTCGGCGTCGTGAGGAGGCGCTCGGCGTTCTCGCTCAGGGTCGGCGAATCACTCAAGCGGCTCAGCCCGGTCAGGCCGCTCGAGTCCGCGAAGAACCGAGGTCGCCCAGGACTTGGCGCTCGCACGAAGACGAGCGCGGCCGGGCTCGACCTCCTGAAACCACGGCATCGACGCGAGCACGGCAGGCAAGGGGCAGGGGGCCGCTTGGAACGCGGAGCGACCGTCGCCGTAGACAGTCAGGAGACGCCTCCTTCGACCGAGCAGCGAGCGTCCGTGCGGACGCGCGCGCCACTCCCGCAGTCGTCGGATGAAGAGGAGCGTGGGAACGCCCACTGACGCTCCCCTTGTCTCTGTTTCGTTCAGGGGAAGAGCGTGGTGATCACGCCGGCCTGGTCGAAGGGCCACAGCCCGGACGGCGTGCGGTTGTCCATGTCCAGGCCGGTCAATTTGGCCATGGAGGTGGGCGCCTCGGCGCCACGTGTCAGCACGTGGTCGATGCGCGTGTCGAATCCCGCCGTACTAGGATCGCTCAGCAGCTCGCCGCGGGCGGCTCGTACCTGGCCGATACAGTCGCGCCACCGCTCGGCGACACGGGTGTCGATGAGTTCCTGGATGGCGCGGGCGGCCGGGTGCTTCGGCGGTTCGTCCGCGCCACACATCTGGACCGCATCGGGGCGACGCCGGCAGCGCGCTCCTCTCTGTGGCGACCCCTTGCGTGATCCTCAAGGCTGCGACCTTCTGGGCTTTCAGCCCCGGCCTGATGAGACGCGTCCCCTTCGGGACGCTCCGAGCTGGAAAGACCGATGGAGCGCGGAGAAGCGCTAACGTCGTCGGCCGTGACGGAGGTCCGGCAACAGGCCGCGAGCTCCGGGCCACAGACGCGGGGCCCACCGGAGCCCGTTCGCCTGGGTGCAGCCGAGACGGAGCGTGTGCGTACGCGCGTGCGCCTGATGGTGCAGATCGCGTCTCAGATTGGGGAGTACCGGTCGGGGCTGGCCGTAGCGGCGAAGCGGCTCACGCCGTTCGAGGCCGCCATGATCGCGGACCTGGAGCGACATGGCCTCGATGTGCCGCAGCTTCGTGACGTGCTGTGTGGGGCTCACGTCCTGGTCGACGAGCCCGCGCTATACGAGCGCTGGCGCTTCCCGAAGAGCCGCGAGCGGCTGTCAAGCCATCACAAGACGATCGACAAGGCCAGGTTCCCGGACATCGGGCTGAAGGGCCCGCTCGTGCGGGAGAAGCTCCACGGCCGTACGGAGGCGGGCACCTGGGTCCAGTTGGAGAAGACGCCCGCCGCGATGGGCGCGGGCTTTCGTCTGCCGACTCTCACCGATGTCCAGCATCTCTGGGACTACATCGTGTACCGCCTGACCAAGAGCAACGTCGGGCCCTGGGGGCTGTCGAAGGCGACCGAGCGGCGGCCGATGTACCTCTCCCCGAGTCTCCGGGTCACAGTGCCCCTGCCCGCGGCTGCGGAGGCAGAGCTGACGGGCGCACTCGAGCGCATCGAGGAGGCAGACGACGTGACCTCCGCGTCGCCGGATCTGGCCTCGCGGTTCCCGCCGCCGGACCGGGCGAACACGCTGGACGAGTTGGTTTTCGTCCGCGGCACCCGCGGCGGCCGGGGCCTGTTCGGGGCCTCCGGCGTCTACGTCATCGAGTCACCTTCGACCGCTGCCCTGGAGGCGCTGACTGCGGAGCGGACGCCCCCACGGTGGACGCTGCCGGCGCCGGGGCGCACTCGCGCGGGCACCGCTCGGGCCGGCGATCGCGAGCTCCGGTACGCGGTGCGTCGGGTGCCGGTCGAGGAACAGGAGGAGCGCACGTGAACGTAACGGAGCCCTCAGCCGCCGCCGAGATCCCGGAAGGCCTCGTCGAAGCCGTCGTGGGGCTCGTCGCCACAGGCCCAGTGCCGCTCGGCGGGTACACCCTCGCGGAGATCGACGCGGTCAGCGGCATCATCCCCTTCCTCGAGCGCGAGCCGCCGCCGGCGCTGGTCGCAGAGGCGGTTAGGTCCCTTGCAGCCCGCAGCCTGATCACCACCTCCGCGGGCTCCGCTCAGATTCAGGTGCGGGGTGATCTCGGCATTGCGCTGGCCTTTCAGCAGCGCGCGCGGACCGTGTTGGACGCGCGGGTGACCGGAACGGAGCCCGACCACCCGTGGCGCTGCGTGCTCATGCCGCAGCCGGAGGGTGTCACGCTCGAGGTCCTCATCGACGCTCTCGGGATCCACTTCTATTCGCTGCGGGCGACGCCGGACACGATGGACCGGCTGTGGCAGCGTCTCCCTTCGGGCGACCGCGCGCCTCGGGACGCCGATGCGGACGCCGTACTCGCCTCTAGCCCGTACACAGCGCTCATCAGCGTGAGTCACTGGGAGGACGACGGCGCGCGGGAGACGCACGATGTCGTGCTGGCCCGGAACGGGGAGCGATGCCACGTCTTCCTGCGCGACCCCGAGGAGCCGTCGCGACTCGTGGCGCAGGGACTGGATGGGGACGAGTGGCGCGACCTCGTCACGGGACTCGCCGTTCCGCGCCGGGTGGCCTGAGTCGGCCGAACTTGGCTCGGAGTCGGGCTCGAGTCAGCTGTCCCCTCGACTGCGAACGTGTTGCCGTCCGGATCATTGAACCAGGCGACCTTGTGGCCGCCGGCGCTCGAGGAGGACCCCCTCTCGTCGGTCGTCAGCTCCTCGTAGTGCTCGAAGCTCACTGCTCGCGGCAGACGTGCCGGCGTGGGTCGGAGGCTGCTCCCGCACACCCCCGATCCGGTCGGCGCGCTCGCCGACGACGATTACGAACCTCCTCTGCCGGCCTGCAATCAACTGTTTCGTTTGCCAGCGCGAGACACTCGCAGCGGACGATCCGCGCGAGCGCTGTCGCCGCCGGCAACGACTACTGCAACCGCTGAGGTAAGCGGGCGCGCGCTGACGCGCTCGCCGTGCTCCTCCCACTCGTCCATCCCGCCCGTCTGCACCGCTCCGGTATGCGCTCTCGCTCACGTCGAAGGCAGCAGCGAAAGAACGCAGGAGCGTGCGCCTCCGGTTCGCGAAGTGGCAGCGTGGCCGGGAGAACACGTGGCGTCGCTCCCGCACGGCATGGACAGCGGACCGGCAAGGGCCGTCGACAGCAAGCCGCGGGCGGCTTGGCAGTCGGCGATGGGGCCAGCCCGGTTCTCCTGATCATCGTCCCGGGCGTGGGCTTTCGGTGCCGAGGGCGTCCGGGCGTTCTTGCGGGTGGCTAGCTGTCGGCCTACGCTGCCCGGTGGAGGACGATGGCAATGGTTCGCATCCGGCTGCTCGGCGGCTTCGCCGTTTGGGTCGGGGACCGCGAGGTGCCGGAGTCGGCGTGGAGTTTGCGGAAGGCGCGCAGCATGGTGAAGTTGTTGGCGCTGGCGCCTGGGCACGCGATTCACCGCGAGGTGCTTTGCGAGACGCTCTGGCCGGACCGCGATTCCGCCGCGGCGCAGAACAATCTCCATCAGGTGCTGTACGTGGCGCGGCGGGCACTCGAGGCTGCCGGCGCGGACGGACAGGAGGCGCTTGGACTGCGCGATGAGTTGGTCGCGCTCTGGCCGGAGGGGTCGGTGTGGGTCGATGCCGAGCGCTTCGAGGCCGCCGCGCGGGCCGCGCGGGCCGCGCATGAGCCGGCCGCGTACAGGGAGGCGCTCGAGCTGTACGGCGGGGAGCTGCTGCCGGAGGATCGCTACGAGGCGTGGGTAGAGCCGCGGCGCGCGTCGCTTGCCGAGCTCTGGCTCGCGCTGCTCGTCGAGCATGCCGAACTGGAGAGTCGGGCCGGCGACCTCGCAAGGGCGGTTGAGTCGCTCCACCGGGCGCTCGCGGCCGAGCCGTTGCATGAGCCGGCGAACCGCGCCCTGATGCGCACGCTCGCCGACGGCGGCCGGCGCCAGGAGGCGCTGGCGCAGTACGAGCGGCTGCGGTCGGCGCTGCGGGAGGCCCTTGGCGCCGATCCCGATCAGCAGACGCGGCGCCTCTACCGCGACCTGCTGACGGGCTCCGTAGCCGCCGAGCCGGGCGAGCGGGAGCGACCGGTCGCGTCGGCGCGGCGGCATAATCTGCCGTACGAGGCGACCAGCTTCGTCGGACGGGAGCGGGAGCTCCGCGAGGTCGACCGGCTGCTCGCCCGTGCCCGGCTGCTGACACTCTGCGGGGCCGGCGGGTCGGGCAAGAGCCGGCTCGCGCGCGAACTCGCCGGGCGGCGCGTGGCGGCGTTCGAGCACGGCGCCTGGCTGGTGCAGCTAGCCCCGCTCGCCGACCCCGAACTGGTGGCCTCGGAGGTGGCGTCCGCGCTCGGCCTGGCGCTGCCCGACCGGGGGAGCGCCCAGGAGGCGCTCGTCGAGCAGCTCAGCGGCCGCCGCGCGCTGGTCGTGCTGGACAACTGCGAGCACTTGATTGATGTCTGCGCGGCGCTTGCCGCCGCGATTGTGGGCGGCTGCCCCGGGGTGAGGCTGCTCGCCACGAGTCGTGAGCCGCTGCGGATCGAGGGCGAGGTGGCGTGGCGGGTCCCGTCGCTCGCGCTGCCCGACCTCGAGCGGCTGCCGGCGCCGGCCGATCTCGTGCGGCTGGGGGCGGTGCGGCTGTTCGCCGACCGCGCTGCGGACGCCGCGCCCGGCTTTGAGGTCGACGCGGGTAACGCCAGTGCTGTGGCCGAGCTCTGCGTCCGGCTCGACGGCATGCCACTGGCGCTCGAACTGGGGGCGGCCCGGGTCGGCATGCTCTCCCCGGAGCAGATCCTGGAGCGGCTGCGCGACACGCTGGGCGTGCTCGGCCACGGCAGTCGCGCGGCGCTTTCCAGGCAGCGGACGCTTACGGCGACGCTCGACTGGAGCCACGAGCTGCTCGGCGCCGACGAGCGGGTGCTGTTCCGGCGGCTCGCCGTCTTCGCTGGCAGCTTCGGCCTCGAGGCCGCCGAGCAGATATGTGGCCGTGAGCCGCTCGCTCCCGGCGCGGTCCTCGAGCTGCTCGGCCGCCTGGTCGAGAAGTCGCTCGTGAGCGTCGAGCGCGACACTGGCCCGGCCCGCTACCGGCTGCTCGAGACGGTGCGCCAGTACGCCCGCGGGCGGCTGCACGAGGCGGGCGAGCGGGAGCTGCTGGAGAGGGCGCACCGGGCCTGGTACGCGGACTTCGCGGCGCAGCACGACCCGGAGCGGGCGCCCGATCTGATGGAGGACTCGCCGCGCCTGCTCGACCCCGAGCACGACAACCTCCGCGAGGCGCTGCGCTCGTCGCTGGCCCGCGATCCGGAGACCGCCCTGCGCCTGGCGGCGAGCGTCTGGCGCTACTGGCTCGCGCGCGGCTACTACTCCGAGGGAAGGCGCTGGCTGGATGCCGCGCTGGCGCTCGCGCCCGCCGCCAGCGAGCTCCGCGCTCGCGCGTTGATGGGCGTTGCCGTGCTCGATATGCGCCGCGGCGAGCCGGCCGGTCAGCTGCTCCGCGTCAGCTCGCGCAGCCTCAAGCGCATCGCCGATGAGATCGTGGCCATCCACGAGGAGCTCGCCGATGAGCTGTCGCTCGCGCAGGCACGCCACCTCGCGGGAATGATCTGCTGGATCGACGGTCATTCGGAGGATGCCGACCGGCTCATCCGTGACGCGCTTGCTCGTGCGGAGCGCCTGGGCGCTCACCACGTGAGCGCGGCCGCCGAGCACACCGCCGGCATCATTGCCCTTGGACGCGGCGAGCCGGCCACCGCGCGCCAGCGCTTTGAGCGCAGCGGCCGGGAGCTGGCCGTTCGCTCAGACATGCACCACGCGTTCTTCCCGGCGCTCACACTCGGCTTCCCGCTCGAGCGCGACGAGCGGGGGCGCCCCCGTGTCACCTTCCAGGAGACGATGGTGTTGGGGCAGCGGCTCGGCGCCGCCCAGGCGGCCGCCTTCCTGCCCGCCAGCGTCGCCTGGGCTTGCCGCGCCGAGGGGGACCTCGACGCCGCCGTTGCCCTCGCACGTGACAGTGCCCGGCGGTCGTCGACGCTCGGCTGGAAGCACGGCGAGGCGCTGGCCCTCGGTCTGTTCGGAAACCTGCACCGGGCGCGCGGTGAGTGCGACGAGGCCCGCTCGCGGCTCGAGCGCAGTCTCGTGCTGCGGCGAGAGCTCGGCGACAGGCGCGCGGTCGGCTTCGCGGTCGGCTGCCTTGGGCTTGTTGCGGCGGCGGACGGTGACCTGGACGGTGCGCGTGGTTCTCTGCGCGCGGCGCTCGAGCTGTTTGAGCGGATAGAGGATGGCCCGGGCACGGTGGGGATGTTTCTCAACCTCGGCGTCGTCGCCCTCGGGGCCGGGGATCATGCAGGGGCGCGCGGCCTGCTCGAGCAGAGCTGCGAGCTGCTCGGTGAATCCAGGATTCCGCGCCTGCGCGGGTGGATCCAAGCACAGCTCGCGGAGATCGCGCGTGAGGAGGGCGACGAGCATTCGGCTGCAGCTCATCTCACCGCCTCACTGAGGATCTTCAAGGAGCTCGGGGAGCGCGACGGGGTCGCGCACTGCTCGCAGGCCCTCGCCGTGGCCCGCTAAGCGGCGGCTAAGCGGCTCCTAAGACCCTGGCTTCACGGTTTCCGCTGACAGCAAATGCAAGACGTCGCCGGACGCACCGGAGAGCACGGTACCCGGCCTACGGTCGGCCGAGCGGCAAACATTAGGAAAGGAAGCAAGCCATGGATTTGCTCTACCGGTTGGAGGCACAACTGACCGACATTCTCCCGATCGGCCTCGTGCCCGAGGGCGTCCGACTCGATGTGCACTTCGACGGTCGCCTCACGAACGGAGAACTCGCCGGCGCGCGGGTGCGCGGGATCGATTACCTGCTGCTTCGCTCGGACGGGGTCGGCGTGGTTGACGCCCGCGAGGCAGTCGTCGCAGACGAGGGCCACATCGAGATCAAGGCGCAGGGCTACCTGGTGCCGCCAGACGGTCTCGAGCTGCCCCCGCCAGACGTAATCCTTGCGCCCGGATTCAGCTGGCCGGACGTCGAGCTGCCTGTGCAGGAGTTCGCCCTCCTGCGTACAGGAGTCGCCGAGTGGCAGGGCCTCAATACGACCATCGCCGCGCTCGAGGGCTCCGTCAACCCCGGCACGGGCGAACTGGTACTCGAGGCGAGAGCGCTCCGGCCGGCCGGCATCTTGGTCGAGCCGAGCGGCGCTCACCGCTAGAGACAGAGCCCCCAAGCCCCGTGACTGGAGCCACCGGAGTGACGACGCCGGCTGAGGCTATTCGACCGTCGGGGCCCCCGGGACTTGGGGGCCTGGGACGCGATCGACGAGGCGACCACAAGATCTATCTCCGCCACTACGCAACGCCATTCCGCAAGGCGGAAGAAGGGCCACCCCAGTCGAGGTGGCCGGTCCAAACCAAAGGAGGCATGCCATGCAGCTCTACACAATCCGACGCCGCTCGGCCTGGACGTCTCCCGACGAGCTAAAAGCCGCCGCGGAGCGCTCCAAGCAGGTGGGCGAGCAGATGGCCACCGAAATCCGCTGGATCCGCTCGTACGTCGTGGCCGAGGATGACGGGAGGCTCGGCTCGGTGTGCGTCTATCAGGCGACCAGCGCGGAGCCGATCCGCCAGCACGCCGCCCGCGCGGGCTTCCCCGCCGACGAGATCACGCGGGTGGCTGACACCGTCGTGGCGCGCTCGGACCCCGAGCCGGCGCCGGCCTAATGGCTTCGCCCCCGGGCTGCGAGAGCGGCCCGGGGGCGGCCACCGGACCGTGATTGCGGCGGTGTCGGCGGGCGCTCAGCCCTCTGTCGCCAAGGACGATGCCCGAGAGCATCGTCGGCGGAGTGGGCTTCACCATCGTGCCCGAGGACGAGGCGTGCTTCTGCCAATTCGAGGGCCCGTCGGAGGCGGCGGTCGCAGAGGCGAACCGGCGTGCAGGTCTGGTGTTTCTGGTGTTCGACCGGATCGTGCCCGCCGTCGCCGTCTCGCCGGGCCGAAGGGCGCAAACCATGTCTAGCGTAACGGCAGTCGATCCAGTCCAGCAGCTTCGGGAGGCGTTCTCCGGCCAGATCCTCTCGCCGGGCGAGCCCGGCTACGACGAGGCCCGGCGCATCCACAACGGCCTGATCGACAAGCATCCCGCGGTGATCGCGCGATGTCACCACACCGCCGACGTCGTCGACGCGGTCAACTTCGGCAGGGACGCGGGACGCGAGATCTCGATCCGTGGCGGCGGCCACAACGTCGCCGGCAAGGCGGTCACCGACGGCGGCCTGATGATCGACCTCCCTGATAAAGGGCATCCACGTCGACCCAGCGCGACGGGCGGCCCGCGCGCAGCCCGGCGTCACCGTCGGCGAGCTCGACCGGACCATGGGCGCCTTCGGCTCGCCACCCGGGCGGCTTCGTGTCCACCACCGGGATCGCGGGTCTCACGCTCGGCGGCGGTATCGCTCGGCTGATGGGCAAGCACGGGATGGCCATCGACAACCTGCTGTCCGCCGAGGTCGTGCTCGGCTCCGGCGAGGTGGTCACTGCGAGCGAGGACGCCGAACCCGATCTGTTCTGGGCGCTCCGCGGGGGTGGCGGCAACTTCGGCGTCGTTACATCGTTCGAGTACCGCGCACACCCGCTCGCCAGCGTCCTCGCCGTCGTGGTGCTACATCCGCTCGAGGCGGCGCCACAGCCGTTCTCGTTCTACCGGGAGTCGCCGCCGACATACCGGACGAGCTTTCTACCCAGGCCGCCTTCCTGCACGCGCCCGACGGATCGGGAACGAAGCTGTGCGGAATCGCGCTCTGCCACGCGGGCGACGACGCCGACCGAGCCGAGGCCGACGTCCGCCCCCTGCGCCAGTTCGGCTCACCTGCCGCCGACATGGTGCAGCGCATGGCCCTATCCCGCTCGGAACACGGGGGCCGACTGGCTCTTCCATGAGGGCGCGCTCAGCTACTGGAAGTCGGCGTTCTTCTCGGAGCTCTCGGATCAGGCCGTCGAGGTGATGACCGACGCCTTCGAGCGGGCGCCCAGCGAACTCTGCGCGCTCGGCGTCGAGGACTTCCACGGCGCGGTCACGCGCGTTGCCCCGACGGCTACGGCCTACCCGCACCGAGAGCCGGGCTACAACCTCCTGCTGATCTCGCAATGGACCGACCCAGCGCAGACCGACACAGGCATCGCATGGGCGCGCGAGACCATCGACGCGCTGTCGCCCTACATGGCCGACCGCTCCTACATGAACTACCTGCCGGCCGACGACCAAGACCGCGTCCGCCACGCCTACGGCCGCAACCACGAGCGGCTTGTGGAGCTCAAGCGGCGCTACGACCCCGACAACCTCTTCCGGCTCAACCACAACATCGACCCGAAAGCGTGATAGCGGTCAGCGACCGAGATGGCGACCAGCACGATTCCGTCCCGGATAAGGAGCAGACCGCGACCCGTTCAGGTGAATGACGTCGACCTACTCGACCAAAGACGAGCGGACCGGCTACATGGTTGTGTTGATGCTCGGAGGGCGCCCCGCCATGACTCGTCTGCAGATGCGTGCGGCGACAGTCTCGCCTGGCGCGCGAGCGACCGCCCCGAAGCCGCGCCGAGCCGCGTCCGCTGGGACGACCCGCGAGCGCGCTATCCGACAGGGCGCGGACGACCGCAATCGCAAACGAAAGCGGGCGCCAGTCGGCGGGTGGTGCGGACTCGCCCGGTGTCGTCCAAGACAAGCGTCTGCGACTGCCGCCCATTCGCTTCCGCTATCGGACCCATTGCAGGCGTTGGGGAGCGTGCCTTGCACGCCGTACGACCGGGCGCGCGATGCCGTCGAGGATCCGCACCAGCCCCGAGGCGGCCCTCCAGCGCCGTGCCGACCAGGCATGACAGCCCGGACGACGGCGTCCGGCCGGTGATCGGCGTCCCGCCCGGCGAGCTCTCGACTATCCGGACGAGGTGATCGACGATCGGGCGGAGCTTCGGCGCTCGGCGGCGCCGCT
>DATDLN010000174.1:0-33772 GCA_036519295.1 Thermoleophilaceae bacterium
GGCGGAAAGCTGCTTCGCGACCGGCTCCGAAGCTAGTCAGGTCGGCATCTTGCTACGGCCCTCGCGGCCTTTTTGGGCGCTCTCGTCGGCCGCCCGACGCGAAAGGCCGAACGGCTTCTGCAGCCATCGCCCCAGCTTGCCCGGGCCCTTCGAGGCGGCGCCCTGCCCGGCCGCGAGCGTCCGGTCGACGCCCCGCTGCGGGTAGCGCGACAGGCGCGGAAGCAGGAACGCCAGCACGAACAGCAACACGCAGACACCGATGATGATGATCAGGGTCACGCTATCCGGATGCCCTGCCCCCGGCGGCGGCAAACCCGGAGCGGCCGATGGCTATTGTCCTCGGGCCATGATCTACGACAAGGACGCCGACCTCGCGAGGCTCGAGGGGAAGACCGTCGCGATCCTCGGCTACGGCTCCCAGGGGCATGCCCATGCCCTCAACCTGACGGGCTCCGGCGTCGACGTCGTAGTCGGCCTTCGCGAGGGGTCCTCGTCGGTCGAGAAGGCGAAGGGCGACGGCGTGCGGGTTGAGCCGATCGCGGACGCCGCCAGCGTCGGCGACGTCGTGATGGTACTGCTGCCCGACGAAAAGCAGGCCGAGGTCTGGGATGCCGAGATCAGCGACGGCGTCGCGCCCGGCAACCTGCTGATGTTCGCCCACGGCTTCTCGATCCACTTCGGCCAGATCGACCCCGGTCCGGAGGTGGACGTCGGGATGGTCGCGCCCAAGGGCCCCGGCCACCTCGTGCGGCGCCAGTTCCTCGAGGGCAACGGCGTGCCCGGCCTGGTGGCGGTTCACCAGGACGCGACCGGCACGGCCCGCGATCTCGTCCTCGCGTACGCCAAGGGAATCGGCTGCACCCGCGCGGGCGTAATCGAGACCACCTTCAAGGACGAGACCGAGACCGACCTGTTCGGAGAGCAGGCGGTGCTGTGCGGCGGCGTCACTGAGCTGGTGCGCGCCGGCTACGAGACCCTCGTGGACGCAGGCTACGACCCGCGCCTCGCCTATTTCGAGTGCCTTCACGAGCTCAAGCTGATCGTGGACCTCATGTACGAGAAGGGCATCTCGGGGATGCGCTACTCGATCTCGAACACCGCCGAGTACGGGGATCTCACCCGGGGCAAGGAGATAATCGGCGAGCCCACGCGCCAAGCGATGCAGCGGATCCTGGCCGACATCCAGTCGGGCGACTTCGCCCGCGAGTGGATAGCGGAGAACCAGGCCGGGCAGGAGAACTTCCAGCGTATGCGCGCAGAGCAGCAAAACCACCAGATCGAGCGCGAGGGCAAGGAGCTGCGCTCGATGATGGACTGGATCGACACGGAGTTCTGACGTGCCGGAGGAGCGAAGCGGGGGATTCCTGCCACCGGAGCCCTCGGGACCGGAGCCCGAGCTGGGCGACGGACCGCCGGCGAGGCCGCACCAGCCGCCGCCCGCATACGGCTGGCAGCAGCCGTACCAGCCGCCCCCTGGCTACGGCTGGCAGGGCCAGCCGCAGGGACCGGCGCCTCCTCCGGGCTGGCAGCCTCCACCGTGGGGTTATGCACCGGCCGTCCGCGAGCCCGACAACGGCCCGGCGGTTGCCGGCTTCGTGCTTTCGCTCGTAGCGGGCGGCCTGCTGCTCTTCTCGGCGGGGCTCTCGACGATCATCTCCGTCGGCTGCGCCGTCGCCGGGATGATCTATTCACGCAAGGGGAAGCGGAAGGTCGAGGCCGGCGAGACGAGCAAGAACTCCGGGCTCGCCCAGGCCGGGTTCATCATCTCGATCATCAGCCTCGTGCTCTCGATCCTCGCGACCGGCTTCTGGGTGCTGATCCTGGTACTCGCGCTCGTCGACGAGGACGTCCAGCGCGACCTCGAAAACGAAATCGACGACTCGCAGAGCATCAGGGCATCGGTTCGGATCACCGGAGCGGCCGTGCGCACGGCCGCCCACCTCCTGAGCTAGAAGCTGCCTCACGCTATTCTCGCCGGTCCGATGCCCAACCCCTACGTCAAGCAGTATCTGATGACCGCCGGGCCCACGCCGCTGCCGCCCGCAGTGTCGGAGGCGATGGCGCAGCCGATGCTCTACCACCGCGCCCCGGCCTTCGTCGAGGTATACGCGCGAGCCCTCGCGCGGCTGAAGTCGGTCTTTCAGACGGAGAACGAGGTGCTCGTCTTCGCCGCCTCCGGCACCGGCGCGCTCGAGTCCGCCGCCGCCAACCTGGTGCGGCCCGACGAGCCCGTACTCGTCGCCTCCTGCGGGAAGTTCGGCGAGCGCTGGGCCGAGCTCTGCGGGGCGTACGGCGCGCGCACCGTCCACTGGGAGACGGAGTGGGGGAGAAAGGTGGAGCCGGCCGAGCTCGACCGCGTGCTGGGCGAGAACGAGGCCGAGGTGGTCTTCACGACGTTCTCGGAGACCTCCACCGGCGTCGTCAACGACATCCGGGAGCTCACCGAGGTCGCTCACCGCCACCGGGCGCTGATCGCAGTCGACGCCGTCTCGGGGCTCGGCGCGGTGCCGCTTCCGCAGGACGAGTGGGGCGTCGACGTCGTCGTGGCTGGGTCGCAGAAGGCGCTCATGTCCCCGCCCGGGCTCGCCTTCGTTAGCGCGAACCAGGTCGCCCTCGGGAGGGCGGCGGCGGCCCCCGGGCGGCGCTTCTACTTCGACTGGGGCCGCACTCTGAGCGGCCAGCTCCAGGACCCGCCGGACAGCCCGTTCACGCCCGCCGTCGGGCTGGTCCAGGCGCTGGACGTGGCACTTGGGCTGATCGAGGAGGAGGGCCTCGAGCAGGTCTTCGAGCGTCATCGCCTGCTCGGTCGGGCCACCCGCGCCGCGGCGAGAGCGCTGGAGCTCGAGCTGCTCGGCCCGGAAGACGACAGCTCGAACGTGGTCACCGCGATCAGGCTGCCCGAGGGCCTCGACGGCGCAAGGGTTCCCAAGCTGATGCGGGACCGCTTCGGCGTGACGATCGCCGGCGGCCAGGGGCGCCTCAAGGGCAAGATCGCGCGCATCGCACATTGCGGCTACTTCGGCGCCTTTGACATCGTGGTGACGATCGCGGCGTTCGAGATGACCCTGCGCGAGCTCGGTCACGAGGTCGAGCTGGGCGCGGGAGTGGCCGCGGCGCAGCGCGTCTTCCTCGAGGCGGGCGTCCCGCTCGCCGCCCCGGCGTAGCATGGCACTCGCCGCAAGTTCGACCGCACCCCGCCGGCTGCAAACCTACACATCCCGTCGTCCTCGGGCTGCTCGGTTTTCGCTCGGCGGGGCACGACCGAACTTACGGCGAGCACCATGAAGGTCCTCGTCAGGGAGAAGATCGGTGAGTCGGGAGTCGACCTCCTGCGCGACTCGGGCCTGGAGGTCGAGCTCGGCACCGACTGGGAGGACTCCGAGCTCGAGCGGCGGATCGGCGAGTTCGACGGCATCCTGATCCGGTCCGGCACCAAGCTCACCGCCGACCTGATCGAGCGGGCCGAGCGGCTGCGGGTCGTGGGCCGCGCGGGCGTGGGGGTCGACAACGTGGACGTCGACGCCGCCACGAAGCGCGGGGTGGTGGTGGCCAACGCCCCGCAGTCGAACATCATCACGGCCGCCGAGCACACGATGGCGATGCTGCTCGCGCTCGCGCGGAAGGTCCCACAGGCGCACGACTCGCTCACGAGCGGCACCTGGGAGCGTTCGCGATTCAGCGGCGTGGAGCTGTACGAGAAGACGCTCGGGGTGCTCGGCTTCGGACGCATCGGCCAGCTCGTGGCCCAGCGCGCCCTCGGCTTCGGGATGCACGTGATGGCCTTCGACGCATACGTCGCCGGCGAGCGCTTCCGGGAGCACGGCGTGGAGCGGGCGGAGACCGCCGACGAGCTGTACGCCCGCGCCGACTTCATCACGATCCACCTGCCCGTCACAGCCGAGACCGAGAACTGGCTCGACGCCGCGGCCTTCGCGAAGATGAAGGAGGGCGTGCGGATCATCAACGTGGCGCGCGGGAAGCTCGTCGTCGAGGATGCCCTGCGGGAGGCGCTCGACACCGGCAGGGTGGCCGGCGCGGCGCTCGACGTCTTCCGCGACGAGCCCGTGACCGACCATCCGCTCTTCGGCTACCCGAACGTCGTGGTCACGCCGCACCTGGGAGCTTCGACCACCGAGGCCACCGATCGCGCCGGCTACCAGGCGGCGGAGCAGGTGGTGGCCGCACTCACCGGCGGGGTGGTCACGAGCGCGGTGAACGTGCCCGCGATCGCGGCGGAGGATCTCGAGGCGCTCGGTCCGTTCCTCCCGCTGGCACGCGATCTGGGCAGGATCGGCGTGGCGCTGGCCGAGGGCACCTCCGTCGACGGCGTGGAGATCGAATACCTCGGCCGAATCGCGAGCCGCGACACCCGCCTGCTCACCGTCCAGGTGCTGAAGGGTGCGCTGTCGGGGCACATCGAGGAGGAGGTGAACGACGTGAACGCGCCCGCGATCGCCGAAGAGCGCGGGATCCAGATCTCGCAGACGAGCACGGCTCAAGCGCGCGACTTCACCGACCTCGTTCGGGTGACCATCGTCAGCGGCGGGACGCGCACACGCGTGGTCGGGACCACTTTCGGCAGGCAGCACCGGCCGCACCTGCTCGAGGCCTGGGGCTCCCGATTCAACGTCCAGCTCGAGCCCAACCTGGCTGTCTTCCGCTATGTCGACCAGCCGGGAATGATCGGCCGCGTCGGCACGCTCTTCGGCCAGGCCGGTATCAACATCAGCGCGGCCGCGGTGGGCCGCCGCGCGGATGCCGACCACGTGGGGGGCGTGGCCACGATGCTCGTCACCACCGACTCGCCCGTTCCTCAGGACGTGGTGGACCGGATCGTGGAGAGCGACGGCTTCGAGGCGGGTCGCACGGTGAGCCTCCCGTCCACGGGGACAACTTGACACACAGAGCGTCGCCGGTATTCCGTCGTCAAAAGCGAATCGCCCCGCTGCCCTTCCAGGCGGCGAGCTTGAGCGGCGTATCCGCGTGGACGACGTGGCCGGAGAGGATGCAGGTGAGGCCGCCGCGCTCGAAGGTCACCACGGTGCGGTCGCCGTCCTTGTAGCGGTGTATCTCGACGCCGTTCCGCCTTATCGTCTGCGCGCCCTCCGGTGGCTCGAGCGGCTCGCCGGAGATCACGGTGTAGCCTATTCGGTGGCCGTGGTGGGTGTAGAAGACGGTTTCGGCGCGGCGCCCGTCGAGGCGGTCGGTGCGGGCTCCCTCGGCGCGCCAGCCGAATTTCTTCGACCAGTCCGGGAAGGTGACGCCCTCGAGGTGCTTCTCGAGCACGGTCGGGTTGGCCCGGTCTGGCGCCGGGGTCGGCTCGTTGGCGGGCAGCTGGGCGATCTCGGCCGCCTGCACCAGGCTCGGTCCGGCGGGACCGCCGAGGGAGAGCACGACGACCACCACCACCACCACCAGCGCGGCCACGCCCGCCACCGGCGCGAGCAGGCGCGGAACACTGCGCGGGAACGCGGCGCGCCGCATCTCGGGCGGACGCGGCTCAAGCGCCTGGAGTCGCGAGCGCAGCCCGTCGGGCGTGGCCGGGCCGCCGTGCCTAAGCGCCTCCGCGACGCGCCTATGGCGTTCTGGAATCGCGCGCTCCCTCATGATCCTTCCTCCAGCGCCGCCGCAATCCGCTCGCGGGCGCGGGACAGCCTGCTCATCAGCGTACCCCGCCGGATTCGCAGCGCCGTGGCCGCGTCCCGGTAGGAGAGCCCGAGCACGTCGACGGCGGCGATCGCCTCCCGCAGCGGTGGCGAAGCTCACGCATGGCCTCATATGCCATCTGCACGTCGAGGGCGACATCGCCCGGGTCGCCGGCCCGATCCACGATCCAGTCGATCGCCTCCGGGGGCCCGGAGGTGTCGGGTCGCGCGGACCTGGCGCGGTGGAAATCGACCCAGGTGTTTCGAAGGACGCGCATCAGATAGGCGAGATCGCTGCCGCGACGGACGAACCGCGGCCGCTCGAGCACGCGGGCGAACGTCTCCTGCACGAGGTCTTCGGCATCGGCACGCGAGCCGCACAGCGCGTACGCGCGGAACAGGCGATCGGTGTGATCGGGCAGCCGGGCGACCGACAGGCGCCGCGACCCCAGTCCCGCTGCTTGAGCGGCCCGCTAGTTCACTCGCTGCGCTGTACCCAGCGCGTGCGTCCGCTAGTCACCCATCGCGCGGCGCAGGTCCTCGACGAGATCCTCCGCGGCCTCGACGCCACACGAGAGCCGCACGAGGTCGGGCGGGACCGCGGCGTCCGAATCCTCCACGGACTGGTGCGTCATCGCCTGCGGGACCTCGATCAGCGACTCCACGCCGCCGAGCGACTCGGCGAGCGCGAAGATCTCCGTGGCCGCCGCGATTCGAACAGCATCGCGGTGACGGAAGGAGACCATTCCGCCGAATCCGGGCCAGCGCACGTCCTCCACGCCGCCGGGGCCCGCCAGGAAGTCGTGCACCGCGCGGCCGTTCGCGGTGTGCGCGGCAACTCGCAGGTGCAGCGTGCGCAGGCCGCGATGGACGAGGAAGCAGTCGAACGGCCCGGGCACGGCGCCCACGGAGTTCTGCACGAATCGCACCCGGTCGTGGAGGTCGGCGTCGCGGACGACGACCGCGCCCCCGACCACGTCCGAATGGCCGCCGAGGTACTTCGTGGCCGAGTGGACCACCGCGTCGGCGCCGAGCTCGAGCGGGCGCTGCACGACGGGCGTCGCGAACGTGTTGTCCACCGCGACGAGGGCGTCGCCCCTGCGGGCGACCACGCCCGCGATGTCGACGACGTTCAGCAGCGGGTTCGTGGGCGTCTCGACCCAGATCAGCCGGGTCTCGGGACGCAGGGCGCGCTCGAGCGCGCCCAGGTCGGTCTGGTCGACCATGTCGTAGCGCAGGTCGAAGCGCGCGAGCACCTTGTCCACGAGCCGGTAGGTGCCGCCGTAAAGGTCGCGGGGGAGCACCACGTGGTCGCCCGCCCCACAGTGCGCGGTCAGCAGCGCGTGGGTAGCCGCCATGCCGCTCGCGAAGCACGAGGCGAGGCCGCCCTCGAGCTCGCCGAGGGCGCGTTCGAGCGCGGTCCGTGTTGGGTTCGCCGACCGTGCGTAGTCGTAGTCCTCGACGAACTCGCCCGGCGCCGCCTGGACGTAGGTCGATGTCTGGTGGATCGGCGGGATCACGGAGCCGTATGCGGGGTCCGGATCGAGCCCGGCGTGGACCGCGCGCGTGGCGAAGCGCGCCCCGTCGGGAAGGCGGGTCATCGCGCGAGCGACTCGAGCAGGTCCGCCCGCGTGAGGATGCCGGCGGCGCGGCCGTCCATGTTGACCAGCACCGCCTCGCGCTTGTCGGCGAGGAGCTCCACCGCCTCGCGGACCCCGTCTTCGGCCGCAACGGCGGGGAAGGGCGGCTCCATTACCTCGACGATCTCTGCGCCCAGCAGCGCCGGGTCGTCCATGGCGTGTCGCAGCAGCCCGCGCTCGCTGACCGAGCCGACCACCGCCTGCGGGTCCTGGGCCGACACCACCGGCAGCTGCGAGACGCGGTGCTCGTGGAGAAGCGACACCGCGTCGCGAACCTTTGCGTGCGTCTCGACGGTGAGCAGGTCCGGAATCTCGCCCTCGGTGTGCTTGCGCCGCAGCACGTCGCCCACGGTGAGCTCCGTATCGCGCTCGAGGAAGCCGTACTGGCGCATCCAGGCGTCGTTGAAGACCTTCGAGAGATACGAGCGCCCGCCGTCGGGCAGGATGACCGCGATCATCGCGTCGGGGTCGTCGACCTCGCGCGCCACCTGCAGGGCGGCGTGCAGCGCAAGCCCGCACGAGCCGCCCGCGAGGATGCCCTCCGTCGCCGCCAGCCGGCGGGTCATGAGAAACGAGTCCTTGTCCGAGACGGTGATGTAGCGATCGACGATCGAGGGGTCGAAGGTCTCGGGCCAGAAGTCCTCGCCGACGCCCTCCACCAGGTAGGGCTTCACCTCGCCGCCCGAGAAGATCGAGCCCACCGGGTCGGCGCCTATGACCTCGACGTCCGGCTTCTGCTCGCGCAGGTAGCGGCCGACGCCGGTCACCGTTCCGCCGGTGCCGACGCCGACCACCAGGTGGGTGATCTGCCCGCCCGACTGTCGCCACAGCTCCGGCCCGGTCGTGCGGTAGTGCGCCTCCGGGTTCGCCTGGTTCTTGTACTGGTTCGGCTGGAACGCGCCGGGGATCTCCTCCGTCAGGCGATCGGCCACCCGGTAGTACGACTCGGGCGAGTCGGGTGGCACCTCGGTGGGCGCCACGACCACCTCGGCGCCATAGGCGCGCAGCAGATCGATCTTCTCCTTCGACATCTTGTCCGGCATCACGGCGATCACCCGGTACCCCTTGAGGCTTGCTGCGATCGCGAGGCCGGTGCCGGTGTTGCCGCTGGTGGGCTCGACGATCGTGCCGCCGGGCTTCAGCTTGCCGTCGCGTTCGGCGGCCTCGACAAGGGCGAGCGCGGCGCGATCCTTGATCGAACCGCCCGGATTGAGCGCCTCCACCTTCGCCACGAGTTGCGGCGTGAGGCCCTTGCCCAGCCGCGAGAGGCGCACGAGAGGCGTGTCGCCGATCGTGTCGAGGATCGAATCCTTGATGTCCGCGGCCGTGGAGGACGCCGTTGTCATGACCTCACGATAGTCGGCGCGAGGTCGGCGCCGTCCGGCCGAGCTCGGCGCCCTCTACCCCACATCGGGGACAAACACAAGGGTTCGTACGCAACGGTGTGGTTGCGTAAAGGGACCTAATCGACTCCTCAGGGCTCGTTCGAGGCAAATTGAGTGCAGAGTACGCCCCATGAACCCCGAGACTCGAGCCCGGGAAGGCGAAGTGGCGCCTTCCAGGCAATTTCCCCTGCCCGGCGGCAGTAGCCGCTCCGATTTCGTAAAGCGAGCGATGCTGGTGGGCGGCGCCGGAATCGCCGGCGCGATGATCGCCGGCGCGCCGCGGTCCACGGACGCCGCACAGCTGTCGCAACCCGACCTTCGTGCACTCAACCTGATCCTGCTGGTGGAGTACACGGAGGGCGCCTTCTACGACGAGGCGCTCCGCCGCAAGAAGCTCCAAGGGAAGCTGCTCGAATACGCGCAGGCGGTGGCGGCCCAGGAGAAGGAGCACCTCAAGTTCGTGAGGAGCGCGCTCGGCGCACGTGCCGAGGACGAGCCGAGCTTCGACTTCGGCGACAAGACGGGCGATCCGGATGCCTTCGCTGCGGCGGCGGGCGACCTGGAGGACCTGGCGGTCGGCGCGTACAACGGCCAGGGGACGAACGTGACCCCGAAGACGCTCGCGGCCGCCGCCACGATCGTCTCGGTGGAGGCGCGTCACGCCGCCTGGATTCGCAGCATCGTGGGCGAGCCGCCGGCTCCGGAAGCGACCGACACCCCGCGATCTGCCGACCAGGTTCTGGCCGGCCTCCAAAAAGCCGGACTGAGGAGGTGAGGGCCATGGGCGACCTTTCATTCGAACGGTTGGACGTGGACGGCGCGCTCGCAGAAGCGGCTGAGCGGGCGGGAGTCGTGTCCCGCGGCACCTTCCTCGCGGGGGCGCTCGGCGGCACCGCGGCCCTTCTGGCACTGGCTTCCGAGCCGGCGGCGGGGCAGGGCGGGGGACTGGGCGCGAAGGACGTGTCGATCCTGAACTACGCGCTCACGCTGGAGTACCTGCAGGCGACCTTCTACACCGAGGCCGAGCGCATGGGTGCGCTCCGGGGCCGTGCGGCGGAGGCCGCCGAGGTCGTGGGTGGTGTCGAGCGCGCGCACGTGAAGGCGTTCCGCGACGTGCTGGGCAAGAAGGCGGCGGCGCGCCCGTCCTTCGACTTCCAGGGCACCACCGAGGACCAGAACGGGTTCCTCAAGACCGCCGTCGCGTTCGAGGACCTCGCCGTGGAGGCCTACAAGGGGCAGGCGCCGCGGCTGCAGGCCACCTCCGCGCTCGCGGCCGCGCTCGCGATTCACTCGGTGGAAGCACGTCACGCCGCCTGGATGCGCTACCTGTTCGGCGTCGAGCCGGCCAGCCGCGCCTTCGACCAGCCCAGGTCGAAGCAGCAGATCACGCGGGTCGTGCAATCCACGAACTTCATCACCAGCAGCCCGTCCACCGAGCGGAGGCGGACGCCGCGTTACACGGGATAGGTCCGGTGAGCATCGGGCGGACCGCGCGCGCGGGGATGACGCTCGCCGGGGCGGGCGTCCTGGGGTTTGCCGCGATGCTGCTGTGGCCGGCGCCGGAGTCGGCGCCTCGCCTTGCGGGGCTGCCCGGCCCGCCGACGCCGGCCCTCCACGTGCCGTCGCCGACGCCGCTCGAGCGGGATCCGCACCTCTCGATGTGGTCGGTTGTCAGGCGGCCGGCCACGGCGCGTTCCGCTCCCGGCGCCGGCGCCCGGATCGCCCGGCTCGGCACGCGCACGCCGGAGGGCACCGACAACCTCGTGCTCGTGCGCCGCAGGGCCCGGGACGCCCGCGGGCGTGTCTGGGTCGAGGGCCGGCTCCCGGTGCTCCCGAACGGCACGACGGGATGGCTCCCACGCGACCGGCTCGGCGGCTACAGGACCGTCCGCACTCACCTCCGGATCAACCTGGGCCGGTCGACGGCGACTCTGACCCGAGGGGGCCGCCGGATCTTCCGCGCGCAGGTGGGCGTCGGCCTGCCACAGTGGCCCACCCCCCGGGGACGGTTTTATATACGCAACAAGCTCGTGCGATATCGCAGCAGCTTCTATGGGCCCCTCGCATTCGGCACCAGTGCCCGCTCCGCCGTGCTCACCGACTGGCCCGACGGCGGATTCGTGGGCGTGCACGGCACCGACCGTCCGGACCTGATTCCCGGGCAGGTCTCCCACGGGTGCATCAGGATGCGTAATAGAGACATAGTCCGCCTCGGCCGGCTCATGCCGGTGGGGACGCCCGTCACAATCAGTTGACGCGCCCGCTGCTGACATCCCTGCTTCTCATCGCGCTCATCTCGAGCGTCGCCGCCACCCCCGCCTGGGCCCAGGGAGCGGCAGACCATCCGTCGGCGGGGGAGCGTCCGCCAACCGAGCTCTGGGACGAGTTCCCGCTGAAGCAGCCGGCGCCCGGCTCGACGAAGCCGGGCGGCGGCCAGTCTGCAGCGCCCACGCCCGGCTCGGGGCAGGACGGCGGGGGCGACGACGGGTCGTCGGGCAAGCTCCCGCTGCTGTTGGCCGGGCTCGCGGCTCTGGCCGCACTGGGCGCGGCGTTGCGCGTCGGCATCGGGGTTCGCCGCCGGCGTTCCCGCGTCGCCATCGCGGGCCGGCCCGCGCTCGCGCTGCCGGCGGGGTCCGCGGAGGCTGCCGCGGCGGCCGATCTGCCTCCGGACCGCCGGGGTCGTTCCAGGTCGGCGGCGAGGACGGTCGCTGCCCCCACGGCCGAGCCGGCCACGCCGGCCAAGGCGAAGCCGTCGGCCGCCCCTACCGCCGAACCTCCCGCGCCGCGCCGGGCGAAGCCGGCCGCTACGCCCAAGGCGGAGCCGGCCACGGCCGCGAAGGCGGCGGCACAGCCCGAGGCGCCTCCGGCTCCGGCACCCGGCGAGCCAGCGCCCGGGCGCGCTGCACCGGATCGCAGGGAGCGGCCCGACGGACGACCCTCCGTTGCGCCCGTTCCCGCTGGGGCGGCGCCCCCGGTCGGAGTGGGAGCGCGGAAGTCGCCCGCTCCGGGGCCCCAGCCCAGCGTGGCGGGCAAGCGCGCCGTCGGCTACGCGAGCGTCTCCGCCGCCGACGACGTCAACAACGCCGAGCTGAAGGTCCAGGTGCGCCTCATCCAAGAGGCGTGCGAGCGGCGCGGCCTGACGCTCGTGAAGATCGTGCGCGACGTCGAGTCCCACGCGAGCTCGGACCTGCGACGGCCGGGCCTGACGTACGCACTCGACCGTCTCGCTGCCAGGGACGCCAGCTGCCTAGTGGTCAGCAGCCTCGAGCGCCTCACCCGCACCGCGGCCAACCTGGGCGCCCTGCTCGGATGGCTCACGGAGTGCGACGCGCGGCTCATCGTCATCGACCTGGACCTCGACACCGGCACGGAGGAGGGGCAGCTGGGGGCGCGAGCCCTCGCCACCGTGGGTGGGCTCGAGCGCCGGAAGCTGGAGGAGCGGACCCGAAAGGGCCTCGAGGCGGCGCGCCACATGCGGCGTTCCGGCCGGCCGGCGGTGAGCGACAGACCCTCGCTCAAGCAGCGGATCGCGGACATGCGAGCCCAGGGGATGACCCTGCAGGCGATCGCCGACACCCTCAACGCCGAGGGCGTTCCGACGCTCCGCGGCGGGGCGGAGTGGCGCCCCTCGAGCGTGCAGGCGGCGGCCGGCTATAAACGCCCGCGCCGGAAGGGCGTCCTGCAGACCCCGGCACCGCCGCGCGACAAGAGCGCGTGACGTTCGGCCGGCCGGACTGACCGTGTACGCTTCCCTCTTCATGTCGCTGACGACCGACCTGCGACTTCTCCTTCTCCTCCCCCGCTAGGGGGAGCTGATGCGTGGCGGCCGCGAGAAGCCGCGAACTCAAGGGGAATCCAGGAACGGCGACGAAGGAGAAGCGACATGGAGCGGAGCGAGACGGACCGAGTAAAGATCTTCGACACCACCCTGCGCGACGGTGAGCAGTCACCGGGGATCTCGCTCAACAAGCAGGAGAAGCTCGAGATCGCGCACCAGCTCGCCAGGCTGGGCGTCGACATCATCGAAGCCGGCTTCCCGATCTCCTCTCCGGGCGACTTCGAGGCGGTCCAGGCGATCGCTCGTGATGTCCATGGGCCGGTGATCTGCGGACTCGCCCGGGCGGGCGCGCAGGACGTGGACGCCGCCTGGAACGCGGTCAAGGATTCCGAGCGCCCGCGCATCCACACCTTCATCTCGACCAGCGACATCCACATCCAGCACCAGCTGCAGACGACCCGCGAGGACGTGAAGGGGCAGGCGCGCGCCGCGGTGGCCCAGGCGCGCGGGTACTGCGAGGACGTCGAGTTCTCGCCCATGGACGCCACTCGCTCCGATCTCGAGTTCACGGCCGAGGTGCTCCAGATCGCGCTCGACGAGGGCGCCACCACGATCAACGTTCCGGACACGGTCGGCTACTCGACCCCCGAGGAGCACGCCGAGATGTGGCGCACGCTCTATCGGCTCGTGCCCGGTCTCGCCGATGTGACCACCTCGGTCCACTGTCACGACGACCTCGGGCTGGCGGTGGCCAACTCGTTCGCCGGTCTGCTCGTCGGCTGCCGCCAGGTCGAGTGCGCCATAAACGGGATCGGAGAGCGCGCCGGCAACGCCTCGCTCGAGGAGATCGTGATGTTGCTGAGGGTCCGCGAGGCCGCGCACGGCCTGTGGTCCGGCGCGAACACGCGTGAGATCGCCCGCGCCAGCCGGCTCGTGTCCCGCCTGACCGGCTACCCCGTGCAGCCGAACAAGGCGATCGTCGGCCGCAACGCCTTCGCGCACGAGTCCGGCATCCACCAGGACGGCGTTCTGAAAGAACGGACCACCTACGAGATCATGGACGCCACCACGATCGGGCTCGAGACGAACTCGCTCGTGCTTGGCAAGCACTCCGGCCGCCACGCCCTCCGCAACGCCCTCGAGGAGCTCGGCTTCCAGGTCGACGGCGCCTCACTCAACACGGCGTTCAATCGCTTCAAGGAGCTGGCGGACAAGAAGAAGAAGGTCACGGCGCTCGACCTCGAGGCGATCGTCTCGGACGAGATGAAGCAGGCGCCGGCCGCCTTCGAGATGGTGTCATTCGACGTCGAGGCGTCCTCCACGCGCTCGCCGCTGGCGCGCGTACGGGTGCGGATGCCGAGCGGCGAGGTCGGGTCCGGGAGCTTCACGGGCGACGGCCCGGTCGACGCCTTCTTCAGCGCGATCAACGCGGCGGTGGGCCGCGATGCCCGCCTGAGGGAGTTCCACGTCTCGGCCGTGACGGGCGGCCGCGACGCACTCGGTGAGGTGAACGTGCTGCTCGAGCTCGACGGCCGCCTTTCTTCGGGCGTGGGCGTGTCCACCGACATCCTCGAGGCCGCCGGGAAGGCGTACCTGCGGGCGCTGTCGAACGCGGTCCCCGAGGAGGAGCGTTCGCCCGAGCCGGTTACCGCCGAGGCCCTCACCGCCCCCTGACCCGCAGCGACGCCGCCGGCGCCGCCTCTGCCGCGCGACAATCCGCCGCCGTGGCCGAGGACTTCACCTGGCGCGACGGCGAACGGCTGATCCGCTTCGGCACCGGCGTGGCCGCGGAGGCCCCGCCCCTGCTCGAAGCGCACGGGTTCATCGGCTACGTGCTGCTCACAGGTGCGCGCGGGTCGGACTTCGCTCCCGGCGTCCACGAGGCGGCCTCCGCTGTGATCCAGGTTCCGCCCGGGCGGGTCGACGAGATCTCGGCCAGGGTGCTCGAGGAGGCCGGCGACCGGCCGCTCGTGGCGCTGGGCGGGGGACGCGTCGTGGACACCGCGAAGGCGATCGCTGGCGCCCGCGGCGGCAGCCCGGCGGCCCTTCCCACCACCCTGTCCGGCGCCGAGATGACGCCTTTCCACCGGACCCCGGCCGGAGTCCCGGGCGCGCGCATGGTCAGGCCGGCGCTGGTGGTCGCCGATCCCGCGCTGATGGCCTCACAGCCGGTGCCGCAGCTGACGGCCAGCGCCATGAACGCCCTCGCGCACGCGATGGAGGCGCTCTACACGCCGCTCGCCAACCCGGTGACCGACATGGCTGCCCTGCACGCCGCGGAGCTGATCGCGGCAGGTGTGCCGCGCGATCCACCGGGTCATGAGGAGCTCGCGCTCGGCGGGCTGCTCGCCGGCTACGCGTCGGGTGCCACGGGCATCGCCGTTCACCACGCGGTTTGCCAGACGATCGTGCGCACCGCCGGGACGCCGCACGCCGAGACGAACGCCGTGATGCTCCCGCACCTCGCCCGGTTCATGGCCGGCCGCGCCCCGGCCGCGATGGGCTCGTTCGCGGCCGCGCTTGGAGATCCGGAGGGCGACCCCGCGGCGGCGGCAGGCAGGGTGGCGAAGCTCGCGGCCCGCAGCGGCCGCACGCGGCTGTCGGCGCTGGGGGTGGCGGAGTCGCAGCTGCCGGAGATAGGCGCGGCCGCGGCGGCGCACCCGCTCCTGGCGAACACGCCCGACCCGCCGGACGAGCAGGAGCTCACCCGGCTGCTGCACGAGGCGCTCTGACGCGCACGTGTGCGCGACGGATCCCGCTCCGAGGGATGGCCGCCGCAGTCGGCGGGCCGAGCGGGGTTAGGCGGGGACCGCCGGCCGCTCGCTCGACGCGGCCAGCCGCGCTCGCTGGCGCTCCGGCGTGATCCGCACCACGTTCCAAGCCAGGCCGAGCCGGCGCATTGCGCGGATGGCGAGACCGCCGACGTCGACCTCCCACCACCGCAGCCCGTGCGTGGCCGAGCGGGGGAAGGCGTGGTGGTTGTGGTGCCACGACTCGCCGAGCGTGGGGATGGCGAGCCAGAACACGTTCGTCGACTCGTCGTCCGTCTCGAAGCGGCGCCGGCCGAAGAAATGGCAGATCGAGTTGATCGAGAAAGTCACGTGGTGGACCATGAAGATCCGCACCAGACCCGCCCAGACGAACGCCGTCAGGCCTCCGACCAGCTCCCCGGTGATGAGCCAACCGAAGGCGAACGGGAGCGCCAAGCCGGTCAGGACGAGCAGAGGAAAGAGCTGGGAGATCACCCGCATGCCGCGGTCCTCCAGCAGGTCCGGAGCGTACTTCTCGGCCCCCTCGGCCGTGGGGTGGTCGCGCACGAGCCAGCCGAGATGCGCATGCCAGAGCCCTCGGAGCGCGCCCAGCACTCCCTCGCCGTGCCCCACGTGCGGGCTGTGGGGGTCGCCCTCCTCGTCGGCGTGGGCGTGATGGCGGCGGTGATCGGTCACCCAGCCGATCACCGGCCCCTCGACGGCCATCGACCCGAGAATGGCGAACAGATACTCCACCGGCTTGTAGGTGGCGAAGGCCCGGTGAGTCAGCAGGCGGTGGAAACCGACGGTTATGCCGAGCGCGGTCAGGAAGTAGAGGACGGCCAATAGAGCGAGATCGGTCCAGCCGACCAGCTCGTTCCAGAGCATCGGGATCGCGGCGAGGAAGGCGGCGAACGGGAGTACGACGGCGGCGATGTTGATGTTGCGATGCGCCCGAGTCATCCGTTCTGGAGGCTACGACGCAGAAGCGACGCTGGTTCACGCGCGAGGTCACGATCTGAACCGCGAATCTTGTAGTTTCTGGACAAATGGCCGTCGACCAGCCATGGGAGGCGCTCCCTCCGGAGGTAGCCGCCGTGCTGCGCCCCGAACTGCCGGCGCTCGCCGACGAGATCATCGCGGCGATCGGCGAAGGGGTCCCCGGCTACGAGCGGCCGCTGGAGGGCCCCTTCGGGCTCGCCCTGCGCACGGGCGTGGTCGAGGCCCTGCGCCAGTTCATGTCGATAATCGAGGACCCCGCCGGGGGGCGCGGCGCGGGCCGCGAGGTGTACGTGAACCTGGGACGCGGCGAGATGCGTGCCGGGCGGAGCCTCGATGCGCTGCTCGCCGCGTACCGCGTGGGAGCGCGGGTCGCCTGGCGCCGCCTGGCGGCGGCCGGCGAGCGGGCCGGCCTGGCGCCGCGCACTCTCTACGCGCTGGCCGAGTCGATATTCGCCTACATCGACGAGCTCTCCGCCGAGTCGATCGAAGGCTACGCCCGCGAGCAGACAGCCGCCGCCGGCGCCATCCAGCTTCGCCGCCAGCATCTCGCGGGACTGCTCGTGCAGCAGCCGCCCGCTGGCGCGGCCGCGATCGAGGCCGCCGCGTCCGAGGCCGGCTGGACGCTGCCGCGCACGCTCGCCGCGCTGGCGTTGGAAGCCGAGGACGGCGACGGCAGCGGCGCCGCGGGCGATGAGCTGCCCGATCGCCTCGGCGTTCGCCTCGGGCCCGACGCCCTCGTGGCGCGGGTGCCGCCGGTGGTGGCGGCGCTCGTCCCCGATCCCGCGGCGCCCGGCAGGCGGCGCGAGCTCGAGGCTGCCCTGCGCGAGCGCCGCGCGGCGCTCGGGCCGGCCGTCCGGTGGCCGGACGCTGCACTGAGCTTCGCCCGGGCGCGGGAGGTGCTGCGCCTTGCGAGGGAGGGAGCTATCCGGGAGAGCGACGGCCTTTTGTTGGCCGAGCGCCACAACCTGTCGCTACTGCTGGGCGCCGACCGGCGGCTCGCCCGCGACGTGGCCGACCAGGCCCTGGCTCCGCTCGAGGGTGAGACCGAGCTCTCCCGCGATCGCCTACGCACCACGCTTGACGCCTGGCTGCGCCACCGCGGCCGTACGGAGACGGTGGCGCGCGCCCTTCACGTGCACCCGCAGACTGTTCGCTACCGCCTCGCCCGCCTGCGGGAGCTGTTCGGCGCCCGGCTCGACGACCCGGACGCGCGCTTCGAGCTGGAGCTCGCCCTGCGTTCGCGCCTCCTCGCCGGAACCGAATAGGATCGGCCCGATGGCCGGACCCCTGGAAGGCCGCGTCGCGGCCGTTTCCGGCGCCTCCTCAGGCATCGGTGCGGCGACAGCGCTCGCGCTGTCGCAGGCCGGGGCGACCCTGGCGATCGGCGCCCGCCGCACGGACCGGCTGGAGGTCATATCCGAGCGGCTCGAGGAGCCCTATCTCGTGCACAAGGTCGATGTGGCCGACGAGGAGCAGGCCCACGGGTTCATCCGGACGGCATACGAAGAGCTCGGCGGGCTGCACATCCTCGTGAACAACGCCGGCGTGATGCTGCTCGGGCCGGTCAGCGGCGCCGATACCGCCGAGTGGCGGCGGATGATCGACGTGAACCTGCTCGGGCTCCTGTACTGCACCCACGCGGCGCTTCCGCTGATCGAGCGAAGCGGGGGCGGGGACATAGTGAACCTCTCCTCGGTGGCCGGCCGCCGCGCGGACGCCGGAGCCGCCGTCTACAACATGACGAAGTTCGGCGTTCACGGCTTCTCGGAGGCGCTGCGCCAGGAGGCGCTCCACGCGAACGTGCGCGTCACGATCGTTGCTCCCGGTCACGTCGACACCGAGCTGCAGGGGCACAACGTGAACCCCGTCGTCCGCGCCGGCCTGGAGCGCGCGCGGGAGGAGATCGGCGAGGTGCTGACCGCCGACGACGTCGCGCGCGAGATAGTCCACGCGGTGACCCGTCCGCGCCACGTGAGCCTGAACGAGCTGGTGGTCCGGCCCACGAGGCAGCCGCGCTAGGCTGCATGGCCATCGCATACAAACGTCCGTGATAACGTACAGCACCCGTGTCGGTCAACGGCCACGTCTTCGGCACCCGCGTCCGCAAGCTCAGAGACGCCATGGATCTCTCGCTGCGCGACCTGGCGGAGCGCAGCGGCGTGTCCGCGCCGATGCTCTCCCAGGTCGAACGCGGCGAGACCAGTCCCACCCTGGCCGTCGCCGAGCGGATCGCGGGTGGGCTCGAGCTGACGCTCTCCCAGCTCCTTCGGCTGGACGAGACCGACGGCGTGAGCGTCGTGCGGACGTCGGAGCGCCGCCGCGGCGGTAGCCGCCGGCACAGCTACGAGGTGCTGACGCCGCCGCTGCCCGGGCTGCGGGCCGAGGTGTCGCTGCACACGCTCGCCCCCGGCGCCTCGACCGGCGGGCCGGACGACCCGCCGAGGCACGAACCCGGCAGCCGCGAGACCGCGGTGGTGCTCGAAGGGCGCGTGCGGCTCGCGTGCGCAGGCGTGGCGCACGACCTCGAGGCCGGCGACGCCGTGACCTTCGATTCCGACCTGCCCCACCACTTCGAGAACCCCGGCCCCAAGGAAGCTCGCTTCCACGCGATCGTCGCGGCCGGACTCAGGAGGAGCTGACTCCCGCACATGCCCAAGAGCCTGTTCGACAAGATCTGGGAGGCGCACGAGGTGGCCGAGAGCCTGCTCTACGTCGACCTCCACCTGGTGCACGAGGTCACCTCGCCGCAGGCGTTCGAATCGCTGCGGCTGGCCGGCCGGAAGGTGCGCCGCACGGACCGCACCCTGGCCACGGCCGACCACAACGTGCCCACGGACGGCTCCTCGGCTGCGGCGCACATTCGGGACCGTCTCTCGCGCGTGCAGGTCGAGACCCTCGAGCGCAACTGCCGCGAGTTCGGCGTACCCGTCTACTCGATCGGCTCGGAGCGGCAGGGGATCGTCCACGTGATCGGCCCCGAGCTGGGCGTCACGCAGCCCGGCATGACGATCGTCTGCGGCGACTCGCACACCTCGACCCACGGGGCCTTCGGCGCGCTCGCCTTCGGCATCGGCACGAGCGAGGTGGAGCATGTGCTCGCCACCCAGACGCTCCAACAGCGGAAGCCCCGGTCGTTGCGGATCCGCTACGAGGGCGAGCTCGGCCACGGGGTCACCGCGAAGGACCTGATCCTCGGCACGATCGGGCGGATCGGCGTCGACGGCGGGGTGGGCCACGTGATCGAGTACGCGGGCCCGCCGATCGAGCGGCTCTCGATGGAGGGCCGGATGACCGTCTGCAACATGACGATCGAGGGCGGCGGCCGGGCCGGGATGATCGCGCCCGACGACGCCACCTTCGCGTGGGTCGAGGGCCGTCCCGCCGCTCCCGATCCGCTGCCGCTGGACGAGTGGAGCGCCCTGCGCACGGACGACGGCGCCTCTTTCGACCGCGAGGTGGTGATCGACGCCTCCGAGCTGTCCCCACAGGTGACCTGGGGCACCACGCCGGGCATGGTGGTCGACGTGACCGGCGCCGTCCCCGATCCGGACGGCGAGGGAGACGAGCGGGCACTCGAGTACATGGCGCTCGTCCCCGGCACGGCGATGCAGGAGATCCCGCTCGACCGGGTCTTCATCGGGTCCTGCACGAACTCGCGGATCGGCGACCTGCGCGAGGCCGCCGAGGTGGTGAGGGGCCGCAGTGTGGCTTCGTCGGTGAACGCGATGGTGGTGCCCGGGTCTCAGCAGGTAAAGGCGCAGGCCGAGTCCGAGGGCCTCGACCAGGTTTTCCGCGACGCGGGCTTCGACTGGCGCTCCGCGGGCTGTTCGATGTGCCTGGGCATGAACCCGGACATCGCCGCTCCCGGCGAGCGCGTCGCATCGACCAGCAATCGCAATTTCGAAGGACGCCAGGGCCGCGGAGCGCGTTCCCACCTGGTGAGCCCGAAGATGGCGGCCGCCGCCGCAATCGAGGGGCACTTCGTCGACATACGGGACTGGGAGGGCTAGGTGGAGCCGGTGCGCATAATCGAGGGCGCGGTCTCGGTGCTCGACCGAAACGACGTCGACACCGACCAGATCATCCCCAAGCAGTTCCTCAAGCGGGTGGAGCGCACCGGCTTCGGCGAGTTCCTCTTCTACGACTGGGCGAAGCAGCCCGGCTGGGACCTGCCGAGCAACCCGATCCTCGCCGCGGGTCGCAACTTCGGCTGCGGCTCGTCCCGGGAGCACGCCCCCTGGGCGCTCGAGGACTACGGCTTCCGGGCGATTGTGGCGCCCAGCTTCGCCGACATCTTCTACTCGAACTGCACGAAGATCGGGCTGCTTCCGGTCGTGCTGCCGGAGCCGGAGGTGCGCGAGCTGATGGCGGCCCGGCACGCTCGCATCGACCTCGAGGAGCAGGAGATCTCCTTCGCCGGCCGTCAGGTGCAGTTCGACATCGACGCGGAGATTGCCCGCCGGTTGCTGGAGGGCCTCGACGACATCGGCGTGACGCTGCGGCAGCAGGAGGCGATCGACCGGTACGAGCGAGACCGCGAGCGCGGCGGTCCGGTCACCACGAGACTTTGACTCGCGACTGGGACGCCGCGACATACGACCTGGTCTCCGAGCCGCAGGTCGAATGGGCTCGGGAGGTGCTCGACCGCCTGCCGCTGCGCGGAGACGAGACCGTGCTCGACGCCGGCTGCGGCTCCGGCCGCGTCACCGCCTTGCTGCTCGATCGCCTGCCGGCCGGACACGTGATTGCGGTCGACTCCTCGCCTTCGATGGTCGAGCACGCGCGGGAGGCCCTCGGCGAGCGTGCCACCGTCTTCCAGGCGAACCTCACGGAGCTGGAGCTGGACGGGCGGGTCGACGCGGCGTTCTCGAACGCCGTCTTCCACTGGATCGCGGACCATGCGCGCCTCTTCGAGCGCATGTTCGCCACGCTGCGGCCGGGCGGCCGGCTGACTGCGCAATGCGGGGGCAAGGGGAACGTCGCGCGCTTCCACCGGGCGGCCAACGCGGTGGGCTCGGAGCCGCCCTACGCCGAGTACCTGGCCGGTTGGATGGGCCCCTGGAACTTCGCCGGGGCGGAGGAGACCGCCGAGCGGCTGCGCCGCGCCGGGTTCGACGACGTGCACACCTGGCTCCAGCCGCGCGCGGTCGCCCCGTCCGACTTGAGCGGGTACCTGCGGACGGTCTGCCTCGGGTACCACCTCGAGCAGCTCCCCGAAGAGCTGCGCGCCCCCTACCTCGAGGCGGTGCGCGAGCGCTGCGGGGGCGAGCTCGACTACGTGCGGCTCAACATCGACGCCCGCCGCCCGCTTTAAAGCCAGTCGGCCGCCTCGGCGGGGCGCAGGCGGTTCAGCACCAGCTGGGTCGGGGCGGGCAGGAACCAGACGACGACCGCCGCGACAGTGCTGAGGAAGGCGATCGGCACCGAGAGAACGAACAAGGCAACGGGCAGCGACGAAGCGAGAACGCCCCAGCGATACACGGGCTCGGGCATCTCCCGCAGAAGCAACCCCGCCCGGTACGCGTGCCGGAACTGCATCACCTCGAGGCCGCTCACGACCGCCACCGCCAGAGCGTAGGTGGCGACCGAGATTGGGTTCTCGAAGTAGTTGCCCAAAACGTCCGTCGGGAACGGAAGAAACGCGATGAAGCCGAGGTAGAGCAGGTTGATCCAAACCAGGGTGTAGTCCATCGCTCGCAGCAAGCCGAACATCTGGTGGTGCGCGACCCAGTAGCGGCCGATCACGGCGAAGCTGATGAAGAACGAGATGACCTCGGAGCGGAGGTCGCCATACGCGTCGAGCAGCTCGCCCTCATCGCCGCCGTTCGTGAGGGTGGGAACGGCGATGCCCACCACCAGCAGCGTCATCGCGATCGCGAACACGCCGTCGCTGAACGCCAACACGCGCGAGAACTCCTCCGTTCCCCGGGCGAACCCGGCCCGGCCACCCTTGCGCATCTCCTCCGCCAAAACCGGGCGATCGTATGCGAGAGTTCTCGCCCGTGCCAGCGCGGATCGTCACCCTGCCCGGCGACGGCATCGGGCCCGAGGTCATGAGCGCGGCGCGCGAGCTGCTCGCAGCGCTCGGGGAGTTCGAGCTCGACGAGCGACTCGTCGGAGGCGCCTCGATCGACGTCCACGGCACCGCCCTCACCGACGACGTTCTGGACGCCAGCCGCGCCGCCGACGCGGTACTGCTCGCCGCGGTCGGCGGGCCGCAGTGGGACACGACAGACCCGAGCGCGCCGCGCCCCGAGCAGGGGCTGCTCGCCCTGCGCAAGGGCCTCGGCCTGTTCGCCAACCTGCGGCCCGTGCGACCGAGCGCGGCTCTGCTCGACGCCAGCCCGCTGAAGCGCGAGCTCATCGAGGGCACCGATCTGCTGGTGGTGCGGGAGCTCACGGGTGGGATCTACTTCGGCGATCGCGGCCTCGACGGCGACACCGCTCACGACACCTGCGTCTACACGGAGGGCGAGATCGAGCGGATCGCGCGCGTCGCCTTCCGGCTGGCGCGCCGGAAGGTCACGAGCGTGGACAAGGCCAACGTCCTCGAGACCTCCCGGCTGTGGCGCAAGACGGTCGCGAGCGTGGCCGCAGGCGAGGACATCCCGCTCGAGCACATGCTCGTCGACAACGCCGCGATGCAGCTCGTCGCGCGCCCCGCCGACTTCGACGTGATCCTGACCGAGAACATGTTCGGCGACATCCTCAGCGACGAGGCGGCGATGCTCACCGGCTCGCTGGGGATGCTCCCGAGCGCATCCCTCGGAGACGGCTCGGGGCCGGGGCTGTTCGAGCCGGTCCACGGGTCGGCGCCTGACATCGTCGGCACGGGGCGGGCCAACCCGCTCGCCATGTTCGGCTCCGTGGCGCTGATGCTCCGCCACGGACTCGCTATGGAGGACGAGGCTTCTGCCCTAGAATCCGCCATCGACAGCGCGCTCGGGGATGGCCTCCGCACTCCGGACCTGGGCGGGAACGCCACCACAGAGGCCGCCACCCGGGCGGTACTCGCAAACCTCTAGGAGCAGTACGTGAACACCGCCGACCTCATTTGGCTGAACGGAGAGTTCGTCGCCTGGGAGGACGCGAAGGTACACGTACTCACGCACGCGATGCACTACGGAACCGGCGTGTTCGAGGGCATTCGCGCGTACGAGACCGAGCGTGGCACGGCTGTCTTCCGCCACCAGGACCACCTCGACCGACTCGAGAACTCGGCGAAGCTCTACTACATGGACCTGCCCTTCTCGAAGGAGCAGGTCCGAGAGGCCACACACGAGTTGATCGCCCGCAGCGGATTCAAGAGCTGCTATATCCGTCCGCTCGTCTGGCGCGGCTACGGCCCGATGGGCCTGAATCCGCTCGAGAACCCGGTCGAGGCGATGGTGGCGGTCTGGGAGTGGGGCGCCTACCTGGGCGAGGAGGGTCAGCGGAACGGCGTGCGCGCCCGCGTGTCTTCCTACCGGCGCATCTCGTCCGACTCGCTGATCCCGCACGCGAAGGCGTCCGGGCAGTACCTGAACTCCGTGCTGGCGAAGATCGAGTCGCTCAAGTCGGGCTACGAGGAGGCGATCCTCCTCGACGACCAGGGCAACGTCTCCGAGGGCACGGGCGAGAACATCTTCGTGGTCAAGCGCGGGGTCATCCACACGCCGCCGCAGACCGCGGGGATCCTCGACGGGATCAATCGAAAGACCTGCGTGCAGATCGCGCGGGACCTCGGCTACGACGTGGTGGAGCGCGACATCGCGCGCGCCGAGGTGGCGCTCGCCGACGAGGTCTTCCTCACCGGCACTGCCTGCGAGCTCACGCCGCTGTGCGAGATCGACGACATCGAGATCGGCCCGCCGGGTCCGATCACGCGTGAAATCCAGCGCGTCTTCGACGACACTCTGCACGGGCGCGCGCCCCAGTACGCGGAGTGGCTGGACGTCGTGCCGGTACCGTCGAAGGCGTGAGCGACAAGATCGTCGTCTACGACACGACCCTCCGCGACGGCATGCAGGGGGAGGGGATGTCGCTGTCCGTGGACGAGAAGGTGCGCGTGGCGCATGCGCTCGACGAGCTCGGCGTGCACCTGATCGAAGCCGGCTTCCCCGCCTCCAACCCCAAGGAGGAGGCCCTCTTCGAGCTGCTCGCGCGCGAGCCCTTCGAGACGGCGGAGGTGGCGGCCTTCGGCATGACTCGCAGGCGCGACACCGCGGCGGCGGACGATCTGGCGCTGCGCCTGCTGGCCGACAGCTTCGCGCCCGTCTGCACGCTGGTGGGCAAGACCTGGTCGCTTCACCTGGAGAAGGTCACCAAGGTCGACCACGAGGAGAACCTCCGCATGATCGCCGACTCCGTGGCATTCCTCGCCGGCGAGGGCAAACGCGTGATCTACGACGCCGAGCATTTCTTCGACGCCTTCCGCGACGACCCCGAGTACGCCCTCCGCTGCCTCCGGGCGGCCGCCGAGGCGGGGGCGGAGAACGTCACCCTCTGCGACACGAACGGCTCGTCCCTGCCCTCCGAGGTCGCGGATTCCACGGCGCGGGTGGCGGCGGAGCTCGACGGCGTACAGGTGGGCATCCACACCCACGACGACTGCGGCTGCGGAGTGGCCAACACGCTGGTGGCGGTCGAGCGCGGCGCGCGGCTCGTGCAGGGCACCATGAACGGCTATGGCGAGCGCTGCGGCAACGCCAACCTCGTCTCGATCCTGCCGGCGCTCGAGCTGAAGCTCGGCCTGGGATCGATCGGGCGCGATCGCCTCACGCGGCTGACCGAGACCGCCCACCTGGTCGACGAGCTCTGCAACGTGACGCCGAACCCGAACCAGCCCTATGTGGGCGCAAACGCCTTCGCCCACAAGGGCGGGATGCACGTGGCCGGCGTGAACCGGGACGCGCGCACCTTCGAGCACATCGACCCCGCCGAGGTGGGCGCCGACCGGCGCGTGCTCGTCTCCGAGCTGTCCGGCAAGGGGACCGTGCAGGCGCGAGCGGACGTCGACGGGAACACGGCCGGGCGTGTGGTCGACCGAGTCAAGGACCTCGAGCACCGCGGCTATCAGTTCGAGGCCGCGGACGGCTCGTTCGACCTCCTGATCCGCAAGGAGACCGGCGAGTACGAGCCCCTTTTCCGGCTCGAGTCCTGGCGCGCGATCGTCGAGAAACGCGAGGACGGGCGCGTGGAGACCGAGGCCACCATCAAGATCTGGGTGGAGGGCGAGCGCTACGTGCGCACCGCGGAGGGAAACGGCCCGGTGAACGCCCTCGACAAGGCGCTCCGCGCGGCGATCGGGGAGCGCTACCCGCAGCTCCGCGACATCCAGCTCGTGAACTTCAAGGTGCGCATCCTCGACGAGCGCAAGGGCACCGGCGCGGTCACGCGGGTGCTGCTCGACGCGAGTGACGGAACCGACACATGGGGCTCGATCGGCGTGTCCGAGAACATCATCGAGGCGAGCTGGGAGGCGCTCGTCGACTCGCTCGAGGCCGGCATGCTGCCCGGGCGGACGAGACACTCGCGGGCACACGCCGCCGTCACGTGATTCCGCTGGCGCGGCCGTCCCTCGGCCCCCGCGAAGAAGAGCTGCTCCTGGAAACGCTCCGGTCCGGACACCTGTCCCTTGGTCCGAGGCTGGCCGAGTTCGAAGCCGCCCTGTCACACCGTCTTCGCGACCTACCCGTCTCGGCTGTCTCGAGCGGCACTGCCGGCCTTCATCTCGCGATCCGCGCAGCCGGGATCGAGCGCGGTGACGAGGTCGTCACGACCCCGTTCAGCTTCGTCGCGTCGGCCAACTGTCTTCTCTACGAGGGCGCAAAGCCGGTCTTCTGTGACATCGATCCCCGCACCCTGAACCTGGACCCGCAAGCTGCCGCAGCGGCGGTGGGCGGCCGTACGGCTGGGTTGCTGCCCGTGCACATCTTCGGCTACCCGGCCGACATGCCTGCCTTCGAGCGGCTCGCGGCCGCACGGGGGTTGTGGCTCGTAGAGGACGCCTGCGAGGCGCTCGGCGCCTTCCACACCGATGGCACTCCCGTGGGCGCGCGCGGCAACCTTTCCGTGTTTGGGTTCTATCCGAACAAGCAGGTGACCACGGGGGAGGGGGGCGTGGTCGTGTGTCCTGACACGGCGACCAAGGAGCGGATCGACTCCGAGCGCAACCAGGGCCGCGCGCCCGACATGGGCTGGCTCGACCACGACCGGCTCGGCTTCAACTACCGGCTCGACGACCTCTCCTGCGCCCTCGGCGTCGCCCAGCTGGACCGGCTCGACGAGCTGCTCGCCGGCCGGGCCCGCGTGGCCGCGCTCTACTCCGAGGCGCTCGCCGACGTCGACGGACTCGACCTGCCTTGTCCGGACGAGGGCGGTGACCGGCGCAGCTGGTTCGTCTACGTCGTCCAGCTGCCGCGCGGAATCGACCGCGACGCGGCCGTCGTCGCGCTCCGCGAGCGGGGCGTCGACTCGAAGCCCTACCTGCCCGCCATCCACCTGTTCAGCTTCTACCGAGAGCGCTTCGGGCACCGCCAGGGGGAGTTCCCCGTATGCGAGGAGGTGGCGGGCCGCTCGCTGGCGCTGCCGTTCTATCCCGAGCTCACCGACGGCCTGGTCGAGCGGGTGGTGGAGGCGCTGCGCGAGGTGCTGGCGACTTTCCTCAGTCGATCGGCTTGACGAGCGCCACGAAGCCCGGCAGGGACCGCGTGGCGGGGCGAAAGGCCACCTCGTCGAAGCCCTCCTTCACGTAGAGAGCACGCGCCGGCTTGTTCTCGATCCTGGTGTCGAGGGCGACGGCGGGCAGCCCGCGTGCCCGGGCCTGCCGCTCCGCCTCGGCCAGCAGCGCGCTTGCCAGCCCGCGGCGGCGCAGGCGGGAGTCGGTGGCGAGGGCGTCGATGTAGAACGCCGCGGGCGGGGGGCTCGGCGACACGCGTCCGCTGAGCCAGTAGAGACGGAGCGCGCCGGGCCAGCGCCAAAAGGGCGAGCCGCGTAGCGCGAGGCGCAGGAACGCGCGCGAGCGGGGGAGGGCTTCCTCCACCGGGAAGGCGGCCATGGCGGCCGCCACCCGTCCCTCGAGCTCGGCCACCCAGACGGCGTCCGCGCACGCCGAGTTACCGGGTTCGTGGAAGGCCCGCTCGAGCGTGCGCAGCGCGCGCTCGCGGCCGCCCGCAAAGCGGTCGTAGGTCTCCGCCCCGCTCTGGTGGAGGAGCGCCGCGACGGTCGCCGCCTCGTCCGGCGTCGGGCGCCGCACGACCGCCCCGGACATCGATCGTCTCCCCCCGGCGCGCACGAAAGCGAATCGTAAGCGGTCACCAGGCGGCCTACACTGGCGGCCTCATGGGCCGCTTCCGAGACTCGCGGGATCCGCTCTTCCAGGCGCTTAACTCGTCGATCGCGTTCGACTACCGGCTCGCCCCCTACGACCTCGAACAGTCGCTCGCGCACGCGCGAATGCTGGCGCGCAGCGGAATCATCTCGGACGACGACCTCGCGGCCATCGAACGGGGCCTCGACGCGGTGCGCCAAGAGATCGAGGAGGACCGCTTCACCGTCAAGGCCGACGACGAGGACGTGCACATGGCGATCGAGCGCCGCCTGATCGAAATCGCCGGCCCGGTCGGCGGGAAGCTCCACACCGCCCGCTCCCGCAACGACCAGGTGGCGACCGACGTGGCGATGCTCGTTCGTGCGCACTCCCTGGGCGCCAAGGAGCTACTGCTCGATCTGATGGGCGTCCTGGTGCGGGTCGCCGAGCGCCACCTCGATTGGCCGCTGCCGGGTTACACCCATCTGCAGCGGGCCCAGCCGGTCTACCTGTCCCATCACCTGCTCGCCTATTTTTGGAAGTTCCGCCGCGACCTCCAGCGCTTCAACTTCTGCATGATCGCCACGGACGACCTGCCGCTCGGCGCCGGTGCGCTCGCGGGCGTCAACTTCGACACGAGCCGCATGTTCGTGGCCCAGGAGCTCGGCTTCGGAGGTATCGCCGAGAACTCGCTCGACGCCGTCTCGAACCGGGATTTCGTCCTCGACTACCTGGCGGCGGCGGCCACCTGCGCCACCCACCTGTCGGGGCTCGGCGCCGAGATCGTCCTCTGGTCGAGCCAGGAGTTCGGCTTCTGCGAGGTGGCGGATGGCTTCTCGTCCGGCTCCAGCCTGATGCCGCAGAAGAAGAACCCCGACGCCGCGGAGCTGCTGCGGGCGAAGGCGCCGCGCGTGGTGGGCCGGCTGGTCGGGCTGCACGGCGTGCTCCACGGCCTGCCGCTCACCTACAACAAGGACCTGCAGGAGGACAAGGAGCCGCTTTTCGACGCGATCGACACGCTCGAGCTGTGTCTCAGGGTCGCGAGCGAGATGCTCGAGGGGATCACGTTCGACCGCGAGCGGATGGCCGCCGCTGCGTCGGACGAGTTCATCGCGGCCACCGATGTCGCCGATCTTCTGGTGCGGCGCGGAGTGCCGTTCCGCGAGGCGCACGGAATCGTGGGCGGCGTGGTGCGCGCGGCCGTGGACCAGGGGAAGAAGCTGTCCGACCTCACCGAGGAGGAGCTGCGCGAGCTGGCGCCCGCGCTCGACGGCGAGTTCTACGAGCTGCTCGACCGCGGCGCATGGCTCGAGTCGAAGGTCTCCGAGGGCGGTACTTCCCTCGCGCGCGTACGCGAGCAGCTTGCGCACGCCCGCCACGTCCTTGACGAGGCGCGCGCATGAGGCTCGGGGGCGACTTCTACGCCCGCTCGGTGCACGACGTCGCTCGCGACCTGATCGGCTGCGTGGTCCGCCACGGCGCGACGGCCGGGCGGATCGTCGAGACCGAGAGCTACCACATGGACGAACCCGCCTGCCACGCCCACACCGGGCTCACCGGCAGGACTCACACGCTGTTCGGGGAGCCGGGCCGGGCGTACGTCTACTTCTCCTACGGCATTCACTCGCTCCTCAACGCGGTGGCCGAGGAGGAGGGCACCGGCGCGGCCGTGCTGATCCGTGCGCTCGAGCCGGTCGAGGGCGTCGATCTCATGCGCGCCCGGCGCGGAGTCGAGCGTCCCGAGGATCTCTGCTCCGGCCCCGCCAAGCTGACCCAGGCACTCGACATCGATCTCGAGCTGAACGGGTCCTCGCTCGTCGATGGCCCGATCGAGGTGCTGGCGCGCGAGGGCGCCGCGGCCGAGCCGCGGATCGTGATCGGCGAGCGGATCGGCATCACAAAGGCTGCCGACCTCCCGTGGCGCTTCTGCGACGCGGACAGCCGCCACGTGTCGCGACCGTGGCCGACGGCGATGCGAAGCGGCGCGCGCCGGGCGACGTAGCCCGGCCGCCGCCTACGGCGGCGCTTCGTCCGGTGACACACCGCCGCCTTCACCGGGTGGCGCCGGCGCCGCCGGCGGTGGTGCCGGCGGCTGCTGCGGCTGTGCCGGCGCCTGTTCGACCGGCGGCGGCTGCTGTGGCTGTACCGGTGCCTGCTCGACCGGCGGGGCCGGGGCGTCCGCCTCCGGCGCGGGCGCGGTCTCCGTCGGGGCCGCCTGCTCGGCGGGCGGGATCGTCGACGGCTGCACGGGGACGTAGGGGGTGTAGCCGCCCGTGCCCTGGTCCTGGTCTTCGTCGTGTCGCTCCGGGTGGCGCGCATCACGGATCTCGACCCACGAGGACATGAAGTCGCTGAAGATCTCGGCCGGGTACGTGCCGCCCGCCACCGGGCCGCCGGCGAACTCGGTCTTCATCGGGATGAGCTTCTCGGGGTAGCCGACCCAGACCGCCACGGTCAGGTCTCCGTTAGAGCCGACGAACCAAGCGTCGCCGTAGTTCTCCGTGGTGCCGGTCTTGCCCCAGATTGGCTCGCCGGCCACCTGGGCCGCCTTGCCGGTGCCGTTGCTCACCACGAGCGAGAGCATGTCCTGGGCGGTCTGGCCCACGGACTCCGGGAAGGCGCGCTTGACGACCTTGTTGTTCGTCCCCTCGTCGCCGGGTATCGCCCTGCCCTCGACCTCGTCGATTCCCACGGGACCGCCTGCGGACGCGAGTGATCCGGACACGCGCCGGCCCTTGTTGGCGATCGTGGAGTACGCGTAGGCCATCTCCAGGGGCGTCACGCCCTCCTCGAGGCCGCCGAGGGTCATGGCGGGGTTCGTGGACAGCCTGGTGCGGATTCCCATCCGCCTCGCCATCCGAGCCACGCGCTTCGTACCCACCTTGATCCCGAGCTCGGCGAACACCGAGTTGTCGGAGGTCGCGGTCGCCGACCAGAGGGAGGCGGAGCCGAGGTAGCTGTCCTCGTAGTTCTTGACGACGAACTTCTCGGTCTTCGAGCCCGGGACGGGGAAGACCTTCTGCTGCGAGGCCCAGACGGTGTCGGGACTGACGCCGTCCGCCAGCGCGCGCGCGAGGATGAACGGCTTGAACGCCGAGCCCGGCTGGCGGTGACCGTTCGTCGCGAGGTTGAAGGGCGTGGCGTCGAAGTCGGTTCCGCCGACCATCGCCTTCACCTCGCCGGTGCTGTTCTTGATTGCCACGAGCGAGGCGGCCGGCCCGACCCCCGCGAGCCGGCCGGCGATGGCGTTCTCGGCTGCACTCTGCAGCTCGGGGTCGATCGTCGTCTTGACCTTGAGCCCGCCGCCGAAGACCCGACCGGTCCCGTAGCGGTCCACCAGCTGCTGGGTCAGCCAGCTGGTGAAGTAGGGCTGCTCGGATTGGGCGTCGGGCGGGTCGATGTCGTCCTCGTCCGGTACGGGGGTGTGGATCGCCTCCCTGTACTCGGCCCTTGTGATCGTCCGCTGCTCGAGCATCTTCGACAGCACGAGGTTGCGGCGCTGGGTTGCCCGGGCGCGGTTGTCGACCGGGTCGTAGAGGGCCGGGGAGGCGATCAGCCCCGCGAGCAGGGCGGCTTGGGCGGGCGTGACGTCGATCGCCTCGTGACGACGGGGATCGGGCGGCCCGTCGGGAGGCGTGTACTGCACGCCGGACGTGTCGGCGCCCTGCTGCTCCCCGGGCTCGTCGCCGTCGCCGAAGTACGTGCGCACGGCGGCCTCGATTCCGTAGGCGCCATTGCCGAAATAGACAGTGTTCAGATACTGGGTGAGGATCTTGTCCTTCGACCACTCGCGCTCGAGGTGGTAGGCGAGAGCGGACTCGCGCAGCTTCTGGAAGACGGAGCGGTCGCCCTGGGCGGAGAGGGCGTTCTTCACGAACTGCTGGGTGATCGTGGAGCCACCCTGAACGGCGCTGCGGTGGAGGATGTCCTGCGACAGGGCTCGCGCGATGCTGGCGTAGTCCACGCCCTCGTGCTCGTAGAAGCGGCTGTCCTCGATCGCGATCACCGCGTTCTTGATGTGCGGCGAGATCTCGCCCGGCCCGACGAGAATTCGGTTCTGGTTGCCGGTCAGCTGGGCGATCCGGCACGCCGACGTCGGCTCCTTGCAGCCCGGTCCGGAGGAGTAGAGGGTTGAGTTCTTCGCGGCGCGGAACTCGGCGGTGTTCTCGAGCGAAGGCAGGTCGCTCGCGACCGAGATGAGCATCCCGAACAGGGTCGAGACGAGTGCGAGCACGGAGAGACCGAGCAGGATGAAGCCCAGCCGCAGCTTCTTGAGCTTGGGCTTCGCGCGCGGCGGAGCCGGGGCCGGGGCAGGGTCGCGGCGCACGGAGCGCTTTGCGCGCGCGGCGGAGGGATGGATCGTGGGCGTCGGCGGCTCGGACATGGCTGTGGGCGGCCCCCGGCTGAGGCATTCCCCGCTCACGCGCGGGTCAATCTCGGCGGCCGGCGCGCCCGACACAAGGCGTGGTCACGGGCGCTCCGTGAGATCGCGGCAGTTTAGATCATTGATTCCGAACCCGCGTGCCCCTGGGGGCGCGCAGCGACGTCATGGCGCGTCATCCAGGCGTGCGGGGGTTCGGGATCACTGATCTAGCATTGGCTCGATGACGGACTCCGCGGGCGAGGCGGCCCGTTTCCTCACCCGTAACGCCGTCGACGCCCTGCCCGCGGGGGAGCTCGAGCGCCAGCTCGCCCGCGGCCGGCCGCTCCGGGTGAAGCTGGGCGTGGACCCCACCACGCCGGACATCCACCTGGGCCACACCGTCGTCCTGACCAAGCTGCGCGAGTTCCAGGAGCTCGGCCACACCGTGGTGCTGATCATCGGCGACTACACCGCGCGCGTGGGAGACCCGAGCGGACGCTCGTCCACCCGGCCCCAGGCGGATCCCGCGGAGATCGACCGCAATGCCGCGACCTACGAGACCCAGGCATTCAAGGTGCTCGACCGCGCGCGCACCGAAGTGCGCCACAACTCCGAGTGGCTCGACATGCCCATGGAGGAGCTGTTCCGACTGGCCCGCACCTCGACCGCCGCCCAGCTGCTCGAGCGCGACGACTTCGCCCAGCGCTACGCCGCCGGAGAGCCGATCTCGATCCTCGAGCTCTTGTACCCGCTGCTCCAGGGCTACGACTCCGTCGCGATCCGCGCCGATGTGGAGCTCGGCGCGACCGATCAGAAGTTCAACGTGCTGCTGGCGCGCGACGTGCAGCAGGCGTACGGGGTCGAGCCGCAGTCGATCCTCACCATGCCGATCCTGCCCGGGATAGACGGCGCGCAGAAGATGTCGAAGTCCCTCGACAACTACGTTGGCGTGGACGAGCCGCCCGAGGAGATCTTCGGGAAGCTGATGCGGGTTCCCGACTCGGCAATGCCGACCTACTACGAGCTGCTCCTGGACGGCCCCCCCGACCCGTCGCTCACGCCGCGTGACGCCAAGCGGGCCATGGCGCGGGCGCTGACTGCGCGCTTCCATGGGGAGGAGGCGGCGCGAGCCGCCGAGGAGCGCTTCGACACGCTTCACGTGCGGCGAGAGCTTCCCGAGGAGGTGGAGGAGTTCGCGTTCGCCGGCGACGATGGCACGGTCCACGTGCCCGCGCTGCTCGCCGAGGCCTTCGGGATCTCACGCTCGGAGGGCAGGCGGCTGCTGGCGCAGTCGGGTGTGCGGCTGGACGGGCGCGCGATCGGCGAGGACCAGCTCGACATGCGAGTGGAGGAGCTCGACGGCGCCGTGATTCAGCTGGGGAAGCGGCGCTTCAAGCGGCTTCGCCGGCGCTAGACTCCACTGTGGCGGTCGGTTTCGCTCGCCCGGCGATCGGTTTCGGTCGCCATGAGGGCGGTGCTACACTGGTCCGTCGCGCTTCTGCGCGGGCGGAGGCCCCACCCCTTGAGAGCGCACGGTCTTTGAAAACTCAGCAGTACGAGCGACCGCTGACGCCGCTCCGCAGGCAAAGCTTGCGCCGCGGCGGCATGGTCGCGCCCAGGTTCGACCCCGAGCCGGGTCGCTTCGGCGATCCCGCGAGGGGCCTGAACAGACCCGTCAAGTCCGCACCTCGCAGGTGTACGCGGGGTCACACACGACTTGACAACTCTCTTGATCTGACAGTGGAGCCGGCGGCGTCGGGGCTTTCCCCGGCAGCGCCGGATTGAAACCACGCCAGACTTTCACGGAGAGTTTGATCCTGGCTCAGGACGAACGCTGGCGGCGTGCTTAACACATGCAAGTGGAGCGACGAACCAGGCTTCGGCCTGGGGCAGAGCCGCGAACGGGTGAGTAACACGTG
>DATDLN010000175.1:0-28161 GCA_036519295.1 Thermoleophilaceae bacterium
CTACGTGCTGGTCACCGAGCCGCTCACCCCCGCCCAGCGAGCCGCGCTCGGGTGGGAGAGGCGGCAGGGGGCGGCCGACTCCGGCAACCGCTTCCACTACTACCGCCTGACGCCGGACGACCGCATCCTCTGGGGCGGCTACGAGGCGATCTACCACTTCCGCAACGCCATGGCGCCCCGGCTCGAGGAACACCAGCCGACGTTCGAGCTCCTCGCCCGGAACTTCGCCGCGACGTTTCCGCAACTCGAGGCATCCGCTTCACGCACCGCTGGGCGGGCGCGATCGACACCTGCTCGCGCTTCTGCGTCACGTTCGGCCGCGCGCTCGGCGGTCGGGCGGCGTACGCCGTCGGCTACACCGGACTGGGAGTCGGAGCCAGCCGCTTCGGGGCACGCGTCGTGCTCGACCTCGTGCACGACCGCGACACCGAGCTGACCCGCCTCGGGCTGGTTAGGAGCCGCCCGATCCCCTTCCCACCCGAGCCGCTCCGATACGCCACCGTCCAGGCCACCCGCCGCGCGCTCGCCCGGGCAGACGAGCGCGGGGGTCGCCGGGCCCCCTGGCTGCAAGTGCTCGATCGCATTGGCGCCGGCTTCGACAGTTAGCGTTTAACCCAGATGGCCGAGTACCGACCCAAGGGACGCGGGCTCGAGCGGGTCCTGGGAACCGGAGCGCTCTTCTCGACGGCCTACGGCAACGTCGGCTCGTCGATCTACTACGCGCTCGGCCTGGTCGCGATCTTCGCCCTCGGGATGACGCCGGTGGTGTTCGTGATCGCCGGCTTCATCTTCGCCTGCACCGCCGCCACGTACGCGGAGGCCACCACCATGTATCCGGAGGCCGGCGGCTCGTCGAGCTTCGCCCGCCGCGCCTTCAACGAGTTCTGGTCCTTCTTCGCGGCCTGGGGCCAGATGCTGAACTACATCATCACGGTCGCCATCTCGGCGTTCTTCGTCCCGCACTACCTCGGGGTCTTCTGGGACCCGCTCGGAGAGTCGCCGGCCGACATCGTCGGCGGCATCATCGTGGTCGTTCTGCTGGGCGCCCTGAACGTCGTCGGCGTCAAGGAGTCGGCCGGCCTCAACGTCTTCCTGGCGCTCGCCGACTTCTTCACGCAGCTCGCGCTGGTCGTGCTCGGGATGGTGCTGGTGTTCTCGCCCGAGACGCTCGTGAACAACGTCGACTTCGGGGTCTCGCCGACGATCACCGACTTCCTGATCGCCATCCCGGTAGGCATGGTCGCCTACACCGGCATCGAGACGATCTCGAACATGGCGGAGGAGGCCCGCGACTACGGCCGGACGATCCCTCGGGGCATCGGTGGCGTCGTCGTCGCGGTCTTCGCGATCTACGCCTTCCTGCCGTCGGTGGCGCTGTCGGCGATGCCGGTGCGCGACGGCGAGACGCTTCTCGCGCTCTCCAAGGAGGACGGGGGTTACGCTGACGACCCGATCCTGGGGGTCGTGGCGAACATGGACCTTGGCCCCCTGCAGGGCGCGGCCGAGATCTACGTCGGAATCCTCGCCGCCACGATCCTGTTCATAGCGACGAACGCCGGCATGATCGGCGTCTCGCGGCTCACCTACTCGATGGGGCAATACCGCCAGCTGCCCGAGGGGCTGCGGGCGCTGCATCCGAAGTTCCGCACGCCCTACGTGGCGATCATGGTCTTCGGCCTCGTGGCCTGCGTAACGATCCTGCCGGGGAAGGCGGACTTCCTGGGGACGATCTACGCCTTCGGGGCCATGCTGTCGTTCACGATCGCCCACCTGGCCGTGATCGCCCTTCGGATCAAGCAGCCGGACATGGAACGCCCCTATCGAGGGCCCGGCTCGATTCGCGTCCGGGGATACGCGCTGCCGCTGTTCGCCGTCGTGGGCGGGCTGGGCACGGGCATCGCCTGGATCGTGGTGACGGTGCTCAACCTCGAGACGCTCGTCGCGGGCGCGATCTGGCTGACGCTCGGAATCGGGACGTACGTGATCTTCCGCCGGCGCCACGGCCTGTCGCTCACCAAGACCCACAAGGTCGTGATGCCGAAGCCGGTCGTCGAGCACGAGGTGGAGTACGAGTCCGTGCTCGTGGCGTTCGAGGACGGCCACTACTCGGCCGATGCGGTGGCCGTGGCGGTGCGACTCGCCGCCCGCCGGCGGCGGGGCATCCACGTACTCGTCATGATCACGGTGCCGCCGAACTCGCCGATCGACGCCGACATGCCCGACCAGGAGGCGCGTGCCGCCACGCTGATCGATTCGGCGCGGGTGCGCGGCGGCCGGCGGGTGACCGGCCACTGGGAGAAGGTGCGCCCGGGCGGGGGAGGGCGCCGCATCGTGGAGGAGGCAAAGGACATCCGCGCGCGCGCGATCGTGATGTCGCTCCCCCCGCGACGCGCCGGAGCGTCGCTCTTCGGCAAGACTCTGGAGACCGTCCTCGCCGACCGTCCCTGCCGCGTGATCATCGACTCGTCGCGGGGGGTCGACGGCCGACCCGACGGCCTCTGAGGAGGCTGGCCGAGACTACGATACGACCGTGCAACGCGCGTACCTCGCGTCCACCCGAGCGCTCAGCGCGCTGCTCGTAGTGGTCGGCGTGGCGATGGTGGTGTCGGCGCTCGCGCGCGGCGGCGGGGCGCTGGCCCTAGGGGTGATCCTCGGGACGATGTTCGCCCTGCTCGGCGCCGGGCGGCTCTGGCTCGCTCGCGGCGGCCGCCGGTGAACGACGCCGGCGGCGAACGGCGCGCGCCGGTGGCAAGCCGCGCGCGTTCACAGATCAGGCGTGGCTCGGAGCGGGCCGAGGCGCGCGTGGCCCGCGGTCTTGGCGAGCCGGCTCTGTTCGCGATCATGCTCAGCGCGGTCGTCTCGGCGATCTTCTTCACGCTGGGCGTGGTGGCGGGGGACGCGCTCGGGCTCACACCGGTCGTCTACCTGTTCGCCGGGCTGTTCCTGGTGGTCACGATCGCCACCTACGTCGAGGGAAGCTCGCTGCACATCGAGCGCGGAGGCGCCTCAAGCTTCGCCCGCTACGCCTTCGACGAGTTCTGGAGCTTCGTCGCGGGTTGGGCGATCCTGCTCGACTACCTGATCGTGATGGCGGCCGCCGCCGTCGCCGTCACGGACTACCTGGCGGTCTTCTGGGGCGAGCTCGACGAGGGGGTGCTCGAGATCGCCATCGCCGGGCTCACGCTGGCCTATGTGGGCGCCCAGAACGTGCGCGGCCTCACCATCGCGCGGCGCGGCGTGGTGCTCAGGGTGTCGCTCCTCAGCATCGCTCTGCTCCTGGTCGTCGCGGGGATCGCGTTCGCCCAGTTCTTCGACGCGGGGGCGATCGTCGACTCCGTCGACCTCGGAAAGACTCCGAAGTGGGAGGACGCGATCTTCGCCGCCGTCGTGGCCACCGTCGCGCTGATGGGGGTCGAGGCCGCCTCGGGGCTGGCCGGCGAAGTGCGCGTCGGCAGACGCGGCTTGCGCCGCGTGGTGATCGCGAGCGCCTCGGTCGCCCTTGTGCTGTTCGTGGCCGTCTCAGCCGCGGGGCTGATGGCGCAGCCGGTGGAGAACGGCCAGACGGCACTCGGCGGGCGCTTCATCGGGGCTCCGGTGCTCGGCATCGTCGCGGCCTACGATCCGAACTGGCTGATGGACGTGGCCCGCTATGTAGTGGGCACGGTGGCCGTCGCCATGCTGATAGTGGCGATGAACGGCCAGATGCTGGGACTCGCCCGGCTCGCGTACTCGCTGGCGACGAACCGCCAGATCCCGAGCGCCGCCGGGCGGCTGCACGGAAGCCGCGGCACGCCCTACGTCGCGATCTCGATCGCCGCCGTGCTCGCCTTCGCGCTGGCGATCCCCCACGACCTCGAGTTCCTCGCCGGCGTGTTCGCCTTCGGCGCGATGATCAGCTTCGCGATGGCCCACCTCTCGGTCATCGTGCTCCGCTTCCGCGAGGCGGGCCGGCCGAGCGCCTTCCGCGTCCCGCTCTCGATCTCCGCCGGCAAGGGCAGCATCCCGCTGCCGGCGGCGCTCGGCGCGGCGTTCGCGATCGCCGCCTGGATCAGCGTCGTGACGCTCCACGAGGGCGCGCGCGTGATCGGCGGCGCCTGGATGGTGTTCGGCGTCGCCCTCTACGTGATCTACCGCCGCGGCCAGGGCAAGTCGCTCACCCAGCGCTTCACGATCCCGGCCGAGGCGCTCCAGGAGACGTCGCAGGCGGAGTACGGCAGCATCCTCGTCCCTGTCCTTGGCACACCGCTGGACGACGACATCGTCGGTACCGCCGGCCGCCTGGCGGCCGACGAGGACGAGGAGGGCGACGGCGCGGTCCTGGAGGCGCTCTATGTCTTCGAGATCCCGATGTCGCTTCCGATCGACGCTCGCGTGCCCGAGGAGCGGGTGCAGGAGGCCAAGCGCGTGCTGGCTCGGGCCAAGGAGGTGGGCGAGGAGTACGAGGGCGTGGAGGTCGCGACAGCCATGGTTCGGGGACGGACCGCCGGCCAGGCGATCGTGGCCGAGGCGCGCCGGCGCGGGGTGGAGGCGATAGTCCTCGCCGCGGAGGAGCCCAGCCGCGTACGGGGCGGGGCGATCCTAGGCGGGCGCGGACGCATACGCGACCGCTTCGTGGGGGAGACCACCCGCTACGTCGTCGAGAAGGCGCACTGCCGGGTGATCCTCACCGCACCGCCGGCCGGCCAGGAGGACACCCGCGAGGGCGTCCTGCCCTGATCTGGGCGCATCCGCGCCGGGTCGCTCGCGCAACAGGAACTTCACGAGCGCACATGTAGAGTGAAGCTCGAATGTTTGTATTGATTGTCGGTTGCGGGCGCGTGGGCTCAGCGATCGCCAACTCGATGCTTGGCGAGGGGCACGAAGTCTCGGTCCTCGACGAGGACCCCGAGGCCATCGCGCTGCTCGATCGCGGGCAGTCCGAGAGCTGGGAGGAGCGCGGCGGGCGGTACACGGTCGGCACGGCGCTCGAGCTCGATGCGCTGCTCGCCGCGGGCATCGAGGAGGCCGACGCATTCGTGGCCTCCACCGACGGCGACAACACGAATCTGGTCATAGCGCAGATAGCCAGGCGCCGGTTCGACGTAGATCGCGTGGTCGTGCGGGTGCTCGATCCCGCCCGGGCGCGCTGGTATGCGGAGCAGGGCCTGCAGACCGTCTGTCCAACCCAGACGGCGATCGAGCTGCTCGAGGCGGCGGTGCGCGGGCAGATCCGCTTCGAGGGAGTCTCGGGGTAGTAGATGACCCCTCCACGACCCCCGCATTCCCGGATGACGCTGCAAACCTTCGCTGAACCTGCGTCCTCGGGCTCGTCCATGGCTTCCGGCATGGGCTTCGCCCTGCCTCCTTGGTCAGCTCGGCTGTCGCGGCCCCGGGAGCACGCGGGCCAGGGAGGAATCATCTAGCCATGTACGTCCTCATCGTCGGTGCCGGGAAGGTGGGTTGGAACCTGGCCCGTGAGCTGATCAACAAGCGCAACGAGGTCACCGTGATCGAGTCCGACCAGGCTCGCTATGCGGTGGTCGAGGAAGAGCTCGAGCACAGCGCCCAATACGGCGACGGCTCCGAGCTGTGGGTACTCGAGCGGGGCGGGATCGAGCGCGCGGACCTGGTCGTTGCCGTCACCGGGGACGACGAGGACAACATCCTGATCTCGCAGGTCGCGCGCGAGAAGTACGGCGTGCCGCGGATCGTCGCCCGCTGCAACAACCCGCGCAACCTCCAGCACTTCGAGCTTCTCGGTGTGAAGCCCGTCATCTCCGCCACCGACCTGATCCTCCGCCTGATCGAGCACGAGGTGCCGAAGTACGGGCTGGTGCACCTGCTCGATCTCCCCGAGGAGCGGCTCGAGATCATCGAGCTCGAGGTGGCGGAGGGCTCCGAGGCCGCCGGCAGGGCGGTCAAGGACCTGGGCCTGCCCGACGGCTCGCTCGTGATCTCGATCCTGCGCGACGGAGGCGGCTTCGTCCCGGCCGGCGACTCGGTCGTCAAGGCGGGCGACGAAGTTCTGCTCGTGCTCGACGTGGGCATCGAGCCGCGGGTGACCGAACGCTTCACCAACCGATCGGGTGCCGCCGCCTAGGCGGAGGAGGCGCACGTGGCCCGCCGCAAGGTCGACTACCTACTGATCGGCGGCGGTCTCGCCGCGGGGAACTGCGCCCGCTGGCTGCGCGAGGAGGGCGCCGCCGGTTCCGTGCTGCTGGTGGGCCGTGAGCCCGATCCGCCCTACAACCGTCCGCCCCTCTCCAAGGGCTACCTCCAGGGCAAGGAGTCGCGCGACGAGGTGATCTTCCGCCCGGACGACTGGTGGCATGAGCAGGAGATCGAGCTCATGATCCGCACCAGCGTGATGAAGCTCGATCCGGGCGAGCGCGTGGTGACCCTGTCGACCAAGGACGAGGTGGAGTTCGACAAGGCGCTTGTCGCGACGGGAGCGAACGTGCGCCGGCTGCGGGTTGACGGCTGCGAGCTCGACGGCATCCACTACCTGCGCGCGTTCGCGAACTCTGACTCGATCCGCGCGGAGGCCGATCGGTCCGAGCGCGTGGTGCTGATCGGTGGCAGTTACATCGGCACGGAGGTTGCGGCCTCACTCACGTGGGCGCACGGTGTGAAGTGCTCGATCGTGATGCTCGAGAACGTCACGCTCGAGGGCTTCTACGGCGCCGAGGTGGGCGGATTTTTCCAGGGCGTGCTCGAGGACCACGGCGTCGACGTGTACGGCGGGCAGGAGCTCGAGCGCTTCGAGGGCTCGGATGGGCGTGTACGCAAGGTCGTCACCAAGAGTGGGCTCGAGCTCGAGTGCGACGCCGTCGTGATCGGCGTGGGCGTCGTGCCCGACACGACGCTCGCGGCGCACGCCGGGCTCGACCTGGGGGAGGCCGGCGGCGTCAAGTGCTCGGGCGGGCTCGAGACCTCCGTTCCAGGGATCTTCGCGGCCGGCGACATCTGCGAGTACGACAGCCCGATCCACGGGCGCCCGATGCGGATCGAGCACTGGGACGTGGCCTTCAACCAGGGCAAGACCGCCGCGCTCAACATGCTCGGGCGGGGTGTGGAGCACGATGTGGTGCCCTACTTCTTCTCCGACCTGGCCGACTGGAGCTGGATGGAGTACGTGGGACCCGGCTCGGGCGATACGGTCATACGTGGCTCGCTAGAGGACGGCGACTTCACCGCCTTCTACGTCGACGACGGCCGGGTGACGGCCGCGTTGACCGTGGGTCGCTCGGACGACCTCGAGCATGCCCGCCGCTTCATCGTGGAGCGCACCACGCTCGACGCGCGCGCGCTGGCGGACGAGGGAACGGACCTGGCCTCGCTCTAGCCGGGAGCGGCTGTGGCCGGCTACTTCGACAACGACTCGGTGCTGCGCCGCGTGCACCGCGAGCGCGCGCTCGCCCTCGCCGGGCCCCGGGCACTCCTGATGCAGGCGGCGCACCCGCTGGCGGTGTCCGGGCTGCTCGCCCACTCCACGGCGATCGAGGAGCCCTACGACCGGCTGGCGCGCACGGCCGAGGTGCTGAGCGCGATCGGGTTCGGGGAGCGCGAGCAGGCGAATCGGGTCTGCCGCCGGGTGCGTGCGATGCACCGGCGCGTGACGGGGACGCTGCGCGAGCCCGTGGGCCCTTATCCCGCCGGCACGCAGTACCGAGCCGACGACCCCGAGCTGCTGCTCTGGGTCCTGTTCACGCTCGTGGACTCGGGACTCGTGGTGTACCGCACCTACGTCGGCTCGCTCTCGCGCGAAGACGAGGCCCGCTACTGGGACGACTACAAGCGCGTCGGCCGCCTCTTCGGCCTCCGCGTGCGCGACATGCCTCGCACGATCGCCGACCTCGACGACTACCGCCGCGAGATGCTGGACGGCGACCACCTCCACGTGACCGACTGGGCCCGCGAGCGCGCCCGCTCAATCGTCCTCGAACCGCCGGTGCCGTGGACGGCTCAACCACTCGTCGAGACGATCAACTTCATCACGATCACCCTCCTGCCCGACCGCATCCGCGCCGACTACGGATTCGCGCCGCTGCCGCCGGCGTTCATCCGCAAAGCCCTGGTGAGGGCGGGCGGGGAGTACGTGAAGCGAGCCGTGGTGCCCTTCCTGCCGGATCGGCTGCGGCTGGTACCGGCGGCGCGGGCGGCGGCGTAGGAGGGTCTATGCCGCTCGGTCGCGCAGGTGGCCGTTTCTGCCGCCGAAGTTCGGCGTCTGGCTATGGCAGTTGGGACATAGAAGAGCCAGATTCTCGAGCCGGTTGTCGTACGGGTCACCGTTCACGTGGTGGAGGGTGACGCGAAGCGGTTGGCCACGCCACTCGTCCAGACCGCATTGCTCGCAACGCTCCTCCTTGAGGCCCGCTTTCAGGAGGCGCGCGCGCAGATGCCCGCGATTTCGAGGACGGCCCGCGACGAGCAGCTTCTCGATGGGTGTGAACGGGGCCCGCGTCTCGAGCGCTCCGCGCCTTCTTGCGTCGTGCCATGCCGCAGTCGAGAACCCGAATTCCTTCTGGCATGACGGCGGCCATGGGAATCTCCCCGTAGGCGGCCACCGGATCTCCCCGCTGACGGCCACCGGATCTCCCCATGGGTGGCCACCTGTTCTCCCCGCGGTTTCGTCCTGAGCGGCCTGTAGCCCGGGGCGTCTTGTCATCGAGGCGCGTCTGGGAGGCGGGCTTGAAGAGTTCGGAGGAGGTCATGGAGATTCTGGAGGCGTTCGACCTGGCGGGCTCGCTGCGGGGAGCGGCGGAGCTGGCGGGTTGCGATCACAAGACGGTCGCGCATTGGGTCGAGCAGCGTGAGCGTGCCGCCGGTGGGCTGCCGGTGGCGGTCAGGCGCAGGCCGCGGGTCGACGGGTACGCGGGGAAGATCGAGGAGTGGGTGGAGCGCTCGCGCGGGCGGATCCGTGCCGACAGGGTCCACGAGCGGCTGGTGGCGATGGGCTATGTGGGCTCGGAGCGCACGACCCGTCGGGCGGTTGCGCGGGCAAAGCGGGCCTGGCGCCAGGGGCACGGGCGGCGCACGCGGCCGTGGACGGTCGAGCCGGGGCTGTGGATGCAGTGGGACTACGCGGACGGGCCGGAGGTCTCGGGCCGCGCGACGTCGTTGTTCTGCGCCTGGCTTGCTTGGTCGCGCTTCCGGGTCGTGGTGCCGCTGTGTGACCGCACGCTGCCGTCGGTCGTGTTGGCGCTCGACCGCACGCTGAGGCGCTTCGGCGGCGCGCCGAGCCACGCCTTGACCGACAACGAGCGCACCGTGTCGGTCGACCAGGTGTGCGGGATCGCGGTGCGCAACCCGCGGATAGTCTCCGTCGCGCGCCACTACGGGCTGACGATCGCGACCTGCGTGCCGGCCGACCCGCAGTCGAAGGGCGGCTCGGAGGCGACGGTCAGGATCGCGAAGGCCGACCTCGTGCCGACCGAACACAACCTGCGGCCGGCCTATGACGATTTCGCCGGGCTCGAGCGGGCCTGCGAGGAGTTCTGCGGGCGGGTCAACGCGCGCGAGCACCGCGTGACGCGTCGGGCGCCGGCGGTGATGCTGGCCGAGGAGCGCAAGCGGCTTAACCGGCTGCCGGCGGTGCCGCACACGGTCTGCTTCGGCCAGACGCGCAAGGTGTCGTGGCAGTCGACGATCTCGGTCGGCGGCGCGCTCTACTCGGTCCCCTCGGCGCTCGTCGACGAGCGCGTCTGGGCGCGGGTGGAGGGCTCGGAGCTGGTCGTCGTGCACGCCGACGGGCCCGAGGGCCCGCGCGAGGTCGCCCGCCACGCGCTGACCACGCCCGGGCGGCCCGCCGTCTCAGAGGAGCACTACCCGCCGCGGCCAGCGGGAGCGCTCGAGCGCCGGCCGCGGGCGCGCACGGACGAGGAGCGGGCGTTCCTCGGGCTCGGCGAGGGCGCGGAGGCCTGGCTCGTCAAGGCCGCCGCCCAGGGCGTCACGCGGGTGCGGCGCAAGATGGCCGAGGCGGTCGACCTCTCAAAGCTGCACGGGCCGGACGCGGTCGAGCGCGCCCTGGCCGTCTGCGCCGACGCGGGCCGCTTCGGCGACGGCGACCTGGCCGCGATCCTCGCCCACCAAGCCTGCGCCGAGGTGATCGAGTTCCCGATGCGGGCCTCAGAGCTCTCTGAAGCGGCCAGCATGCAACGCTCGACCGCCGCCTGGGAGGGATTCGGGCGATGAGCGGCCCGGTTTCGGGCCCGACCGCCCGAGGCGAGGCGCTCAGAGCCGATCTGAGGCCCGCAGGGCGAGCGCCGCGGCCCCATGCCTACCCCGATCTGGGGCGCTCGGGGGTCGAGCACCCGAGCTGGATCGGGAGCAGACGATGACCGTCAAAACACCCCAGCCGCCGCCGCTGCCGGACGAGGTCGATCGGCTGCTGCGGCGGCTGCGGCTGCCCTACATCCGAAAGGCGGCGCCCGAGGTGGTCGCGACCGCGGCCGCGCAGCGCTGGGAGCCGGCCGAGGTCCTGCGCGTGCTGCTCGCCGAGGAGGCCACCGGCCGCGACCGGGCGACGATCGCGGCCCGCCGGCGGGCGTCGGGGCTGCCGGCCGGCAAGACCTTCGACGCCTGGGAGGAGGGGGCCAGCTCGATCCCGAAGCGGACCCAGCGGGCGCTGCGGACGCTCGAGTGGGTCGGCCGGGCGGAGAGCCTCTGCGTCTGCGGGCCGTCCGGCAGCGGCAAGTCGCATTTCGTCGAGGCGCTCGGCCACCTCGCGATCGACAGGGGCAAGACGGTCGCCTGGCACACGCTCGAGACGCTCGCCTCGCTCGTGCGCCGCCACCGCCCAGACGACACCATCCACAAGGCGATCGGCCACCTCATCCGCGCCGACCTGATCGTCATCGACGACGTCGGCCTGCTCCCAATCTCCCCGGCCGAGGCCGAGGCCCTCTTCCGCGTCGTCGACGCCGCCTACGAGAAGCGCTCGATCGCGCTCACCTCAAACATCCACCCGTCCGGCTTCGACGAGCTGATGCCCAAAACCATCGCCACCGCCACCGTCGACCGGTTGCTCCACCACTCCCACGTGCTCGTCACCGACGACACCGACAGCTACCGACTCACCCAGGCCACCGCCGGCAAGGGGGTGATGCCCCTGGCCTGACGGTTCGCGCCGCGGCCCTCCCCGCTCCGCCTCGCCCTCACGGGCTCGGCTCCGCGACGACGGCCGCGCAACCCACGTAATGGGGAGAACCGATTGCCACCAGCGGGGAGAAAACATGGCCGCCGGTGGGGAGAACCGATGGCCGCAGCTGGGGAGAAACCGATGGCCGTTGACACTGGCATTCGCGCATCGACTTTCCCGAGTCATGGGCCCGCTGGATCTCGTCCCAGTCGTAGCGCCGTCGGAAGCGGGCATCGCCCGCGAGACCCAGCTGGCGCACGTGGTAACAGACCGTGCCCTTGCTGAGGCCGAGCTCGAAGGCGATCTCCGTCTGGCTCATGCCCGTCTCGAAGAGCCTTAGAACGGCCTCGCGCGTGTCGTGCCGAAAACGAGGCTCCTTAGTAGCGCGCGGCACGACCTCCCCGCGGCCCACCGCTGCATCCCACGCTCCGTTGGCAAAGCCGAATTTGGCTTTGCATTCCTGGAGCGAGTGGCCCTCGTCGTAGTAGTCCTGTATTGCCGCCCAGTCGTATTTACGGTTCATGCGAACAAATGTTCCCCTACGGATCGGACGGAACGAAGCATGAACCGGTGGCCCAGGGGTCGGGTATCGTTGGGGCCGACCTTGCCCCCTGGTGTAGCGGCAGCACGCCTCGCTCTGGACGAGGTAGGCGGGGTTCGAATCCCTGGGGGGCAGCTCTTCGAACCTATCCTCGCGGCTCCGAATCGTCCGTCGAGTACAGCCGGTCGAACGCCTCCGCGGCGGCGTCCAGTTGCCGCGACGACTCGCCGACTGCCCACCGCCGGGTCGCCCGGTCGACCGCCAGGACCGTCCACCCCTGCCCGTCGTCTCCGCTCAGGTGGACGAGGATCGTGTCCCGGTTGTGCTCCACGCGCACCCGATGGGCGGGGTTGCCCTCCTCGTGCAGGATCCGAGATCTCGCGCCGGAGCGATCGGCCACGAACGACGTCCAGCGCGAGCGGGGAGGTCGCCGCGGGGAGCCTCGGGCCGGCATTGCGCCCGTCAGCCTAGAGGTCAGGCCGCCGCGTGCTCCGCCCAGTCGCGATACAGCCGCGCGTAGGCCCCGTCCGCGTCCAGCAGCTCCTCGTGCGTTCCCTGCTCGGCGATCCGGCCGTGGTCGAGCACCACGATCCGGCCGGCGCCGCGGATCGTCGATAGGCGGTGGGCGATCACTATCGCCGTGCGGCCGGCCAGCAGGCGCCGCAGGCCCCGCTCGATCTGCGCCTCCGTGCGGACGTCCACATTCGACGTGGCCTCGTCGAGGATCAGGATGCGCGGATCGGCAGCCGCCGCCCGCGCGAACGCCACCAGCTGGCGCTGGCCGGCCGAGAGGTGGCCGCCGCGCTCGCCCACCTCTGTGTCGTAGCCGTCGGGGAGGCGCTCGATGAACTCGTGGGCGCCGACCGCTCGGGCGGCCGCCTGCACCTCGTCGTCCCCGGCGTCGGGTCGGCCGAACGCGATGTTGTCGCGGATGGTGCCCGAGAACAGGAAGCCCTCCTGCGGGACGATCCCCAGCTGGGAGCGCAGCGAGCGTTCCGTCACGTCGCGGAGGTCGTGGCCGTCCACCAGCACGCGGCCGCCGTCCGGGTCGTAGAAGCGCGCAACGAGCTTGGCGAGCGTCGACTTCCCGGCGCCGGTGGCGCCCACGAGCGCGACCGTCTGGCCGGGCGGCACGAGCAGGGACAGCTCGCTCAACGCCGGCTGCTCGCCGTCGTAAGAGAAGTTCACGTCCTCGAACTCGATCTCGCCGCGCACGCGCGGCAGCTCGATCGCATCCGGCCTGTCGGTGATGTCGGGCTCCTCGTCGAGCAGCTCGAAGATCTTGTCGAGGGCCGCCATTCCGGCCTGGTAGGTCGTGTAGAGCTGCGACAGGGACTGGATCGGGTCGAAGAAGCTCTGGAGGTAGAAGACGAACGAGGCCAGGACGCCGATGGTGGCCTCGCCGTCGAGCACCTGATTGCCGCCGTAGAGCAGGATCCCCGCCGTGGCCACGGCCGAGAGCAGCTCGACCGAGGGGAAGTAGGCGGCGTTCAGATAGACCGTCTTCATGTTCGCCTCGCGGTTCTCGTCGTTCAGCTCCGCGAAGCGGCTGCCGTGGCGGCGCTCCTGACCGAAAGCCCTCACCACGCGAACACCCGAGAGCGTCTCCTGAAGGTAGGCGGTGACCAGCGCGATCTTCTCGCGCGTGGCGCGGTAGGCGCCGGAGGACGCGATTCTGAAGGCCAGGCTCCCCGCCAGCAGCACCGGGAAGGTGAGGAAGGTGACCAGCGCCAGGCCGGGGTCGAGCACCACGAGGATCACCGCCGTCCCGATCAGGGTTAGCGTGGCGGAGACGAGCGTGGAAAGCCCCTCGGTCACCAGCTGGTCGAGTGCCTGCACGTCGTTGGTGATGCGGGAGATCAGGACGCCGGTCTTGCGGCGCGAGTAGAAGCCGATCGACAGCCGCTGGAGGTGTTCGAACAGCTCCAGGCGCAGGTCCTGGAGCGCGCGCTGGCCGACCCAGTTGATCAGGTAGGTCTGAGCGTAGGTTCCCACCCAGTTGACGAGCGCCGCCGCGAGGAACGCGATAAGGATGAGGGTGAGCGCGCCGGTGTCGCCGTCGCGAATGCCGTCGTCGATCGCGAGGCCCGCCAGATAGGGCGGCACCAGCGCTGCCCCAGTGGCGATCCAGAGCGACACGAGCATGAGCAGTACGCGCCCGCGGTAGGGGCGGAGCAGGCTCGCGAGATGCCGGAGCCGGCCGGCGCGGGTCATGTTGCTCATAGGCCCGCCACCTCCCGTTCCGGGTCCTCGCGCGTGAGGAACACCTGATCCGGCAGTCCCTTCTCGGCGATCTCGCGGTACAGCTCCGAGCCCTCGAGCAGCGCCGAATGCGTGCCCCGCGCCGCAACGTGGCCGCCTTCGAGCACGACCACGTCGTCGGCCAGCGCGATGGTCGAGAGGCGGTGGGCGATCACGAACGTGGTTCGTCCCTCCATCACCTCTCGCAGCGCCGACTTGATGCGGCTCTCGGTGGTCGCGTCCACGCTGGATGTGGCGTCGTCGAGAATCAGGATTCGCGGCTCGGCGAGCAGGGCGCGCGCGATCGCCACGCGCTGGCGCTGACCGCCGGAGAGGGTCAGTCCGCGTTCGCCGACAATGGTGTCGAGGCCCTCGGGCAGATCCTCGAGCAGCTCGCCGAGACCGGCCCGCTCGGCGGCGGCGAGGATCTCCTCCTCGCTCGCGTCGGCGCGCGCGTAGGCGATGTTCTCGCCGAGGCTCGCGGTGAAGAGGAAAGCGTCGTCGGAGACGACGGCCACCTCGCGCCGGAGCAAGACGGGATCCACGGATCGAACGTCCATACCGTCCACGAGCACGGCGCCCGCGTCGACGTCGTAGAGCCGCGGTATCAGCATGACGAGCGTCGTCTTGCCCGAGCCGGTGGGGCCGACGAGCGCGACGGTCCGCCCGGGCTCGACATCGAGGTCGATGTCCCGAAGCACGGGCTCCCCGCCGTCGTAGCCGAAGGTAACGCCGCGCAGCTCGACGCGTCCGCCGCCGGCGGGCAGGGCCGGCGCGCCCGGCGCTGCGGTGATGCGGGGCCTGCGGTCGAGGACCTCGAAGACGCGCGCGCCGCTGGCCACCGCCCGCTGGGCCATGCCGAGCGCGACTCCCAGCATCCGCATCGGCGAGGTGAGCATAAGCACGTACCCGTAGAAGGCAACGAAGTCGCCCACGCTGATCGACCCCCGAATCGCCTGCCGGCCGCCGACGAACAGCAGCGCGGCGAGACCGAGCTGCGGCAGGAAGGCGAGGAAGGGGGTGTAGAAGGCGCGCAGCCGCGCGGAGACCAGCGACTGATCGAACACGCGCTTCACCGCGTGGCGGAAGCGCCGCAGCTGCCGCTGCTCCTGCGCGAACGCCTTGACCACCCGCACCCCCGAGACGTTCTCCTCGGCCTCGGCCGTCAGCTCCGCGATCCGCTGCTGGACCTCCTGCGAGGCCGGTCGGTTGAAACGGCCGTAGCGGAACGCGACCCAGATCACGATCGGCATCGGCGCAAGCGATACAGCGGCGAGGTCGGCATCGACCGCGAACATCACCGCCGAGGCGATCAGGATCGTGAGGGCCGACTGCACGATGAAGATCAAGCCGTAGCCGAGGAAGAAGCGCACGGACTGGAGGTCGACGGTCGCGCGGGACATCAGCTGCCCCGTCTGCTGCGAGTCGAAGAACGCCAGCTCGAGCGAGTGCAGGTGCCGGTAGATCCTGTTGCGCAGGTCGTACTCCACACCGAGCGACACTCGGCCGGCCACCAGGCGCCGGGCAACGCTGAAAGCGAGACGCAGAATGCCGGCGCCCGCGACCGCGAGTGCGAGCGGCCAGAGGTCGACGCCGCCGTTGCCTATCTCGTCGACAGTGCGGCCGACCAGATAGGGAATGAGCACGCCCACGCCCATGGCGGCGGCCGCGAGCGCGAAGGAGACGGCGACGCCCCCACGGTAGGGGCGCAGGAACCCGAGCAAGCGCCAGAACGTCCTCATCCTCTAGTTACTTTACTTTATGAAGTAAGGTGCCGATCGGATGACGCGCCCGCTTGCAGGAGCCCCGGGACGAAGGGCGAACGAGGGGGACAATGGCCCGCCGTCCCAGGATCGCAGCGAGATCTCTCACGAGCGGCGAGCAGCGAGTGCTCGCCTCGTTCATCGCCGGTCGCCTCCCCGCCGGCCGCCTCGACGCCGAGTTGGCGCACGCGCGCGAGGCGCCGCCGCGAACGCCCGCCACGCCCGTGGTGGCGGCCGCGAAGCTGCGCACCGCCTGAGGCGGGTCAGGCCTCCTCGAGACTCTCCTCCGTCAGGCGCTTGTCGAGCGTGCGGCTCAGGTCAACCGCCGCCTCGACCGTCACCTCGTGGAACCGCACGGTGTCGCCGACCGGCCGCAGCTGTCCGATCTTCCAGAGTCCGGCGTGCGCGACCGTGGCCGCCACCACGAACCCGCCGGCGGTCGGGCCGTCCGGGCCGAGGATGACCGGGAGGTCCCCGTTGATGTTCACCGCACCCACGGGGTAGCTGTTGTCGAGGATGTTCGACGGGTGCCCGCCGGCGATTCCGCCACCCTCGCGCGCCCAGTCGAACTTGTGGGACTCGAGGCGGATCCCGGTGCGGTCCGAATTGGGGTTGACGGACCACGCGCGGCTGAAGAAGGTCTCCATGTCCGCCTCGGTCAGGTAGTCGGGCGACGCCTGCGGTCCGCGGATCGTCTCGATCTCCCATTCGCGCTCGTACTCGGGACGTGCCGATTCCTTGAAACGCCGCGCGTCGCCGTTTGCGCCCTCGTCGCCGAGCGCCAGCCGATCGCCCTCTGTGAGCGCGCGTCCCTCCAAGCCTCCGAGCGCACCCATGGTGTAGGTCGAACGCGAGCCGAAGAAGGGCGGGACGTCGATGCCGCCCGAGATCGCGATGTAGATGCGGAAGCCGGGACCCTGGGCGAACTCCATGTCGAGCTCGGCTCCCGGTCCGGCACTGCGGCTCTCCCAGGCCGGGATTCGGTCGCCGTCGAGTGTCGCCTGCGCGTCGGCGCCGCAGACCGCGACGGTCGCATCCGTCTCGAACCTGAGCGCGAAGTTGCCGAGGGCGACCTCGAGGGCGGCCGCCGAGGGCGGGTTTCCCACCAGCAGGTTGGCGGCGCGGAACGCGAAGTGATCCATCGGGCCGGCGGGGAACAGGCCGTAGCGAAGCATCCCCGGTCGCCCGGGATAGTCCTGGACGGTCGTCTGGATCCCGCCCTTGAGAACCTCGATTTCCCTTGGTGACGCTCCCGCCATCGCTCAGGGAATCGGCGTGGCGGCCGACGCCTCCGCCCAGCGCCTGCGCCGCTCCGCCGCCTCGTCCTTCACCTCCGGAAGCCATTCGAGATAAGCGCCGACGTCGAAGCTGCCCTCCTCGACCTCGTAGGTGTAGCGATCGGCCCGCACGTCCTCCCACATCGCCTCGAGATCGTTTTCCTCGACCCGCTCGAACGTCACCCGGTCTCCCGCTCGGAGGAGGAACGGGCTGTCCTTGAACGCGGAGTTGCGAGCGTCGAGGTCGAAGATCGGGAGCGACCGGCCGATGAGCTGATAACCGCCCGGCGACTCGACCGGATAGATCGCGAAGCACGGCCCGCCCAGGCCGAGCGCGCCCTCGGCGGTCCAGGTGCGCGTCGGGTTGTACTTGGGGGTCGCGACGATGTAGCGCGGATCCATGGGGAACATGAACGGGAGCCCCGGGAAGAAGCCGACGAAACCGTTCCACTGCTCTGTGGCGGTCACCGAGGCGTAGAGCTCCTCGCGGTCCGACAGCCCGTTGTACCTGACGATGTAGTCGATGTTGTTCCCGCCCTCGCAGTTCGGGGCGTCGGCGCGAATGCTGTCGACGTAGCGCTTCACCGCCTTCCTCGACTGCGAGTCGTCGAACACGACGGGCAGCTTGAGCCGCCGGCTCGGGATCTCCATCTCGCGCTCGGCCGGCAGCTCCTCGTGGACCCTCTGGAGGTGCTCGAGCAGGTCGCCGGCCGAGAGCTCGCGCGGGTCGTAGCTGACGAGGATCGACCGGAAGCCCGGGGCCGCCTCGCTCAGGCCCTCGAGCTCGAGTCCGCCAAGCGCCCGGTCCACCGCCAGCACGAAGAAGTTGAGCGTCAGATCGAGCTCCATTTCGCCGTACTCGACGAGCAGGGCGCGATCGCCGGCGTGACGGTAGGTGATGCTCGGCTTGCCCTCCGTGGCCGGCCGCTGGTCGAGAATGGCCGCGGCGCTGGTGCTCATTGCTTCCCCGATACCCGCGGCGCGCTTGTACTAGGCCCCAGCCGGGTAGAGCGAGGACAGATGGCCGACCGCAAGACGATCAAGTCACCCATGCCGGGCACCTTCTACCGCCGTCCCAGCCCGGACGAAGATCCCTTCGTAAACGAGGGCGATCGAGTCTCAAGCGGAGACGTCCTCGGTCTCGTCGAGGTCATGAAGAGCTTCAACGAGGTCAAGAGCGACCAGGACGGCGTTGTCGAAAGCTTCCTCGTCGAGAACGAGGATGCGGTGGAGGCCGGTCAGGACCTGGTCGAGCTGGGCGAAGGTTGATGCGCAAGGTCCTGGTCGCCAACCGCAGTGAGATCGCTCTGCGGGTGATCCGCACCTGTCGCGAGCTGGAGCTCGACACGGTCGCCGTGTATTCCGATGCCGACCGCGACGCGCTCCACGTTCGCCAGGCCGACGAGGCCGTATCGATTGGCAAGCCTCACGCGCGCGAGTCCTACCTCAACGTCGACAAGCTGATCGACGCCGCGCGCGAGACGGGCGCCGACGCGATCCATCCCGGCTACGGCTTCCTCTCCGAGAGCTCACGCTTCGCAGAGGCGTGCGAGGCAGCCGGAGTCACCTTCGTCGGTCCGTCGGCGGAAGCGATCGCCGCGATGGGGGACAAGGCCGCGGCGCGGCGCCTCGCCCGCGAAGCCGGCGTCCCCGTCGTCCCCGGGACGGACGCGTCCACCGACACCGACGTGGCTCAGCGCGGCGCCGACGAGATCGGCTATCCGGTGATGGTGAAGGCGGCCGCGGGAGGGGGCGGCCGGGGCATCCGGGTCGCGCGCGACGCAGACGAGCTCCGCGGACTGGTGGCCGACGCGGCCCGGGAGGCCGAGGCCGCCTTCGGCGACGCCTCGCTGTACGTCGAGAAGCTGCTCGAGCGGGCACGCCACGTGGAGATCCAGGTGGTCGGCGACCGCCACGGCAATGTGGTGCACTTCCACGAGCGGGAGTGCTCGCTCCAACGGCGGCGCCAGAAGCTCGTGGAGGAATCGCCCTCGCCGGCGCTGGAGTCCTCGACGCGGGAAGGGATGGCCGAGGCCGCGGTGCGTTTGGCGGAGGCGGTGGGGTACACGAGCGCCGGTACCGTCGAGTTCCTGGTCGACGAGGACGAGCGCTTCTACTTCATCGAGATGAACACCCGGCTTCAGGTCGAGCACGGCGTTACCGAGATGGTCACGGGCACCGATCTGGTTCGCGAGCAGCTGCTGGTGGCGGCCGGGGAGGAGCTCGAGCTGTCGCAGGAAGACGTGACGCCTAGCGGCAGCTCGATCGAGTTCCGCATCAACGCCGAGGATCCGGACCGGGGCTTCCAGCCCGCGCCGGGGCGCATCGAAAGCCTCGAGCTGCCCGGCGGTCCGGGCGTCCGAGTCGACACTGCGATCTACGCCGGCTACACGGTGCCGCCCTTCTATGACTCGCTGATCGCCAAGCTGCTGGTTTGGGCGCCCACGCGGGAGCAGGGGCTGCGGCGGGGGCGCCGTGCGCTGGAGGAGCTCAGGATCGAGGGCGTGGCAACGACCATCCCGCTCCACCTCCGCCTGCTGGAGGACGAGCGGGTCCTCGCCGGCGACATTCACACCGGCTACCTCGAGCAGGTACCCGCATGAACCCGCGGCACGCCATCGACGTCAACGTCGACATGGGCGAAAGCTTCGGCCGCTGGAAGCTCGGCGACGACGCCGGGGTCATGCCGTTCATCTCGTCCGCCAGCATCGCCTGCGGGTTCCACGCGGGTGACCCGCGCACGATGCGTGAGACGGTGGCGCTCGCGCTCGAGCACGGCGTACAGATCGGCGCGCACGTCGCGCTCCCGGACCTGCTCGGCTTCGGGCGCCGCCAGATCGCGATCTCGCCGAAGGATCTGACCGACTACTGCACCTACCAGATCGGGGCGCTGGCGGCCTTTGTCCACGCCGAGGGTGGCCGCCTCCGCCACGTGAAGCCGCACGGCGCGCTCTACGCCATGTGCTCGCGCGATCCCGACCTGGCGGAGGCCGTCGCGCGATCGATCGCGGAGGTGGATCCCGATCTGCTGCTCCTGCTGATGCGTGAGGACGTCTTGCGTGGGCCCGCGAGGCACGGCGTCCAGGTCGTCAGCGAGGCGTTCGTCGACCTCGACTACGACGCCGACGGCGAGCTGATCATCGAGGCGGTCAAGACGGCCCGCGACCCCGAGCAGGTCGCGGCCCGCGCACTCCGCCTCGTCCGCGAGCGCAAGCTGACCAAGATCGACGGCTCCGACTTCGACATCGACGTGCCCACCTTCTGCCTCCACGGCGACGCGCCCAACGCGGTCGACGTGGCCCGCTCGGTGAGCCGGCGCCTCGAGGCGGAGGGCATCGCGCTCACCCCGCTCGCGGAGCTCCTGGGCGAGACCGCCGCCCGCTGACACCTCGTTCAGTTCACGGCTGTGAACGCAATGGGGCCCACGCTGCATCGGTAGCCGGTGCCGTCCGGACGCGTGGCGTTCACCTGGACCTTGAACTGCCCGACGGCCCGAGCTGCGTCGATACGGCCCTGGATGTCGAACCTCTCGGCGATCGCCGTGCTGCCCTCGAAGTAGCGGTTTCTCGTGATCCTTCACGAGGCGGCTCGCTGACGCAGCTGGCCGGCCCCGCGGGATGCGTCGCCGAGCGGGGCGGGGGCTGCACGATCATGCCCGGTGTTGCCGGGGCGGTCGACATGGTGGAGGCTCCCAACGGCCGGCAGCTGTACGTCGCCGCCGCCGAGGGCGATCGCCTGGCGGTCCTTGAGCGAAGGGACGACGGCTCGCTCGCGAAGCCACGCGGACGTACAGGTTGCGTGGCACAGGCGTCCGGCGGGCCTCACTGCGCCGCGGTGCGCGCCCTGCGCGGCCCGCGCGCCGTGGGGGTCAGCCCGGACGGCGCAAACGTCTACGTGGCCTCGACGCAGAGCGACGCCGTCGCGGTCTTCGAGCGCGACCGCGCCACGGGCGAACTCGAGCAACCCTCAGGCCGTGCGGGCTGCGTGATCCAGGCGGGGGCGGCGGCTGCGCGGAAGGGCGCGTGCTCGACGGCATCGCCGATCTCGCGCTTAGCCCCGACGGCAGGAACCTCTACACCGTGTCCCAGAAGATCAATGCGATCCCTGCTCAGCCGCAGCGCCCGCAAGGGCCTCCGCCGTCTGCCACGGTCGCGCGGCTGTTTCATCCGCGGCGGCGTACTGGGCTGCTCGGAGGGTAGGGCGCTGACGCGGGGCGCGGGGATCACGGTCAGCCCTGACGGCCGCAACACCGACGTGGCGTCCGAGAGTCCGGACCTCGGCGGGATCGCGGTGTTTCGCAGGAGCAGGCGCTAGCCACCGCGACACGGCATCACCGCGCGCCGGAGCTGGGCGCGTCCGTTACGGGCGCTTCGTGATTCAGGGGTCACTCATCGCCCATTCATCTCCCGCCGCTGCCATGCGGGCTCGTGTCCCAACTTCGCCACATCTCTGCCGATGGACTCTCCGAGAAGCGCGGCGTCGTCGCCCGCATCGCGCGCTGGTGCGTGCAGCACCGCCGGCGGACGTTGGTCGCCTGGGTCGCGCTGCTGGTCGTCGTCCTCGGCGTGGCCGGTGCGGTGGGCACCCGGCAGGCCAACCAGTTCTCGCTGAAGGGAACGGAGTCGCAGCGAGCGCAGGATCTGCTGGGGAGTGACTTTCCCGCCCAGTCGGGCGACGTCGACCAGATCGTCTTTCACGCTCGCCACGGCCGGATCACCGATCCGGCCATCCGCGCCCGCATCGCCCCCGCCCTGTCCCGTGTTCGCCGCCTGCCGCACGTGAGCGGCGTCACCAGTCCATACGCGGCCGGCGGGCGGCAGGCCATCTCGAGCGACGGGCGAATCGCGTTCGCCACCGTGACCTTCGACGAGCAGGCGCCCGCCCTCTCGAAGGCCCAGGTCGAGCGGGTGATCTCGGCCGCGCAGACCGCTCGAGCGCCGAACCTCCAGGTCGAGCTGGGCGGGCAGGCGATCGAGCAGACCCAAACCACGTCGTTTGGGGCGGCGAGCGCGGTGGGCCTCGCCGCCGCGATCGTCGTGCTGCTGATCGCGTTCGGCTCATTCCTGGCGATGGGCCTGCCGGTGGCCACCGCCCTCCTGGGACTCGGCACCGCGTTCGGGGTGATCGCTCTCGCGTCGCACGTGGTGAGCATGCCCAACTTCTCCAGCGACCTCGCGGCGATGATCGGCCTCGGCGTGGGCATCGACTACTCGCTCTTCATCGTCACCCGCTTCCGTGAGAACCACCGTCGCGGCGACGGCGTCCGGCCGGCGACCGTCGGGGCGATGGACACGGCTGGACGCGCCGTGCTGTTCGCGGGCTCCACCGTGATCATCGCCCTGCTCGGCATGCTGCTGCTCGGCGTGAGCTTCCTCAACGGGCTCGCGATCTCGTCCGCGATCGCCGTGTTCTTCGTGATGCTCTCGGCGCTCACCGCCCTGCCGGCGATGCTGTCGCGCATCGGCGACCGAATCGGGCGCCGCCGCCGGGCTTCGGCCGCCTCCGAGGGCGCCGCCCGCGCGGGCTTCTGGGCGCGCTGGGCTCGGCTCATTCGCCGCCGGCCGTGGCCTGCCGCCATCGCCGGGCTGGGGATCATGCTCGTCATCGCCATACCGGCGCTGTCGATGAGGATGGCCCTGGGCGACGCCGGCAACGACCCCGCGGGCACCACGACGCGCGAGGCCTACGATCTGCTGGCGGAGGGCTTTGGCAAGGGATTCAACGGCCCGCTGGAGGTCGTCGCTCAGCTGCCCAGGGCAGACGACACCGCGGCGCTCACTCGAATCGGCACGGCTCTGCGCGGGACCCCCGACATCGTCTCGGTCTCCGCGCCGCGGGTGAGCCCCGCCGGCCGAACCGCCGTCTATCAGGCCTTTCCGCGCTCAGCGCCGCAGGCCGCCGCCACGGCCGACCTCGTCAAAAGTCTGCGTGACACGGTCCTTCCTCCGGTCGCACGAAGCACCGGCTCGACCGTGCTCGTAGGGGGCCCGACGGCCAGCAGCGTCGACTTCACCCACGTCCTGTCCAGCAAGCTGCCGCTGTTCATCGCCGCCGTGGTCGGGCTAGCCGCACTGCTCCTCCTGGTCGTCTTCCGCTCGCTCGTCATCCCCATCCAGGCGGCGGTCATGAACCTGCTCTCGATCGGCGCGGCCCTCGGCGTCACGGTCGCCGTCTTCCAGTACGGCTGGCTCGGCAGCCTGTTCGGCGTCGACGGCGGGCCCATCGAGACCTGGCTGCCGGTGATGCTCTTCGCGATCGTGTTCGGACTCTCGATGGACTACGAGGTGTTCCTGGTCTCTCGCATCCACGAGGAATGGAGGAGGCATCGCGACCCGTCGCGGGCCGTGGTCGACGGCCTGTCGTCGACCGGCCGCGTGATCACGGCGGCGGCCACGATCATGATCTGCGTCTTCCTCGCGTTCGTGCTCCTGCCCGAGCGCCAGGTGAAGATGTTCGGCCTGAGCCTGGCGAGCGCCGTGTTCCTCGACGCCTTCGTGGTTCGCAGCCTGCTGCTGCCCGCGGTGCTCGAGCTCCTGGGCCGCCGGACATGGTGGTTCCCCAAGCGGCTCGGCAGCAGGCTGCCGCGCCTCGCGACCGAACCGGGTCCGCGAACTGCAGCCGAGCCAACGGAGGCGGGGTGATCCGCGTTCCCCGCGCTATTCGGCCACCGGCGCTTGACCCAGCTCGCGCACCGCATACGCGGCCGCCTCGGCGCGGCTTCGGAGCTCGAGCTTCGACAAGATGTTCGCGACGTGGTGCTCCGCGGTCCGGCGGCTGATGTAGAGGCGCTGCGCGATCTCCAGATTCGAGCACCCGGCGGCGAGGAGCGAGAGGACCTCGGTCTCCCGCTTGGTCAGGGTTCCGTAGCGCTTCGGCCAGGGACGACCGCCGGCCGATCCGAGCGTTCGAAGGAGCTCGGCAGCGGCGTCGGCGTCCCGCCTTGCGCCCAGGTGCTCGAACGTGGCGAGCGCCGACCGCGCCTCGGCGGCGGCGCCGGCCGGAGCCTCAGCGGCGAGCACCCGGGCGAGCTCGAGCTGTGCCCGTGCGGACTCGAACGGCAGGTCCAGCGCCGAGAACGCCTCCACGGCCGCGTGCAGATCGGAGCGGGCCAGCTCGTCGCCTTCCGCGGCACGCAGCCGTCCCGCCGCGAGCTTCGCGGCGGCTGCCGTCGAATCGTCCCGGGAGGTAGTGGCGAGGGACGTGAGCCGTTCGAGCGCCGCTCTGGCCGCATCGAGGTCGCGGCGAGCCAGGTGGGTGTCCACCAGCAGTTCGAGCAAGGGCGCGCAGGCAGGGTCGGAGGGATTCTCCCCCTCGAGGCATAGACGGGCGAGGTCCTGGGCCAGCGCCAGGTCCCCCCGGGCCAGCGCAATCGTCGCCAGCACCTGCCGCGCCGCCGGGCGCGACTCGTTCCCCTCGAGCAGGCGCTCGGCCTCCTCCAACCGTCCCTGCCGCACCCGAAGCCCGGCGAGCCTGGCGAGCGGAACCGCTCGCATCGCACGAAGCCCGCCCTCGAACACTCGTGCCGCGGCGAGCAGCTCCTCCTCCGCCTCCGCCCAGCGACCGACCGCGATGAGGATCCCGCCGTGGTGGAGCCGACAGGTAGGGGCACGAAGTCGCCCCACTGGACGAAGCGCTGGGCGGTGGCGATCCACTGCTCGGCGCGCCTGACGTCCGTTGCGAGCTCACACGCTCCCAACAGCCTGCAATAGATCTCGCCGATCGAGTGGATGCGGGCCACCTCGCCCCCGGGGTTGGCGGCCATCGCCTCGTCGATCAGCGACATTCCCTCCTCGACGCGACCGGAGGCCACGTAGGCGTGGCCCAGCAGGGCCTGCGCGCTGAACTCGAGGTCCCGATCGCCGAACCGCCTGGCAATCGTGACCGCGGCCATCGCGAGACGCTCGCGCTCGGCCGGATCGTCCGTCCACGGAGCGCGGTCGAGGGCCAGCCGCCCGTGCTCGACGCACTCCTCAACCCCCTCGAGGAGGCGCTCGGCCCACGCCATCCAGCCGCTCGCGGCCGCGAAGTTGCCGTGGACCGCTCCATGGAGAAACGCCAGCCAGCGCGCCATCTCCGCTGCCTTCACCGGGTTGTCCTCCCGGCGGTAAGCCGCGAAAGCGCGCTCCGTCGCCTCGATGGCCTCGAGGTGCCGGCCCTGAAAGTGCGCCGCCTGACCGAGGCCGTCGAGGGCGGTGCCGGTCTCGCTCGGCTCCAGCGCCTGCTCGAAGCAGGATCGCGCGGTGGCCCACTCGGCCGCGGTCAGCGCCTCCCGGCCGCGGCGCAGCAGGTCCTCCGGAGCGTCCGCGTCCATCACGGCGATGATCCCACCGACCCGGTGGCCCGCGTGCACCGCACGCTACCGGCCATCGTCGGCGCGCCGGTAGCGGACGTAGACGACGCGAGAGCCAAACGTCCGTGTCTCGACGAGCTCCAGGTTGATCCGCTCCTCGAGGGCGGGAAAGAACGGCGTGCCGCCGCCCAGGACGACGGGGCTGACGAAGAGCCGGTACTCGTCGATGAGGCCGGGCCTCATGAACGTGGAGGCCAGGCCGGCGCCGCCGACGGCCAGGTCCTTGCCCGGCTCCACCTTCAGCCTGGCGACCTCTTCGGCGGCGTTGTCTCTGACCAGCCGGGCGTTGCCCTCGACCTCCTCCAGGGTCGTCGAGAACACGATCTTCGGTGTGTCCTTCCAGATGCGGGCGAACTCGAGCGTGTGCTCTGGGGCTGACGGTTGCTCGTCGGCCCACGTCTCCCAGACACGCATCGTCTCGTACAGCCGCCGTCCGTAGAGGTGGACGCCCAGCTCCCGCGCCTGCTGGTTATGGAACCGGTGCAGCTCCTCGTCCGGCGCCGACCAGTCGATCTCCGCCTCGGGTCCGGCGATGAAGCCGTCCAGCGACACTCCGAACGAGTAGATCAGCTTTCTCATCACACTCCTCCTCGGTCGGCGCCCAATCCTGTGTGATTCTGACCCCGCCGGCCGGCGGCGCGATGAGTTCCGGCCGGGCGGGTGGTCTTTGAGGGCATCTCATGTTGACTCCGAGTGGAGGTGAATGCTGATGAGCAAGGTCGTCGCCGGAATCACGACGTCTGTCGACGGGTGCATCGCGGGGCCGAACGACGGTCCGGCCAAGGGGCTCGGCGACGGCGGCGAGCGTCTGCACTACTGGGTGTTCGGCGGGCCCTGGACATACGCCGTCGAGCCGAAGGGCGAGCCGACCGGGGACGATGCCGCCTGGTTGGCGGAGGTTTCGTCGCGCGTCGGCGCGGTGGTCGGCGGCCGCTGGACCTATGAAGCGGCTCGACACTGGGGAGACAAGAACCCCTGGGGGCTGCCGTTCTTCATCGTTACGCATCGGCCGGAGGAAGAACCGCAGGGCGGGGAGTTTACGTTCGTCTCGGGAGTAGAGGCGGCTATCGAGCGCGCGCGCGAGGCGGCCGGGGACAAGGACGTCCACGTCATGGGCGGAGCCGACGTCATCCGTCAGGCGCTCGAGGCCAGGCTCGTGGACGAGCTGAGCATCATCATCGCGCCGGTCGTCCTGGGCGGCGGCAAGCGACTGTTCGATGGGTTCTCACGATCGCTGGACCTGGAGCACCTCGGGGTGCGGCAGTCGCCGTTCGCGACGTTCATCGACTACCGCGTGAAGCCGTCCTGACCCGGGCCGCCGGTGCTGTTCCATCACGAGGGGGGACACGCAGGACCTCAGGGACGAACGCCGAGCGCGCCCAGTAGCAGCGGTAGCGAACGCTCGAGCTCGCGCTCCCAGTATGGCCAGGCGTGGACGCCGTGCCCGTAGAAGTCCGCCTCGACGGGAACATGCAGGCGCTGCAGTCTCCGGGCAAAGGCGCGCCCCTCGCGTTGAACGGTGGCCTCCACCACGTCCCGCGGGTCTCCGGGCTGCTCGAACGGGCCGGGTTGGCCGTCGCCCGCGGAGACGAACAGCCGCGTACCGCGCAGCCGCGCCGCCAGCTCGGTGGGGTCGTGCGCGGCCCACACGCGGCGCTGGCGCTTCGGGTCGCCCCAGACGTCCAGGGGGTCGTCCGTGTGCGACGAGAAGAGGTTGAGATGGAAGCGGACGTCCTCGAGCGGATGGAGCAGGCCGGAGTACGAGGCCGCGGCCCGGAACAGACCGGGGTGCCGCGCGGCGTAGTCCATGGCACCGAGGCCTCCCATCGACAGACCGGCCACGGCTCGGCGCGTACCCGCGCCGTAGCCGCGCTCGAGGATCTGGCGCAGTTCAACGAGGTGGTAGGTCTCCCAGCCCGGTTTGCCGCCGGCCCGCCAGTTCGAGTAGAAGCCGACCGCGCCCGCTTCGGGCATGACCACGAGCACCCGGCGCAGGGCCGGCAGCTCCCCGATGTGCGTCTCGCGCGTCCAGCTGTCGTAGGTGTCGCAGCATCCGTGCAGTAGGTAGAGGGTCGGCCAGTGCCGTCGCCTGCGCCCACGGGACCAGCCCTCCGGGGTGAGCAGCCGGACCTTCGCTGTGCCTCCAAGCGCCGGCGACTGCACGGTCAGGTCGACGATCCGGGGCCCGACGTGCCGCTCGGCCACCACGGCGGCACCGTCGGCCGCCCGCGGGCGCCCCAGCACGGCCGAGTGGTCGCCGTCACCGCAGGCGAGTAGCCAGGTCGCCGCGACCATCGCGAGCGCGACGGCGAGGTCCAGCACGCGCCTTTTCGAAGACTCGGACAGATCCGAGGAGAACGTAGCGCCCACGCCGTTGGCCTCGCGGCGACCCGGTCGAGGCGCAGGGCTCAGGACGGCAGGCCGTCGAAATAGCGCTGCAGCGAGGGGGCGATGAGGCTGACGATCGCCTGCGGCGGCGCGGACGCGAGCGGCTCGACGCGCAGGACGTAGCGCGCGAAGGCGAGACCCAGGATCTGTGTCGCGACGGCGGTGGCTCTCAGCTCTGAGTCGGGTTCTTCGATCGCACGGGCGAAGCGCGGAATGATCTGACGCTCGACGAACTCGCGCAGTACCTCCGGCTGGCTCGAGGCCGCGCGCAGCACACTGATGAGCGGGTTCCCGGTGACGGGGTTGTCCCAGACCTTGAGGAACCGCGTGACGAGCCGCGCGCCGAGGTCGTCGGTGCCCTCCGCGAGCAGGGCGTCGATGGCGTCCGCCGGATTCACCGGCAATCGCAGCGACTCGACGAACAGCCCGCTCTTCGAGCCGAAGTAGTACGAGACGAGCGCAGGGTCCACACCCGCGTCACG
>DATDLN010000176.1:0-5319 GCA_036519295.1 Thermoleophilaceae bacterium
CATCCCGATGCGATCGGCCGGGCGACGGCCGGCTGGATCGAGCAGATCGAAGCGGCGGCTGAGGCAACGGCGTCGCTTAGCGATCCGAACCCCGACACAGAGAGGAAGCACCGTGGACCTGAAGCTCGAAGTAGTTCCGATCCCTGTCTCCGATGTCGACGCCGCGAAGGCTTTCTACACGCAGCGGGTCGGCTTCCACCTCGACCACGACGTTCGCCCGAACGAGGGCATGCGGGTCGTTCAGATGACGCCGCCCGGGTCCGCCTGCTCGGTTGTGATCGGCGAGGGCCTGCCGCTCGGCGAGCCGGGCTCGGTCAAGGGCGTCCAGCTCGTGGTCGAGGACATCGACGCCGTCCGCACTACGCTCGGCGGACGCGGCGTACCGGTGGGCGAGGTGCAGCAGCTCGGCCCCGGCGGCTCTCCGGGCTCACGCTTCTGCTTCTTCGAGGATCCGGACGGCAATGGCTGGTCTATTCAGGAGCTGAAGCGCTCTTGAGGTCGCGGCGTGTCGAGGACGGGAAGCCCGGCATGCGACTTGCAGCGCAGAGCGACTCCGACTCCTCCGCGCTTCGTCCGCTAGGACCGGGAGCCGAGTGCGAGGCGTCCGGCTCCTGCTGGGCGCTGAAGATGAGCGTCCTGCAGGAGATTCGGCGCGTTCTCGCTCGGGACGAGAGGCGGCAGCGACAGCCGCTGCCTGACCCGTTGCCGCGTTCGCGTGAAAGAGGAGGATCATGTGTAAAGCGCGGACCGGCCTCGTCCAGCGCCGGGCGTAGAGCCGGCGCCGCGGCAAGCCGGTGTCAGCCCCCTCTTCGACACCGTTAGCGTATGGGTAATGATGGCGCCGGGTTCGCCAGTGCAGTGTCCGGCCTGCGGTCACGTGAGTCGTGAGGGCGCCCGCTTTTGCGCCAACTGTGCAGAGCCGCTCCCCCAAGAGGTCGCCTGCCCTCGCTGCGGCGCCTCGAACCCAGCCGACCAAAACTTCTGCGATCGCTGCGGCAATCTGCTGGTCGAGCACCGCGAGGCCCCGGCGCCTGACCCGCGCTCCTACACCCCTGACCACCTCGCCGAGAAGATCCGCACAGCGAAGGGCAGCCTCGAGGGTGAGCGTAAGCAGATAACCGTCCTATTCGCCGACGTCGAGGGCTCGATGGAGCTCGGGGAGGGCATGGACCCTGAGGCGTGGCGCCGGATCATCGAGCGCATGTTCACCCTGATGTGCGAGGGGGTCCATCGCTTCGAGGGTACGGTCAACAAGTTCACCGGCGATGGCATGGTGGCCCTCTTCGGGGCACCGATCGCTCACGAGGACCACGCGCAGCGCGCCTGCCACGCCGCCCTGTATCTGAGCGACCAGCTCGCGCGATACGCCGAACAGCTCAAGCGTGAGGAGGGACTCGACTTCTCGGTGCGCATGGGGCTGAACTCGGGGGAGGTGGTTGTCGGCGCGATCGGCGACGACCTTCAGATGGACTACACGGCGATCGGTCACAGCGTCGGCCTGGGACAGCGGATGGAGCAGCTCGCCGAGCCTGGCAAGCCCTACTTGACCGAACACACCGCCGCCCTCATCTCCGGCTACTTCGAGCTGCGGGACAAGGGGCTGCTGGAGATCAAGGGCGTGCGTACGCCCCTCAGGGTGTACGAGCTGGCCGGCACCGGCGCAGCGCGCACCCGGCTGGAGGTCGCCGGGGCGAGAGGCTTCACGCGCTTTGTCGGACGCGAGTCCGAGCTGGCGAGTCTCGCGACCGCGCTCGACCGCGTCGTCGGCGGCAAAGGCCAAGTGCTCGGCGTCGTCTCGGAGCCCGGTCTCGGCAAGAGCCGGCTCTGCTACGAGCTGGCGCAGCGCTGCCGGGAGCGGGGCATCACCGTCCACGAAGCGCATGGAGTCGCACATGGAAAGCGGGTCCCGTGGCTAGTCGTCTTGGAGCTGATGCGAGGCTACTTCGGGATCGGCGAGCAGCAATCCGAGCAGGCGGCCCGCGACCAGGTCGCCGGCAAGGTCCTCCCGCTGGATGAGTCGCTCGGCGACGCCCTGCCGCTCCTCTTCGAGTTCCTGGGCGTTCCCGACCCCGAACGCCCGGCCCCGCGGATGGACCCTGAGGCCCGCCAGCGCCAGATATTCGCCACGGTGAGACGCCTGATCCACGCGCGCAGCAGGCGTGAGCCCGCCCTGATCCTGATCGAGGACCTGCAGTGGCTGGACGGCTCCAGCGAGGCGTTCCTCGAGAACCTGGTCGAGGCGCTGCCCGGGACACGCACGCTGCTCCTCGTGAACTTCAGGCCCGAGTACCACGCCGGCTGGATGCAGAAGTCGTACTACCAACAGCTCCCGCTGACGCCGCTCGCCGAGGAGGCGGTCGAGCAGCTGCTCCAGGACCTGCTCGGCCCGGATCCCTCCCTCGACGGGCTCTCACAGCTGATCGCAGAGCGGACGGGCGGCAACCCGTTCTTCATCGAGGAGGTCGTCAAGGACCTCGTGGACAAGGGCAGCCTCAGCGGGGAAAAGGGCGCATACAGGCTCGCCCGGTCGGTCGACGAGGTGACCATCCCGCCCACGGTCCAGGCGGTGTTGGCGGCGCGCATCGACCGGCTCCCGGAACGCGAGAAGGCCGTACTCCAGAGCGCCGCGGTGATCGGCAAGCAGTTCCCCGAGGCAGTCCTGCGTCAGGCGATGCGGCTCTCAGGTGCCGAACTAGAGGATGCGCTACGGGCACTGACCGCCGCTGAGTTCATCTACGAGGAGTCGCCTTACCCGGAGTCCGAGTACACGTTCATGCATCCGCTCACGCGGGAAGTCGCCCACCGCTCGCAGCTGGCCGAGCAGCGGGCGCGTATGCACCGGCGGGTGGCGGATGCGATCGCCGAGCTCTACCCGCACAAGCTTGACGAGCAGGCCGCGCTGCTCGCGCACCACTCGGAGGCCGCCGGCGAGATGCTCGCGGCGGCGGAGTGGAGCGCGCGCGCCGCTGGCTGGGCAGGTCTGAGCGATCCCGCGGCCGCGGCTGCTCACTGGCGCAAGGTTCGCACGCTGGTCGAGACTGGGCTGCCCGAGACCGCCGAAACCATGACGCTTGGCCTGACGGCACGCATCTGGACGCTCCGCCTGGCATGGCGGCTCGGCGGCACGGAGGAGGAAGCGGCGGCGATCTTCGCGGAGGGAAAGGCGCTTGCCGAGCGCGCACAGGACCCGCGCTCGCTGGCCATGCTCACGGTCGCCTACGCGGCGATCCGCGGCCTGACGGGCCACGTGGATGACTGGGCCGAGCTCGGCTCCGAGGCGCTTCGGCTGGCCGAGCGAACCGGCGACCGCGGGCTGCAACTGGCCGTGCGGCCGCCCCCCACCTACGCGTTGTTCATACTCGGCCGCCTGCGCGAGGCGCTCGCGACGATCGAGCGGGGGCTCGAGCTGGCCGCCGGCGACGCTCGACTCGGCGCAGACACCCTCTTCGTCAGCCCCTACGCCTGGTCGATCATGACGAGAAGCTTCCTGCTGGCCTACCTTGGCCGGCTCACGGAGGCCGCCGAGGGGCTCGATGGCGCGATGCAGCTCGCCCGCGATCATGGGGACGTCGAAGTGCTCGGCTACGCGCACGCGAACCGCGCCTGGCTTGCCACGCAAACCGGCGAGGTCGAGTCGGCGCTCGGGCACGCTGGCCAAGCGGTGGACATAGCAGAGCGAATGGGCAACGCCTACGCTCGCACCCAGGCGTACAGCTGCCTGGCGCTCGCGCACGTCTCGCGCGGGGAATTGGACGAGGCGGTGGAGGCCGGGGAGCAGTCGCTGGCGATCTCTCGCGAGCGCCGCACGGGTGCCCAGTTCGAGCCATGGACGCTGGCCACGCTCGCCGAGGCGTATCTGGGTCGCGGCGATGGGCCGCGGGCGCGCGCGACCGCGGAGCAGGCAGTGGCGCTCGCGCGCGAACGCCATATCAAGGTCTTCGAGCCGATCACGCTGGTCTCGCTCGCGCGCGTGCTGCTGGCGAGCGAGGGCGCGGGAGCGAGAGCGGAGGTAAAAGCCGCGCTGTCCCGAGCGCTGGCGCTGGCGAAGGAGATGGAGGCCCGGAGCGAAGAGCCGCTCGTGCACGTGGAGCTGGGCGAGCTCGCCCGGCTGATCGGCGACGACGCCGGGCGGGAGCGAGAGCTCCGGGAGGCGCACGGGCTCTTCGTGGAGATCGGCGCGGACCGGTACGCGGCGGCCCTCACCCGCGAGTTGAGCGCTCCACCCACGGGCGGCCGGTCCTGACCGCGGCCTAGCCGTGAGCCCGCTCGCCGGTACCGACGGGGGCCACGTTCCCCTCGCCCGCGGCCACGTCCGCCGACTCTCGCGTCACCACGAACGCGACCGACGCGACGATCACAGCGGCCCCGATCAGCGACGAGAGTCTGATCTCCTCAGAGAGAATCAACCAGCCAAGGAAGAGGGCGACCACCGGATTCACGTACGCGTAGGTCGCGACCTTCGAGATCGGCGCGTGCTTGAGCAACCAAACGTAGGCGCTGAAGCCCACGACAGAGCCGATCAGGACCAGGTAGACGAAGCCGACGAGCGAGCGCGTGGAGAGAGCTCCGAAGTCGAGGTCCGAGCCCTCGCCCACCACGAAGCCCACGGTGAGTGCGAGGGTGCCGCCGCAGATCGTCGTGGTCGCCGTCGCGAGCGCAGCGTCGTCGGGGAGCGGCAGCTGTCGCGAGTAGAACGAGCCGATCGCCCAGAACAAGGCACCTGCGCAGAGGACGAGCGCCCAGCCGACACTTACGTCGCCCGGACGGCCGCCGGGGAGCAGCAGGATCACCACGCCGAGATAGCCGGCCGCGACCCCGATCAGCGTCGCGTTCGGGGGGCGCTCGCGGGCGAAGACCCGGAGGACGACGATCCAGAGCGGGATCGAAGCGTAGATGAGCGCCGCGAAGCTCGACGGGACGGTCTGCTCCGCGACCGAGGCCAGACCGTTGCCGCCCAATACCAAGCAGGCGCCGACCGCGGATGCGCCCGCAATTTGTCGCAGGCTCAGCCGGACCCGTTCTCGTCCGTGGCGTAGCAAAAGGAAGGTGTACACGAGCAGGCCGGCGGCGCTGAAGCGAGCGCCGGCGCTGATGAGAGGCGGCGCGGTCTCTACGACGAGCCGGATGCCCAGGTAGGTCGAGCCCCACACGATGTAGACGGTCCATAGCGCAAGCCAGACTCGCCACTCGGGCGGCGCTGCGGGCGGGTCCCCCACCTCGTCCATAGGGAAAGGGACCGTAGCCGCTGCGCTCGAGCCTCTGCGACCTCACTGGAGCTGCGACCGCATCCGCCGCCGGTCTCGACGAGAAGCCGAAACT
>DATDLN010000177.1:0-3287 GCA_036519295.1 Thermoleophilaceae bacterium
CCTGAGGCGCGGGTCGCGGATCGCGGTGTGCGGCGACTACGACGTCGACGGAGTCTGCTCCACCGCCATGCTCGTCCGCACGCTGCGGGCCCTCGGCGGCGACCCCGTATGGGAGCTCCCAAGCCGCTTCGACGACGGATATGGGCTCTCGGCGGCCGCCGTGGAACGGCTCGCCGCCCGCGGCACTGGACTGCTGGTCACGGTCGATTGCGGTATCACCGCGGTGGCCGAGGTGGCCGCGGCGCGTGCCGCCGGGATGGATGTGGTGGTCACCGATCATCACCGGGCCGGGGAGGTCTTCCCGGACTGCGTTGTCGTGCACCCGGCCCTGGGCGGCTATGGCTGCCCCGAGCTGTGTGCCTCCGGGGTCGTGCTGAAGCTGGCGGAGGCGCTGCACGGCGATCCCCGGATCGCGGAGGAGGAGCTCGACCTGGCCGCACTGGCCACGGTGTGCGACCTCGTTCCTCTGCTGGGCGAGAACCGGCGCATCGTGCGGGAGGGACTGGTCGCGCTCGGGCGCACCCGAAGGCCGGGCCTGCGGACGCTGATGACGGTGTCGGCGCTGGAGCCGGCCGAAGTCTCGGAGCACGCCCTGGGCTTCCGCCTCGGCCCGCGCCTCAACGCCGCCGGGCGGATGGGCCGCGCCGATGCTGCACTCGAGCTGCTCCTGACCGAGGACGGGGCCCGCGCCGAGGAGGTGGCGCGCGACCTCGATCTGCTGAACCGCGAGCGCCGGGAGGCGGAGACCCGCATCCTGTTCGCCGCCGACGCCGCCTGCCTCCCCCAGGCGAGCCAAGGCGCGCTCGTGGTCGCGGGGGAAGGTTGGCATCCGGGGGTGGTGGGAGTCGTGGCGTCACGGCTCGTCGAGCGCTGGCACCGGCCGTGCGTGGTCGTCGCGCTCGAGGACGGCGCCGGGCGCGGGTCGGGCCGGAGCATCCCGGCCTACGACCTCCACGCCGGGCTCGCCGCCGGCGCCGAGCACCTGCGCCGCTGGGGCGGGCACCGGATGGCGGCGGGGGTCGAGCTCGACGCCGCCGCGGTCGAGCCCTTCCGCCGCGCGCTGGCCGCGCACGCCGCCGCGGTGCTGGCGCCCGACGACCTGATCCCCGTCGAGCGGGTCGACGCGGTGGTCCCCGGGGGTGTGCTCGGGCTCGGCCTCGCCGAGGAGCTCGAGGATCTGCGCCCCTTCGGAGTCGGCAATCCTCAGCCCACCCTGCTCGTCCCGGCGGCCCGCTTCCAGCACGTGAGCGGAATGGGGGAGGAGGGGCAGCACGCGCGGTTCACGCTCGTCACCGCGGGCGGCATCCGCTCGCGGGGCGTGGCGTTCGGATCGGCCCCCAGGTCGCTCGCGCCGGCCTCGGCGGAGTTCCACGACATCGCCCTGCGGCTCGAGCGCAACCGCTGGAACGGAATGGTCGAGCCACGGGTCATCCTGCGCGCCCTGCGCTCCACCCGGCCGGGCGAGCTGCGCGTCCTCGGCGAGGACGGGACGTTCTGGGAGCGGCTGCGGCGAGCCCTGAAGCGCGAGGACGCTCCCGCGGAGACCACCCGGATTGGGGATAGCCCGACACGATCGACACCGCCGATCGATCGTCGCCGGGAAGGCTTCGCGGGCGTGGCCGGCGACCTCTTCACGAGCGGCGAGTCGGTGCTGGTGGCGGTCGCGGACATTGCGCGCCGCCGCGAGGGCCTGGCATCCATCGTGGCCGGCCTCGCGCAGGGAGGCATGCCGGTCGCCTCGTGGGGCGCCATCGGAGCCGAGCCGGGCCTGGCTGCCGGCTTCGACCATCTCCTGGCGCTCGACCCGCCCCCGGGCGGCCAAGCGGACCCGCTGCTGCGCGCCGCCCCGTGCTCACACCTCGCCTGGGGCCCCGGGGAGGCGGAGTTCGCGCTCCTCGTGTGGCGAGCGGAGCTCGATCTGAGACCCGCGCTGGTGGACTCCTTTCGGGCGCTGCGGGCGCTCGAGGCCGGCGCCCAGCCGGACGCACTCGAGCGGGCGCTCGCCGGAAGGGGCCGCTATCCGCGGGCGCCGGAGCTCTGCGCGCGTCTGCTCCGGGTGCTCCGCGAGCTGCGCCTCGTCGAACTCGACCTCGATCCGCCCGCATGCAGGGTGCTCCCGGGCGCCCGCGCCGAGCTGGAGCGCTCGCCCACCTACGGGGCCTGCCGCGAGCGTCTTCGCGCGATCGAGCGGGCGCTCGCGGCGGAACTGCCCACCGCGGCTCCCGAGCCCGCCGCGCGGGCCGCCTGACTGCGGCTGCAGCGGGCTTCCGCACTACACTCGACCTCATGCCGAAGCTACCCCGCTCGAGCACCAAGGCGGGCACCAGTGGCCCGGCGCGCGCGCCGGCGGTGACGCCGAGCCAGGTCAATCCCGGACCTGGGACGGCGGCGCCCACGCAGGCCCCATCGCGGAAGCGCCGTCCGAAGCGGTCCGGCGCGGCCGGCGACGGAGGGAGCTTCGAGCGCCATCGGGTCGACCAGCACACGGGGCACGCACCCGCCGGCCCGAAGGCGAAGCTCACCGACGGCCAGCGGATCCTGCTCGGCGACCTCTTCGCGGTGGTCGAGGAGCACGCCGACGAGGCCGCAGAGGAGGTCGACCGCGGCCTGGTTGAGGCGGCGTTCGTCTTCGCCTGCGCCCGCCACGCCGACCAGCGGCGGGTCAGCGGCGAGGAGTTCATCGTGCATCCCGTGGGCGTGGCGAAGATCTGCGCCGGCATGCGCCTCGACACGGGCACGCTGTGCGCCGCGCTGCTGCACGACACGGTCGAGGACACGAGCGCGTCCCTCGAGGAGGTGCGAGCTGAGTTCGGCGATGAGATCGCTTCGCTGGTCGACGGCGTCACGAAGCTCTCCGGCGTCACCTTCCAGAGCCGCGACGACAGGCAGGCGGAGAACTACCGGAAGATGATGGTGGCGATGGCCCAGGACATCCGGGTCATCCTCATCAAGCTGGCCGACCGGCTGCACAACATGCGCACGCTCGGCCCGATGCCGAAGCAGAAGCAGCACGAGAAGGCCAAGGAGACGCTCGAGATCTTCGCGCCGCTCGCGCACCGCCTCGGGATCCACGCGATCAAGTGGGAGCTCGAGGACCTCGCCTTCGCCACTCTCCACCCCCGCAAGTACAACGAGATCAAGCAGCTGGTGAGCCAACAGCGCGACGAGCGCGAAGCGTACGTGGGCCGGGCGGGCGAGTACCTCGGGAAGGAGCTCGACGCCGTAGGGATCAAGGCCGACATCTCCGGCCGCGCCAAGCACTTCTACTCGATCTACTCGAAGATGAC
>DATDLN010000178.1:0-8879 GCA_036519295.1 Thermoleophilaceae bacterium
CCCAACCCCGCTCCGATAGGCTCGCCCACTCATGGAGACGGACCTGCTCTTCAAGCCCGCAAGCGACTTGGCCGCCCTGATCCGCGACGGGGAGCTGAGCGCAAGGGAGCTCATGGAAACGGCGCTCGAGCGCATCGAGGCGCTCGAACCCGAGCTGAACGCGTTCACACACCTGGACCCAGAGAGCGCCCTCGCCGCCGCGGAGCGGGTGCACCCAGGGGACGAGCGGACCTTCGCCGGTGTGCCGATCGCCATCAAGGACACCGCGGAGGTCGCCGGCTGGCCCTACACGCTCGGGTCGGACGTGTTCGGCGACTTCGTGCCCTCGTACGACTCCTTCGTGGTGCGCCGGCTGCGCGGGGCGGGCTTCGTGCTGGTCGGCAAGACGAGCCTGCCCGAGTTCGGGATCCTGCCGGTGACGGAGCCGCGGCGCTTCGGGCCGACCCGCAACCCGTGGGACACGGAACGCACGCCCGGCGGCTCCTCCGGCGGTGCCGCGGCCGCCGTGGCGGCCGGGATGCTGCCGCTGGCCCATGGCAGCGACGGCGGCGGGTCGATCCGCATCCCCGCCGCCTGCTGCGGACTCGTGGGGCTGAAGCCGTCGCGCGGGCGGGTCTCGCGCGGCCCGGACCAGGGCGAGGACTTCCTGGTCCAGGACGGCGTGCTCACCCGTACGGTGGGCGAGACCGCAGAGCTGTTGGACCTGCTCGCGGGCTACGAGCCCGGCGACGCCAGCTGGGCGCCGCCGCCGTCCGAGCCGTTCGCGGCGGCGGCCGGCTGCGAGCCGGGCCGGCTCCGGATCGCGTTCACCACCGGCGCCGCGGTCCAGGCCGAGCTCGACCCGCAGTGCGAGCGCGCGCTGCGCGACGCCGCCGGGCTGCTCTCCTCGCTCGGTCATGAGCTCGAGGAGGTCGACGCGCCCTGGGCCGGTCAGGACCTGCTGCGCGTGTTCACGCTGGTCTTCGGCACCCCGGTCGCGATGGGGGTGTTCTTCGGCGCCCAGGTAACCGGCCGCGAGCCCAGCGAGGGGCTCGTGGAGCCGCTGACGTGGACGATCTGGAACGGGATCCGCGAGCGCACGGCGCTCGACTACATGCTCGCCCGCACGCAGCTGGCGGCCGCCTCGCGCGGGATCGTCGCACTCTGGAGCAACTTCGACGTGGTGATGACCCCGGCGTTGGCGCAGCGCCCGGTCCATATCGGCGACATCGACGCGTGCAGCGACGACCCGTGGGAAGACTTCCGCCGCTCCGGCGAGTTCACTCCGTACACGGCCGTGTTCAACGTCACCGGCCAGCCGGCGATCTCGCTGCCCCTCTTCCACGGCGACGACGGCCTGCCGCTCGGGGTCCAGCTGGCCGGCCGCCCCGCGGACGAGGCGACCCTGCTGTCGCTGGCCGCCCAGCTCGAGGCGGCCCGCCCCTGGGCGGACAGGCGGCCGGAGCTGGCCACCGCTTAGCTAGAAGCTCACGACCGTCCCGACCACCGGCTGCACGAACGCCTCGGGCATCCGGCGCGCCAGTGCGTGCACGGCCCTCCAGCCCGAGCAGTGGGCAGGAAGCAGGCGGCCGACCCGCGCGGCCGAGAGCGCTTCGACGGTGTCGTCGATGATCGACTCGAACAACCCGCCGGTGAGGTGCAGGCCGCCCACAAAGCCGGCAATCCGCTGTTCCCCGGTGAGCCGCTGCGCGTTCCGCAGCACGTTCACGGCGCCCGCGTGGGAGCAGCCCGAGACGATCACGAGGCCCTTGCCCTTCACGTTCACGATCACGTTCTGGTCGTCCCAGATCATCGGATCGGGCTCCCAGCCGCCGTTCGAGCTGGCGTAGTGGATCGGGAAGCCCTGCTCGAACGGGGTCACGCGCTCTACCTGGCCGGACACGAGGATCGAATCGTCGAGCAGCAACGTCTCCGCGCGCTCCTCGATCAGCTGGAGGCCCTCCCGCTCGAGGTCGCCTCGGGTGGGAGGAGGTAGGCGCAGCTCCAGCCCGGTCGGGAACACGACCTTGCGCTCGCGCCAGGCCTCCGGGTGGATGACGAGCGGCAGGCTGGCGGCGCCGTGCCGGCGAAACAGCCCCTCGAGCCCGCCGTGGTGGTCGGCGTGCCCATGTGAGATGACGATCGCCCGAAGCTCCTTCACCGGAACCTCGAGGACCGCGAGGTTTCGGGCCAGCGCCGTGGGCGTCAGCCCGGCGTCGTAGAGAACGGAGGCGCGATCGCTGCCGGACCGCACTGTCAGGAGCGCGGAGAAGCCGTGCTCCGCCATCAGCTGCTCGCGGTCCCCCAGGTCCTGGACGAGGTACCTGTGGACTCCCTCGCTGCCGGCCATGAGGACGTCGATGTAGTTGTCGATCACGATCGTGACGTCCACGCCGTCGACCGGCCTGAGCTCGTGCCCGGCCACGCTCAGACCGCCCTCAGCACGTCGTGATCGCGGTCGTACGTGAGAAGCGCCAGCGCCTCGTCGATCGGCAGTCGGCGCAGCTCGTCCACCTCGTCGTTCGGGACGAAGCCGACGTCTGCCTCCACCTCCATCAGCCAGTACCGCACGACCTTCGGTCGCCCCTTCGCGTCCCGGTACTCGATCGAGGGCAGCTCTCGAACGAGCCGGCAGCGGAGCCCCGTTTCCTCCTCCACCTCCCGCAGCGCCGCCTCCTCGAACGACTCGCCGGGATCGAGCTTGCCCTTCGGCAGCGTCCAGTCGTCGTACCTCGGGCGGTGGACGAGGACGACGCGGCCGTCCTCGTCGAGGACCACGCCGCCCGCCGCTTCGACCTCGGCCATTACAGCGACCGTACGTCGGCGCCGCCGGCGGCGAAGGCCACTCGGCGGATCTTGCAGTCGGGGGCATCGGATCGAAGCCGGTCCATGAGCGCCCCGGTCTGCTCCCAGTGGCACCAGAAGAGGACCGTGGGACCGGCGCCGGAGATGGTCGCGCCGACGGCGCCGAGCTCGGTGGCGCGCTCGACGAGCTCCATCGAGCGGGGGTAGAGGTGTTGCCGCCGCGGCTGGTGGAGGCGATCGGCGAGCCCGCGGGCGATCAGGGAGAAGTCGTCCTTCGCGAGCCCGAGCAGCAGCAGCGAGACGTGACCAACGTTGTGCACGGCCTCGGCCAGCGGGACCTCGTCCGGCAGCGCGGCGCGGGCCTCGGCGGTGGGCACCTCGTGGGGAGGGATCGCGACGACCCCCTCGAGCCCCGGGGCCGGGTCGAAGCGCACCGGCGCCTCGCCGTTTCCGGCACAGATCACGAAGCCACCGTATAGAGCCGCCGCCACGTTGTCCGGGTGGCCCTCCAGCTCGGCGGCGATCTCGAACAGCGGAGCGTCGAGCTCGTAGAGGTGGTCGGCCGCTGCGAGCCCGGCGACGATCGCGGCGGCGCTCGAGCCGAGACCGGCCGCGGCGGGTATCTCCGAGCGCACGTGGAAGGCGAGCCCGTCGGCTGGGTGAAGGCGCTCGAACGCGCGCACGCAGAGGTTCGAGCGGTCGGCCGGCACGCCCGGCACCTCGACGTGCACGAAGAACTCGCCGGCCTCCTCGACCTCGAGCTCCAGCGTGAGCGAGAGCGCCGCGGCCAGAACGTCGTAGCCGGGCCCCAGGTTGGCCGACGATGCCGGGACGCTGACGACGCGGTGGCGCCTCACCCGAGCACCGCCCGCTCCACGCTGTCGATGTCCGGCTCGCACGGCAGCACCGAAGCCGCCCTGTTCATCGCCGTCTGCGGGTCCTTCAGCCCGTGGCCGGTGAGCACGCAGACAACCCGTCCCTCGGCCCCGTACCTGAGCAGCCCGGCGACCGAGGCCGCGGAGGCCGGCTCGCAGAAGACGCCCTCGCGTGAGCCCAGCAGGGCGTAGGCGTCGAGGATCTCGCCGTCCGACACCACCCGGATCTCGCCGCGCGAGGCCGTGACGGCGTTCATCGCGTCCTCCCAGCGGGCTGGGTTGCCGATCCGGATGGCGGACGCCACGGTCTCCGGACGCTCGACGGGTGCGCCTCGCACCAGCGGCGCGGCACCCTCGGCCTGGTAGCCGTGGAGGCGCGGAGCCGCCTCGTACTCCCGAAAGCCCCGCCACCACGAGGTCACGTTGCCCGCGTTGCCGACCGGGATGCAAAGCACGTCGGGCGGGTCGCCCAGCTCGTCGCAGACCTCGAAGGCACCGGTCTTCTGACCCTCGATCCGGAAGTCGTTCACCGAGTTGACGAGCGAGATCGGGTGCCGCTTCGCCAGTTCGCGCACCAGCGCCAGCGCCTCGTCGAAGTTCCCACGCAATGCGACCACGCGGGCGCCGTGCATCAACGCCTGGGCGAGCTTCCCGGTTGCGATCTTCCCCTCCGGAACGATCACCGCGCCCCGCAGGCCGGCGCGGGCCGCGTAGGCGGCAGCGCTGGCGGCCGTGTTGCCGGTGGAGGCGCAGACCACGGCCTCTGCGCCCTCCCGGATGGCCGCCGACACCGCCACGGTCATCCCGCGGTCCTTGAACGACCCCGTTGGGTTGGCACCCTCAAGCTTGAGCCAGACGTCGGCGCCGGTGAGCTCGGAGAGGTGCGGCGCATTGACGAGCGGCGTGTCGCCCTCGCCCATCGTCACGAGCGGCTCGACCGGCAGGCGGTCGCTGTAGCGCCACAGGCTCAGAACGTCTCCTCGATCACTCGAATGACGCGCGGAGGCTCGCGCACGAAGTCGAGCCCCGAGATCAGGTCGACCGCGGCGCGGAACTTCGACTCGAGCACCGGGTGCATCACCATCACGAGCCGAGCCTCCTCGCCGAGGCCCTTCTGTACAACGGATCTGATCGAGACCCCCTGGAGCCCGAGGATCTCGGCCACCTGAGCGAGCACGCCGGGACGGTCGGCCACCTCGAGGTGGAGGTAGAAGGAGAACTCCACGTCGGTCACGATCGGCTGCTCCACCGCCGGCGGCGGGAGCGACGGCGGCGGGATCATTGCCGAGATAACGTCGCCGAGCACGGCGCTCGCCGTCTGGATCCCGCCGGCGCCGGGCCCGGACAGGGTGATTTCGGTGATGGCGGGCGACTCGATCGTCACCGCGTTGAAGGCCCCGCCCACGGAGGCCAGCGGATGGTCGGCGTACAGGAAGGCGGGGTAGACGTGAACGGCCACGCCCCCGTCGATCCGCTCCGCGGACCCCACCAGCTTCAACGAGAGCCCGAGCTCCTTGGCGTACTCGATGTCGTCGGGCGTGATGCGCGTGATCCCCTCGCAGCTCACCTGGTCGAGACGCACGGGCACGTTGAAGGCAAGCCGAGCGAGAATCGCCATCTTGGCGGCGGCATCCTTGCCGGTCACATCCTCGGTCGGGTCGGCCTCGGCGTAGCCGAGCTTCTGGGCGTCGCGGAGCGCCTCCTCGTACGTCGCGCCGGTGCGCGTCATCTCGGTGAGGATGTAGTTCGTGGTGCCGTTCACGATCCCGTGCACGCGCTCGATGTGGGCGGCCGCCAGCGTCTCGGCCATCACCCTTATCGCCGGGACCACGCCCGCGACGGCGCCCTCGAAGCGCAGCTGAACGCCCCCGGCACGCGCCGCGTCGAAGATCTCCTCGCCGTGCCGGGAGAGCAGCTGCTTGTTCGCGGTAACCACGTGGCGGCCGCCCTCCATGGCGCGCAGGACGTACTCGCGCGCGGGGTCGATCCCCCCCATCAGCTCGACGATCAGGTCGCTGCCCTCGAGGATGTCGCCGAAGTCGCCGCGGCTGCGGGTCAGCACCCCGGATATCTCGGGGCGCCTCCCGACCTCGGCCTCGATCGCGTCGGATCGCTCGCCGAGCAGGCGGGCGAACGCGGCGCCGACCGTCCCGTGACCGAGGAGGCCGACCCGGAAAAGGCCGGCGGGCTCAGCGGTTCCCATCGTGGGGCCGGTCGTGCTTGGCGGAGCGAAAATCGAGCATGGCGAGGACGCAGGGCGACGCCAATGTCGGAGCCATTGGCGAGCCCGAGGACGTCGCCAGGCGAAGATTTGCAGCCGGCCAAGTGCGGCCGGCCCCGCGATGGGAACCGCTCTCAGAGCTCACGAGCCGTGAGGTCGTCGTAGGTCTCGCGGCGGACCACTACGCGGGCCTCGCCGTCGCGGCAGAAGACCACCGGCGGCCGGGGCACGGCGTTGTAGTTGTTCGCCATCGCGTGCCCGTACGCACCGGTGGCGGGGATCACGAGGACGTCGCCGGGACGGGGGTCGTCGAGCAGCGCGTCCTGTATGAGGATGTCGCCCGACTCGCAGTGCATGCCGGCAATGGTGCAGGGGTCGTGCCCGCCGAAGCGGTCGACGATCTCGGCCTCGTAGCGCGCGCCGTAGAGCATTGGCCTCAGGTTGTCCGACATACCCCCGTCGACCGCGACGTAGGTGCGACCGCCGGCAGCGCGCTTGACCGTGCCAATCGTGTAGATCGTGACCCCGGCGTTCCCCACCAGCGAGCGACCCGGCTCGCAAAGCACGGTCACGCCCTCGGGCGCGCGGCGCAGGAGCGCGTCCACGTAGTCCTCGACCGAGGGGGGATCGTCGGCCGCCGTGTAGGCGATCCCAAGCCCGCCGCCGAGGTTCAGGAGCGGCCACTCTCCCAGGCTCGTGAGCACCTCGGCGATGCGCTCGAACGCACCCAGCTCGAAGATCTGTGACCCGATGTGGGCGTGCAGTCCGCACAGCTCGAGCCCGGCGTCGCGGCATGCCTCCACCGCGCGCGGCACGTCCTCGACCGCGAAGCCGAACTTCGAGTCCACCTGTCCGGTCTGGATGTACGAGTGGGTGGTCGGTTTGATCCCGGGAGTGACGCGCAGCAGGACCCGTTGCGAGCGCCCGCGCAACCGCTCGATCTCGTCGAAGGAGTCCACCACGATGTGGCCCACGCCCTGCTCGATTGCGTAGTCGAGCTCCGCCTGCGACTTGTTGTTCCCGTGCATGTACAGGCGCCCCGGATCGAAGCCGCCGGCGAGCGCCAGATGCAGCTCGCCGCCCGAGGCAACGTCTGCGCTGAGCCCCGCATCGGCGAAAAGCCGGAAGACGGCCGCCGAGGGGAACGCCTTGCCCGCGTAGATGACCTCGAAGTGCTCGGTGCGCGCGCGGAAGGCCTCCTTGTACGCGCGCGCCCGCGCGCGCATGTCGTCCTCGGCGTAGACGTAGGCCGGGGTGCCGAACTCGCGCGCGAGCTCCACCACGTCGCAGCCGCCCACCTCGAGCCGGCCGCGCTCGTTCAGCCGCGAGCCAAGTGGAAATACGTGCGAGACGGCCACCGCTGCCATGATCGGCGGCGATTATGAAGCACGCCCTGCCGGCCCCGCCCGAGCTCGGGACGCTCGACGGCCTGGCGTACGCGCTCTTCCTCCCAGAAGGCGAGCCCTCCGCCGGTGTGGTCGTGCTGCACGGCGCGGGCTCGGCGAAGGAGAGCCACTTCGACTTCGCCCGTGGCTGCCGCGAGGAAGGCATGGTGGCGCTGGCGTTCGACGCGCGCGGGCACGGCGGCTCGGAGGGCGCGTTTGGCCCGGGGGCCATCGACGACGTGCTGGCGATGGTGAAGCTGATACGCGGGCACGCGCCGCGGGTGGCCCTGCGGGGATCGAGCATGGGCGGCTTCCAGGCGATCCATGCGGCGGCGCGCGATGCGTCGGTCTGCGCGGTCGTCGCCATCTGTCCGGCACCGGAGCGCAGCCTGCTACGCATGCTGCGCTCCGGCGAGCCGCTCCGCTTCGATTGCGACGCGCCGGCGACCGAGGCGTGGCTCGAGTCGCTCGATCTGTTCGACGCGGTGAGCCGGATCGGGCCCAACACCGGGCTGCTCCTCCTCCACGCGAAGGGCGACGACCAGATCCCGTATACCGCCAGCGAGGACCTGTACGCCGCCGCCCACGAGCCGAAGCGGCTGCTGGTCCTCCCGGGCGGGCACCACCGCTCGCTACAACACGACCTCGAAGTGCAGGCGCTGTCGCGCCGCTTCATCCGGAAGGCGGCCGAGTCGCGCGGGCCCGAGAAGCGCAACTGAGAATCGTTCTCGTTTACGCTTGCGGGCGTGCCGTCGCCGCTCGATCTCATCGACCTGCCCTTCCTCCGCGACGCGCTTCTGGAGCTGGTTCTGCTGGGGGTGGCGGGCGGCGTGCTGGGAGCATGGATCGTGCTGCGGAGGCTTGCCTTCTTCTCGCACGCGGTCGGCTCGGCCACCTTCCCCGGGCTGGTGGCCGCCGACGCCTCGGGTGTGAGCGCGACGCTCGCGGGGCTCGTGGTCGCGCTCGGCTATGCAGGAGGAGTCGAACGCGCCGGCCGCGCCGGGCGCGAGCCCGGGGTGGCGACTGCGCTGCTGCTCGTGGCCGCCCTCGCCGGTGGCGTGATCCTGGCGAGCGACGTCTTCGAGTCGGGCGCGGCCGTCGACCGGCTGCTGTTCGGAACGCTGCTCGGGCTCGGCACCGTCGATCTCGCGTTGTCCGCCGCGGCGGCGGCCCTCGCGGCCGCCGGGACCCTGGCGCTGGGTCGAACCTGGGCGGCCGTGGCGTTCGACCCTGACGGCGTCGCCGCGCTCGGCGCGCCGGCCGCGCTGGCGGACTTCCTGCTGCTCGCCCTGGTCGCGGTGGCCGCGGTGGCCGCCATCCCCGCCGTCGGGGCGCTGCTGGTCACCGCCGTCTACGTGCTGCCCGCGGCGGCCGCGCGCCTGCTCGCGGGAACCGTTCCCGGGCTCATGGCGTGGGCGCTGGCGCTCGCCGTCGCCGAAGGCCTGATCGGCCTTTACCTCGCCTATTGGCTCGACGTGCCGCCGGGCCCGCCGATCGCGGTGCTCGGAGCGCTGACCTACACGGTGCTGGCGGCCGCGCTTGGTGCAGTCCAGGCGCGCGGCACTCTCGCGCGCGAGGCTGTATGAGCATCGTGACCGACGTTGCGGTGCGCGC
>DATDLN010000179.1:0-94325 GCA_036519295.1 Thermoleophilaceae bacterium
CGTCCGGAGCGTGCGCCCGGGGCCTTAAACCCTCCAAAGATGCGAGGTGGCGAGTTGAGTGGAGGGTCGCTTGCATGGAGGGTTGTCCGCCCCAGCCCGCCGGAAACGCCGCGGATTTATCCGACTCTAAGGTTGCCTCCCTAGAAAGAGATGACATGAACACGCCGATCGCGAACATCCTCTCCGGACTCCTCGGCGGTCTGGTCGTGCTGGTACTCGGCGCGATCCTGATCGCCACCGACGTCATCGACACCGGCGACACGAGAACCGTCGTCCGGCCGTCGCCCATCACGCAGACCACGGCGAGCGAAGGGAACGGCGAGGGCCGCACCGTTCACGACATCTACAGGCAGGAGGCCCGCGGCGTCGTCTACGTGGAGGCCGAGGGAGTGAGCAGCCAGGAGTCGATGTTCGGCACGCCCAACGAGGGCACCGCGACGGGCTCCGGCTTCGTGGTCGACAAGGACGGCACGATCCTCACCAACGCGCACGTCGTGTCCGGCGCCGACAACGTCAGCGTCAGCTTCAGCGAGAACGGCGACGCCACCGACGCCGAGGTGAAGGGAGTCGACGAGTCCACCGACCTCGCGGTGCTGAAGATCGACCCGAGCGACGTGGAGAACCTCGTCGCGATGCCGCTCGGCGACTCCTCCCAGGCGGAGGTCGGCGATCCGGTGGTTGCGATCGGCAACCCGTTCGGCTTCCAGCGCACGGTGACCACCGGAATCGTGTCGGCGCTCCAGCGCGAGATAACGGCTCCGAACGGCTTCCAGATCCGGAACGTCATCCAGACCGACGCATCGATCAACCCCGGCAACTCGGGCGGCCCGCTGCTCGACGGGAACGGCCACGTGATCGGGATCAACTCCCAGATCGCCACGGGCGGCACGAGCCAGGGCTCCGTGGGGATCGGGTTCGCGATTCCGATCAACACGGCCAAGTCGCTGCTCCCCGACCTGCGGCAGGGCGACGAGATCAAGCGCGCCTACCTCGGAGTGACGATGGCCGACGTGGACGAGGACGTCGCGAAGGACCTCGACCTGCCCGTGGACCATGGCGCACTGATCCAGCAGGCCGTGGACAACGGTCCGGCCGACAACGCCGGCCTGCGCGGCAGCGAGGGCAACGACACGAGCAACAACGTCACGAGCGGCGGCGACCTGCTTGTAAAGGTCGACGGCGAGGAGATCCAGAACTCGGGCGACGTGGCCGCGGCGATCGAGGACAACCATCCCGGCGACACGATCGAGGTCCAGTACTACCGCGGCAACGACCTGAAGACGGCGAAGGTGAAGCTCGGCGAGCGGCCCGACGAGCTGAGCAGCAGCTCCCAGCCGCAGCAGCCCGACGACCAGGGCGGCGGCGGGCTGTTCCCGCTGCCGTAGCTGCAGTCGCCGCGGGTCGCACCAACGGCCCGCGAGGCTGCGACCATAGGCGGGCATGACCCGCGTGAAGATCTGCGGAATCACCCGCCCGGCGGATGCTCGCCGGGCGGCTGAACTTGGCGCCTGGGCGATCGGGATGGTCTTCTGGCCCGACAGCCCCCGGCAGTGCGCGATCGAGGACGCCGAGGCGATCGGGGCCGAGCTCCGCCGCCGGCTTCAGCTCGCCGGCGTGTTCGTGAACGCGACGCTCGACGAGGTCGCCTCGACCGCCGACCGCTGCGGGCTGACGCTCGTGCAGCTCCACGGTGACGAGGGCCCGGCGTACTGCCGCGAGGCGGCACGCCGCACCGGCTGCAAGGTGATGAAGGCCGTGCGCGTGAGGGATGCCGCCCAGGTCCGGGACCTCCAGCGCTTCCACACGGACTTCCACCTGCTCGACGCCTACTCGCCGCGGACCCCGGGCGGCACCGGCGAAACCTTCGCCTGGGAGCTCGCGCGAGAGCATGGGGGAGAGCCGCCGGTCGTGCTCTCGGGCGGCCTCACGCCCGAGAACGTTGGCGAGGCGATCGCCGCGGCCCGGCCCTTCGCGGTCGACACCGCCAGCGGCACCGAGGCCGAGCCGGGCCGCAAGGATCCCGCGAAGCTGAAGGCCTTCTTCCGCGCCGTCGAGGCGGCCGATCGAGTCGCCGTATGAGCGTCCCCTCCCTCGTCCTCGTCCGCGTCCAGCGACGAACGATGACTCAGTCGGGGGCGCAGTGAGCGTCCCCGCGGTCGAGCGGCGCTTCGGCCCGTACGGCGGCCGATATGTGCCCGAGACGCTGATTCCGGCGCTCGACGAGCTGGAGCGCGAGTGGCTCGCGGCGCGTTCGGACCCGGGGTTCCAGGACGAGCTGGCGGGGCTGCTGCGCGACTACGTCGGCCGGCCGACGCCGCTCTACCACGCGCGCCGGCTGTCGGAGCTGACCGGCGGGGAGGTGTGGCTGAAGCGCGAGGATCTGACCCACACAGGCTCGCACAAGATCAACAATGCGCTCGGCCAGGCGCTGCTTGCGCGCCGGATGGGCAAGCCGCGGGTGATCGCCGAGACCGGCGCCGGGCAGCACGGGGTGGCCTCGGCCACGGCCTGCGCGCTGCTCGGGCTCGAGTGCGTCGTCTACATGGGCACCGAGGACATGCGTCGCCAGCGGCCGAACGTGCAGCGGATGCATCTGCTGGGCGCCGAGGTGGTGGGCGTGGAAGCGGGCGCGCGCACCCTGAAGGAGGCCGTGTCGGCGGCTATCCGCGACTGGGTTACGAACGTGAGTACCACCCACTACATCATCGGGTCCGCGGTGGGGCCGGCCCCGTATCCGGCGCTGGTGCGCGACCTGCAGCGCACGCTCGGCGAAGAGGCTCGCGCCCAGGTCCTCGAGCAGGCGGGACAGCTGCCCGATCGGGTGCTCGCCTGCGTTGGCGGCGGCTCCAACGCCATCGGCACCTTTGCGGGCTTCGTCGCAGATCCGGATGTCGAGCTGATCGGTGTCGAGGCGGGTGGGGAGGGTCTCGAGACCCGCCGCCACTCGGCCCCGCTCACCACGGGGGCGCGCGGCGTGCTGCACGGCGCCATGTCCGCGGTGCTCCAGGACGAGGAGGGCCAGATCCTGGAGGCCCATTCGGTGTCGGCTGGACTCGACTATCCCGGCTCGGGGCCGGAGCACGCCTGGTTGCGCGACACCGGAAGGGTGCGATACGTGGCGGTGGGGGACGGTGAGGCTCTGGCGGCATTCCGCAAGGTCGCCGAGCTCGAGGGCATCCTGCCCGCGCTCGAGCCGGCCCACGCGCTGGCCTGGTTGTTCCGAAACCCGTCGGCGGGGCTCGACCTCGTGACCCTCTCGGGGCGTGGGGACAAAGACCTCGCGGAGGTGCTCGAGTTACTACTTGGGGCTGGCGCCGAATGAGCGTGGCCACGACCGGCAGCGGCCGGATCGCGAGCGCATTCGCCGAGCACCAGAAGGCGGCGGCGCTGATGCCGTACCTCATGGGCGGCTTTCCCGATCTCGACACGTCGCTCGCCGCCGGGCTCGCCGCGGCCGACGCCGGCGCCGACCTGCTCGAGCTCGGCATTCCCTTCTCCGACCCGCTGGCGGACGGACCCGTGATCCACTCGGCGGCCACCGCGGCCTTGGCCGCGGGCGCCACCCCGCATGGCGTGCTCCGCGTGTGCGAGGGACTGGCCGACCGGCTGCCGGTGGTCCTCATGGTCTACGCGAACGTGGTGCTGAGCGCAGGCCCCGAGGCGTTCGCCCTCCGCGCGGCGTCGGCGGGGGCGGCCGGCCTGATCGTGCCCGATCTGCCGCACGACGAGGCCGGCGAAGTGCGCGCCGCGTGCGACTCTGAGGGTCTGGCGCTGGTGCCCCTCGTCGCGCCCACCACCACGCCGGAGCGGGTGGCGGAGATCGGGCTCGGCGCCCGCGGCTTCGTGTACACGGTGTCGCTCACCGGCATAACGGGGGAGCGCGGCGAGTTGCCCCCGGGTCTCGAGGAGACCGTCGCCCGTGTGCGCGCCTCGACGGAGCTGCCGGTGGCCGTCGGCTTCGGGATCTCCACCCCGCCCCAGGCCCGCACCGTGGCGCGAATCGCCGATGGGGTGATCGTCGGCAGCCGCATCGTGCGGGCGGTTGACGAGGGTGGGGCCGAGGAGGTCCGAGACGTGATCGCCGGGCTCGCCGAAGCCCTCGCCGCTCCAGCCGCCTGACCACGCGCGGCTCGGCCCGCCGCCGCGCGCGTGAGACGGGCGCAGGCCCCTTCGGGCGCCAAGATCGCGGTAGGGTGCCCCCACCATGGCCGAGACGAAGACAGAGGACACCGCAGGACCGCAGGAGCCCGCCGAGGCCAAGCCGACGCGGCGCAGAACCCCGAGGCGCAAGGTCGTCGAGCAGCACGCACGGAGCGCGTACGACGCGCTCGCCCGCCGCGACGCGGAGGTGATCGGCGAGCACTATCGCGAGGACTGCGTGGTCGACATCGTGCCGATCGGGGTGTTTCGCGGCCGCCAGGCCCTCGTCGACTTCTTCCGCGAGGCCTTCGCTGCGGTGCCCGACCTCGAGACCACGGTTACCCGGGTGGTCGCGGGCGAGACGCAGGCCGCCGTCGAGTGGCGCATGAGCGGCAACTTCACCGGCGGGCCGTTCCAGGGAATCGAGCCGACGGGCAAGCACGTCGAGCTGCGCGGCCTCGACCTGATGGAGATCGAGGACGGCCAGACGGTGAGCAACACGTCCTACTACGACGGCGCGGCGTTCGCGCGTCAGGTGGGCATGCTGCCGCCCGAGGGGTCCGGTGCAGACCGCATGATGAAGAGCGCCTTCAACGCGGTCACGAATGTGCGAAAGACGATTGCCGAGCGGACCGGCGGCGGATGATCATCCTGGTGGCGCTCACCGTCGGCCTGGTCTGGTGGATCGCCGCCTGGGCGTTCGGGATCAAGTCGTTCGACGCCTTCCTGCTGACGGCGGCAATGGTCGTCACCGCCGCTGCGATCGTCCTGTTGAGGCCGTTCCTCGACCAGGTTCGAGGACGGGAGCCGGGCTCGCCTGAGGAGCCGAGCGGCTTCTAGCCGAAAAACGTCTCCGCGGCCTCGTACTCGTCGTCGGGCACGGTGCGGAGGTCGGCGACGGCTTCCGAGAGCGGGACCAGCTCGATGCGGGTGCCGCGCAGCGCCGGCATGACCCCCCAGCGTTCCTCGTTCGCCGCATCGACCGCGGCGAGCCCCAGCCTGGTCGCGAGAACGCGATCGAAGGCGGTTGGCGTGCCGCCCCGCTGGATGTGCCCGAGCACGGTCGCGCGCGCGTCGAAGCCCGTGCGCTCCTCGATCTCCCGCTCGAGCCGCTGGCCGATACCGCCTAGTCGGGCGTGGCCGAACTCGTCCTGGGCGCCCTCGACCGTCTCCATCGTGCCCTCCATGGGCAGCGCCCCCTCGGCCACGACGACGATCGAGAAGTAGCGCCCGCGCGAGTGGCGGCGGCGGATCAGGCGCACCACCTCCTCGATGTCGAAGGGGCGCTCCGGGATCAGGATCACGTCGGCGCCGCCCGCCAGGCCCGAGTGGAGCGCGATCCAACCGGCGTGGCGGCCCATCACCTCGACGATCATCACGCGGTTGTGCGACTCGGCCGTCGTGTGCAGACGGTCGATCGCCTCGGTGGCGATCTGCACGGCGGTGTCGAAGCCGAATGTCATGTCGGTGCCGCCGAGGTCGTTGTCGATCGTCTTCGGCACGCCCACGACCGGCAGGCCATGGTCGCCGTGAAGCCTGGCGGCGGCGCCCAGAGTGTCTTCCCCACCGATCGCGATCAGCGCGTCCAGGTGGAGGGTTGTGAGGTTCTCGCGGATCCGGTCCGGGCCGTCGTCGCGCGCGAAGGGATTGGTGCGCGAGCTGCGCAGGATGGTCCCGCCCCGCGGGAGGATTCCGCGCGTGGACTCGATCGTCAGCTCCTCGTAGGCGTTCTCGAGCGGCCCGCGCCAGCCGTCGCGAAAGCCGACGATCGCATGGCCGTAGCGGTCGATCCCCTTGCGCACGATCGCCCTGATCACCGCGTTCAGGCCAGGACAGTCGCCTCCTCCCGTCAGGACGCCGATTCTCACGCCTGGAAGATAACCCGCCTCGTCACAATCCTCGGTTTGGCGTCAAATCGAACCCTCGCAACCCTGCTGTGCCTCGCCGCCGCCTTCGCTCTCGGCGGCTGCCTCGGCCGCGGCCCCCGTGAGGAGAGCTCGCGCATCTCCGGCGGCACGGTGACCGTTTACACGAGCCTGCCCCTGCACGGCGTATCCCGCGCCGCGGGCGGGGCGGTCGCCGCGGGGCAACGGCTTGCGCTCGCCGACGCGGGCGGCCGCGCGGGGGGCCTACGGGTGCGGCTCCTCGGGCTCGACTCCACAGATCGCGGCGACCGCCTGTGGGATCCCGGCCTGGTGAACGCCAACGCCGAGCGGGCTGCGGACGACCCCACCACGATCGCGTACCTGGGCGAGCTCGACTACGGGGGGTCGGCGGTCTCGGTGCCGATCACGAACGACGCCGGCATCCTCCAGGTGTCCCCGGGCGACGGGCTCACGAGCCTGACCCGGGAGCCGCCCGGCCGCCCGCGGGCCGGACCCGCTCGGTACTACCCGACGGGGGTCCGCAACTTCCTGCGCCTGGTCCCGAACGATCTCCTCCAGGCCGAGACCATGCTCGAGCAGATTCGAGCGACCGGAGCGGAGCGGCTCGCCGTCCTCTACGACTCGGAGATCTACGGCCGTGAGCTGGCCGGCGAGATCGTCGCCCGCGCCCGCCGCGACGGGCCGGCGCCGGTCGGCTCGGAGGAGTACAGCGGGCGGGTTGACGACATGCCGGACATTGCTCGCTCGGTCGCCGACAGCCGCCCCGATGCGGTGGTGTTTGCGGGTGTGGCGGGCCCGGGCATGGGCCGCCTGCTGGCGGCCATCGACAGGGACATGCCCGGGATTCCCGTCTTCGGGACCAGCGGGATGCTCGTCCGGGACCGGCCGATCCCGGCGGCGCCGTGGAAGGTGGAGGCCTACAGCCCGTTCAAGCCGCCCTCCGAGCTCCCACGCTCGGGCCGGCGGCTGCTGCGTCGCCTGCGGAAGCTCGAGGGCCCGTACGTGGCTCGGCCCGAGGCGGTCTACGGGTACGAGGCCATGCGCCTCGTCCTGGACGCGATCGCGGAGGCGGGCCCCGACCGCAGGCGCGTGATCGCCGCGGCCCTGGCGATCCGCACCCGCCGCTCGAAGCTCGGCGTGTACGAGGTGCGGGCCACCGGCGACGTCGACGGGGAGCGGTTCGCGCTCTATGGGCTGCGAAACGGCCGCTTCGAGTTCGAGCGGCTCGTCGGAGGAGCTTCGTGAGCCAGATTTTCTCCGCGTTAAGCCTCATCGCCCGAATTGCGCGTCGTCCTGATCCGCGCGTAGGATCCCCCGCGCAGGTTGGAGCCATCTCTTTAGGAGGGACATGTTGCGAGTACGTTGGCTGGCGCTGCTCAGCTGCCTGTTCGCCGTGTTCGCCCTCACCGTCAGCGCCTGCGGCGATGACGACGACGGGGGCGGCGGCGGAGGTGGCGGGGGCGGCAGCACACTAGACGTCTATTCATCGCTTCCGCTTCAGGGCGCTTCTCGTCCACAGACCACCGCGATGGTCGAGGGCATCAAGCTCGCCGTCGAGCAGGCGGGTGGCAAGGCGGGCGACTACAAGATCAAGTACACGTCGCTCGACGACTCGACGGCGCAGGCCGGGACGTGGACGCCTGAGGCGGCCTCGGCGAACGCCCGCAAGGTGGCGCAGGACGACGCCGCGATTGCGTATATCGGCGAGTTCAACTCGGGGGCGAGCGCGATCTCGATCCCGATTCTGAACGAGGTGCCGATCGCCCAGATCAGCCCGGCGAACACCGCCGTCGGCCTGACCTCGGACGAGCCCGGAGCCGATGAGGGCGAGCCGGAGAAGTACTACCCGACCGGCAACCGCCACTACCTGCGCATCGTGCCGAAGGACACGATCCAGGGCGCCGCGCTGGCGTCGCTGATGAAGAGCGAGGGCTGTGGGAACGCCTACATCCTCAACGACAAGGAGGTCTACGGGGCGGGCCTGGCGACGAACATCGAGAACTCCGCGAAGGAGATCGGACTCAAGGTCCTCGCCAACGAGGGCATCGACCCGAAGGCGCCCAACTTCCGCTCCCAGGCGGCCGCGATGAAGTCCGCCGGTACGGACTGCTTCGTGTTCTCGGGCATCACCGCGAACGGCGCGGTGCAGCTCTACAAGGACGTGCACGCCGCGCTGCCCGACATAAACCTGTACGGGCCCGATGGCGTGGCCGAGTCCGGCTTCTCCGACCCGAAGGAGGGCGGCATCCCGGCGGACGTGCAGGCCAAGACGAAAGTCACGGTCGCGACGCTCTCGCCGGACGAGTACCCGCCGGAGGGCAAGAAGTTCTTCACGGAGTTCGAGAAGAAGTACAACGAGCCGAACCCCGACCCGTACGCCATCTACGGCTACGAGGCCATGAAGCTAGTGCTCGACACCTGCAAGAAGCTGGGCAGCGATTGCTCGGACAAGCAGGCGATGATCGACGCGCTCTTCCAGACGAAGGGGCGCAAGTCGGTGCTCGGCACCTACGACATCGACGAGAACGGCGACACCACGCTCACCGACTACGGCGTCTACACGATCAAGGACGGCGAGCTGACGTTCGACAAGACGATTCAGGCCCAGGCTGGCGGCTGATCCCAGGGGCCGGTAATCTGAGCGGGGGGTGGGCCCTGGCGGGCCACCCCCCGTCTCTGATTGAATCCGCAGGGACGACGAGGGAGGATCTTGGAGGCCAGCACTGAAGCCGCCCGGCTACCCGTCAAGAGGAACACCTGGGACAGGGTGCGCGGGTACATAGGCGAGTACGGGCTGATCGCGCTCCTGCTCGCGCTTCCGGTCGTCTACGGCATTCAGGACATCAGCCAGGACGGCAGCCTCGCCCGCCTGGGCAACAACATCGTCGACGGCCTCTCGAACGGCTCCATCTGGGCACTCGTGGCGCTCGGCTACACGCTCGTCTACGGAATCATCGAGCTGATCAACTTCGCTCACGGCGAGGTATTCATGATCGGCTCGCTCGTGTCGGCGGGCCTGTTCAGCACGCTCGGTCTCACCGCCTCGACGGGCATCGGCGGGCTGATCCTCGGCCTGCTCCTCACGCTGGTCTTGGCAATGCTGGCAAGCGGCTCGCTCAACACGATGATCGAGCGGGTCGCCTACCGACCATTACGCAACGCGCCCAAGCTGGCGCCGCTGATCACGGCGATCGGCTTCAGCTTCATCCTCCAGAACGTGGGCATCCTCTGGATCGGCGGCTCGCCCGAGGGCATCCCCGACCTGATCGACGCCCAGAAGGAGCTCTTCAACATCGGCGGCGTCTCGATCTCGCGGGGCGACGTGCTCGCGATCGCGGCCACCATCCCACTCGTACTGCTGCTGACCACCTTCATAAGCCAGAGCCGTCTGGGGCGAGCGATGCGGGCGACGGCGCAGGACCCGGAGGCCGCGCGGCTCATGGGCATCAACGTCGACACTACGATCTCGCTGACGTTCCTGATCGGCGGCATCATGGCCGGCGCTGCCGGGCTGATCTACGCGCTGTACCAGACCACGATCTGGTTCCTCCAGGGCTTCCAGGCCGGCCTGATCGCGTTCACCGCGGCCGTGATGGGCGGCATCGGCAACCTCCAAGGCGCCGTGCTCGGCGGCTTGATCATCGGGATCATCCAGCAGATCTCGGACAATCGGATCGGAGGCGAGTGGACCCCGGCGATCGTCTTCGCCTACCTGGTGATGATCATGGTCTTCCGGCCGTCGGGCCTGCTCGGTGAAGAGACGCGGGAGGCAGGATGAGCTCGGCCGCCGCCGCCGTTCGCGGGACGCACGTGGAGAACCGCACGCTGATCGCGCTCGCGGTCGCCCTACCGGTCACGCTCTGGATGGCGAGCCAGATCGAGATGAACCTGTTCATGGGGTTCGTCCTGTGGGCGCTGATCGCCGTGCGCACGGTCTTCCACGAGAACCGGCGGGTCGTCCGGGGGACTCTGGTCGCGCTGCTCGTCTGGGCGATCGTGCTGCCGTTCTTCCAGGAGTCCGGTGGCGGCTTCATCGAGGACGCCACCCTGGCGCTCGCCTACACCTGCTTCGCGCTTGGCCTCAACATCGTTGTTGGCTTCGCCGGGCTGCTTGACCTGGGCTACGTGGCCTTCTTCGCGCTCGGCTCGCTCACCGCGGGCTGGTTCATGTCCGGTTTCTTCTCCAGCGCGGGGGGCGGCGAGGGGTTCTCGCTGCTCGTCGGCGAGCCGGCCTCGACCCTGCCCGGCATCCACATGAACTTCCTGCTGGTGATCCTGATCGCGATCGTCATCACGACGATCGCGGGCATGCTCATCGGCTTGCCGACGCTGCGGCTGCGCGGCGACTACATCGCCATCGTCACACTAGCCTTCGGCGAGATCATCGGCCGTATCGTCATCAACGGCGACGAGCTCGTGGTCCGCGGCCAGAAGCTCACGAACGGCCGCCAGGGGATCACCCCGATCGACAAGATCGACCTGCCCTTCCTCGAGCCGTTCCAATCGCTCGAGCTCAGACCGTGGTACTTCGTGGCGCTCACGATGGTCTTCATCGCGCTGTTCGTGAACTACCGCCTGCGCGACTCGCGCCTCGGGCGTGCTTGGATCGCGCTGCGCGAGGACGAGGTCGCCGCCGCCTCGATGGGCGTCCCGCTGGTGAAGACCAAGCTGCTCGCCTACGGCACCGGCGCCGCCTTCGGCGGCGTGGCGGGCGCCTTCCTGGCCTCGTACCTGAACACGGTCAACGCCGACCAGTTCCAGTTCGCGTTCTCGATCTTCGTGCTCGCGATGGTCATCCTCGGCGGGCTGGGCTCGATCGAGGGCGTCATGCTCGGCGCGATCGTGCTCTCGTTCATCAACAACAACCTCATTCCGGACGTCTTCAACGACTATCCGTCCAAGGTCGGGCTCGACTTCGACCTCACCGAGCTGTCGTTCGGCATCTTCGGGTTCCTGCTCGTGATCATGATGGTGCTGCGGCCCGAGGGCCTCATCCCCGAGCGAAGACGGAAGCTCGAGCTCACCGAGGGGGTCGGGGCGGGCGACACCGAGCTAGGCCCGGCCGAGGCAATGTACGAGGCGCGCGCATGAACGACGCACCTATGCCGAGCGCCGACGGCGGCCTCGCGGGCCCACCGCTGCTCACCGCGGAGAACATCACGAAGGTCTTCGGCGGACTTGTCGCCGTGGAGGACATCACATTCCAGATCCCGGAACGCTCGATCGTCTCGATCATCGGCCCGAACGGCGCCGGTAAGACCACTTTCTTCAACATGCTGACCGGCCTCTACCGGCCGACATACGGGCGCATCTCCTTCAACGGCCGGAACGTCACCGGGCGGCGGCCCGACCTGATCATGAAGGACGGCGTGGCCCGCACCTTCCAGAACATCCGCCTGTTCGCGACAATGACCGCGCTCGAGAACGTCATGGTGGGGCAAAACGCCCGCATGCGGGCGGGGCTCTTCGGGTCCATCTTCCGCGCGCCGTGGGTGCGCAGGGAGGAGAAGGCCGTCGAGGACAAGGCGCGCGAGACGCTCGCTTACGTCGGCATTCCCGAGAGCCAGCACGAACTGATGTCGGTCAACCTCTCCTACGGCGACCAGCGCCGGCTCGAGATCGCCCGCGCGCTGGCGTCCGACCCGAAGCTGTTGCTGCTCGACGAGCCGACGGCGGGCATGAACCCGCAGGAGTCGGCCGCACTGACCGGGTTCATGCGCAAGCTGCGGGACGAGCGCGGCCTCACGATCCTGCTGATCGAACACGACATGCAGGTGGTAATGGGGGTATCTGAGCGCATCACGGTGCTCGACCACGGCCAGCAGATCGCCGAGGGCTCGCCCGAGGAGGTGCGAAAGAACGAGCGCGTCGTGGAGGCCTATCTCGGCAAGCAGGGCGAGAAGGAGGCCGAGGCGGGCGCCACCCGACGCGTGGACGGAGGCCAGGTCTGATGGCCTTACTGGAAGTCAGCGATCTGCACACGTTCTACGGCAACATCGAGGCGCTCAAGGGCGTGTCGCTGCGGGTCGAAGAGGGCGAGGTCGTCACCCTGATCGGCTCGAACGGTGCCGGCAAGTCCACGACGCTGCGCTCGATCTCGGGCCTCACACCGCCGCGTGAGGGTTCGATCAAGTTCGACGGCAAGGAGATCGGCGAGGTGCCGCCGCAGGAGATCGTCCAGATGGGCATCTCTCAGTCGCCGGAGGGGCGCCACGTGTTCTCGCGTATGACGGTGCGCGAGAACCTCGACCTCGGCGCCTACCTGCGCAAGGACCGCGCGGAGATCCACAGGGACATAGAGCGAGTTTTCGCGCTGTTTCCGCGACTCAAGGAGCGCGAGCGCCAGAAGGGCGGAACCATGTCCGGCGGCGAGCAGCAGATGCTCGCGATCGGGCGGGCGCTGATGGCGAACCCAAAGCTGCTGCTGCTCGACGAGCCCTCGATGGGCATCGCCCCGATTCTCGTGGAGCGGATCTACGAGACGATCGCCGAGATCAACCGCCAGGGCACCACGATCCTGCTCGTGGAGCAGAACGCGAACTATGCGCTGGACGTGTCGAAGCGGGGCTACGTGCTCGAGACCGGCACGGTTGCGATCGAGGACGAGTCGGCCAAGCTGCGGACCAACCCCGACGTTCAGAAGGCCTACCTGGGCGCATGAAGCTCGAGCTCGCCGTCATCGGATCGAAGGCGCTCTGGCTCACTTACCTGTGGCTCGTGTCGGCAATTGCGGCCTCTTATCTATCGGCCCGGAAGGGCTACAGCGAGAAGCTCGGTCTGGCCTTCGGCCTGCTCCTGAGCGTGGTGGGCGTGCTGATCTGGCTCGTTTGGCCGGCGAAGCGCGACTCCCGCTGGAAGCTGCAGGGCGTGTTCGGCACCGGTGGCAAGACCGTGGCCGAGCTGCGCGCCGAGCAGCACGCCATCCAGGAGCGCGAGCGCGGCGCCGGTTAGCCGCGCCCGGTCGCCTCCCCCGAGGGTCGAACCGTCGGACTCTCGCGATCTCGACCGCCGTCAGGACGCCCGGGTACGCGATGGGCGCGAGCGTGCCCGATCGGTCGGGATGCTCTTCGACCCTGGTGCGCCCAGGCGCATGCACGGACGTCCGCGAGCCTCAGCGCGACCTCGGGGCTCGGACCCGACCACGCCGCAACGTCGCCCCGCGACTGAGGGACCAGAGCTTGTCGGCGCCGGCCCACGCGGCGAAGCACAGTCCGCCGACCGTGCCGGTCACAGTCAGCAGCACGCCGGCGGCCGCTGCCGCCGCCACCCCGTCGCTGCCGAGTATGAGCACCGCGGCTGCGGCGCCGACGCTGGGACCGACCGGCAGCTGAGCGAGCGTCACGACCGCGATCAACACGGCGATGGCGTCGAAGAACGAGGCGTTGACCCCGACCGCGTGCAGCAGCATCCAGTTGCGGAAGACCTGCGCGAACACGGCCACCAGCACGAAGCCGATCAGGCGGCTTCCGTTGGGCAGGCTGCGGACTATGGCGAGCCCCCTCCACAGCTCGCGCCCCTTCGAGAGGGCGAGCTGTCGCAGGCCGGCGCTGGCCACCCCGATCACCGCAAGGCAGACGAGCGGCAGCCACCACGGCAGGCCGAGCGGCCCCACCAGGGTGAACGACGTCAGCGCGGCCAGCGCCGCCTCGACGGCGAGGATCGGAAACTCCGCGGCGATCAGCGTCGGCACCTGGGGGCTGACGTCCGGGGACGAGCGGCGGAGCGCGGCGATCCGAGCGGCTACCGCCGCCTGCGCGTTGAGCAGGCCGCCCAGGACGCCCATGCTCGACGCGCGATAGAGAACGCGGCGGTCGACCGTCCCGCCGGCCTCCTGGATGGTCAGATGCCACGCCTCGCTGCGCGCGAGCAGCGCGACGATCTGCAGCAGCACCGTCACGGCGAGCACCCACGCCGTGGCGCCGGAGAGCGCGGCCGCGAACTCGTCGTGGCGCCCGGCGAGCAGCAACGCAAGGATCGCCGCGGTGGTCAGCGAGCCCAAGACCGTGATCAGCGTACGTCGGCGGCGCCCGAAGCCGCGGAGACCAGCAGTCAGTTCGGTCAGCCGACTCGCGCCGCGCGGTCCCGGGGCCGGGCCGATCGGTTCGTTACCCGCGACCGGCACCGCCGCTACCGATCAGCGCACCGAGGAAGGCCATTCAACGAAGCTACAGGACCGCCGGTTGACCGGAGACGGCGCGGGCACCGCGCCGAAAGCGCGACATCGAGTGAAGCGATCGACACCACTGGTCCGACCCCGAGGTGCCAACTCCGCGGACGCTTGTGGATCCGCCTCATGAGACAAGGAGGCCCGCATTACCGGGCCTCCTCTCCTACAGCAAGCTGCCTCGTGGCTGTTACGCCTGGACGAGCTCGCTCGTCTTCTGAACGACGACCTCGCCGCTCGTGATCTTGGGCGGGTTCGGGAGTGCGGTCTCCAGCTTCTGCTCGCGCACCCAGTTGGATGCGAGTCGGGTCGACTCGTCGGCGTGCTCCGCGGTGTCGAAGAAGCCGATGGAGCTCATGACGCCGTTGCCGGCCTCGATGAGGTAGTAGCCGCTGAAGCCCGGCAGCTCGCGCAGGCTCGGGAGGAGGGTCTCGTCGGCCTTCTTGACGAGCTCGTTGGTGCGGCCCTGGTCGATCGCCTCGTAGCGTCGAATGGTGGCAAACATGATGGGTCCAACTCTCTTCTCTGGGGCGGAGAACTCGGTTGAGTCCTCCTGATGCGCTCGGGCCCGATGTGACAGTCGAAGGGAACTTCGGGAGCTCGACGACGTCGGTGGTGGGTCTTGGCGCACGACGTACACTAGCAGCTTCTGGACAACGGTTGTTTACGTAGCTAGGTTTTTCTACGTTACGAATGCAGGAGGCTTGCGATGTGCCCATTCTCGGTGACCGTGCAGCACGTTCCGGATCGCGAGCTCGGCCCGCTGCTGACTCGGCTCGCGGAGGCGGGTTTCGCCAGTCCGATCATCGAACACGTGGCTGCCGACGGTGCCTCAGACAACGCGGGCGCCCGCGCTCGCGGGGGACCCCTGGACCTTCCGGAGGATTGGCGCCTGCTGCGGGAGCGGGAGGGCGAGTCGTATCGGTGGCCGGACGGGCGCGATCGCTATAGGCCCTACCGCGTGTTCTTAGGCACGACTCGGGCCGAAGGCGCAGTCCAGGTCGGGCTTGGCGAGACCATCCGCAAGAACAGGTGGGGCCGCGACCGAAAGTACGTCGTCGCCTTCCTGAGCGCTGGATCCCCCCAACAGCCGCTGGTCGAGTTTGTGGCGGCCGACGACTACGAACAGACCCGCGAGCTCGTCGCGGTCATCCGCGGCAGCGACGGAGGGCGGCGCATGTACGGCGTCGGTGACGCGCTTCCGGCCGTCTACAGCGAACGCTTTCGGACCCAGCTCTACAACGAGCGCGTCGTCCACCCGGGCGCCTGGAACAAGCTCGTCGTGGTCGCTCGCGAGGACGACGACGAGGCGATCCTCAACCACGCGCTGATCCAGAGCCGACGGCGCTACCGCACCTAGGCCATTCCCGCAGCCGATATCTCGCGCAGGGCATCGCCGGCAGGCCCGCGCGCCCCCGCTTGGACATCACTCCCCGGGCTCTCGGCGGTCCTGCGCGGTGGCCTCTCGCGGTGGCCTCTCGCGGTGGCTCGAAGCCGACGTAGACGACCTCGAACCCTTGTGCCGCTCGCTGTCGGCGTATCCCGGTATAAGCGCGCTCGTCGGCCGGGGCCAGCCGCACGCGATCGGTGAAGGGCGTGAAGGGCGTGAGCAGCGCTCGCGCCACAGCCGCCTCTCGGCCACGACGCCCGGCTCGGCGTGGTCTCGCCCAGGAACAGCCGGGCAGGCGCGCGCTCACAACCGCCGCGAGGACCAAAGCACGGCGGCCAACACGACCGACACGATCGACACCACCAGACCGATCAGCCACCACTTGGAGTCCTGCCAAATCATGATGGCCGCGATCACCACGATCACCACCCCGATCCCGACGATGCCGCCAGTGGTTACGACCCGCATGAGCGGCGCCTCCAGCGGCAGGCGCTCGCGGCCGCTGGGGATCATCACCCCCCGGCGCTCCGCCGGAGCCTCTCCGCGCTCGCGCCGGGCCGCCCGCCGCGCTTCCCGCTCTGCGTCGGGCTGCGCCTCGCCGCTGCCCGAGGTGACGGACATGACGACAGGATAGCCCGCCTGCGACGCGCTCTCCGGCCGCGGTCAGAACTCGTCCTTCGCGCGGCGACCGACCCTCATGCCTTCAGGATCTTCGCCCGCCGTCCGGTATTCAGCGCAAGCCAATGCTAGACAGGGCCGAGGTGGCTGCCGGGCAGGCGGCGACGCGGGCCAAAGAAGGCGCCGGCCAGGTGCAGACAAACCGCGAGCTCAGCCATGCCTACGGCGGCGGTGGAGCGTGGTCGGCCGGTCGCGCTAGGCCGCGTCGGGGGTGGCGCGCATCGGGGCGGGCATGAGCGCCGCCCCGGCGATGACGAGGCAGAAGGCGACGAAGCGGGCGCCGATCTCGAGTGGGCCGGAGCCGATCGGGTCGTGGAAGACGAGGATGCCGCCGATGATGGCGGTGAGGTTGGCGGCCACGGAGGTGATCGCGATGACCTCGACGCCGTCGCCGATTTGGAGGCTGCGGGCGGAGGCGTAGAACGCGATCACGCCGGCGATCAGCGCGGTCAGCGTCCACGGGCTCAGCAACCCGAGCAGCGGTCCCGGTGCCGCCTCGGTGAGCCACTTGATCGCGACATCGGACACGCCCCACAGCGCGCCGGCGACCGCGCCGAGGAGCAGCCCCTCGGCGCGCGGCAGGACGCGGCGGCGGGTCGAGACCCTCACCAGCACGGCGACGACCAAAAAGATCGCGCCCTCGACCGCGATCAGCGCCGCCAGCGAGGCGCGCTGGGGGTGGTGGACGCCGCCGCCGGTCAGTCCGATGACAGCGAGCCCGGCCGCGGTGATCGTCAGGCCGACCCATTGTCGGCGTCCGAGGTGAAAGCCGAAGAAGCGCTCGGCGAACACGGCGAGGAAGACGAGCCCGCCGGAGAGGACCGCCTGCACGATCGACAACGGCGCGAGCGAGAGCGCGCCGACGTGCAGACCCCACGCGACGATCGCCACGATCCAGCCGACCAGGAACCATCTGGAGCGAAGCAGACCGGCGGCGCTGCGCAGCGGATGGCGGACCCGGACCGGTGGGGCGAGCACCGCACCGCGGTGCTTGAACAGAAAGGCGAGGTTGGTGGCCAGGGCCGAGGCGAGCGCCAGTAACAGTCCCAGGATCATGAAAAACGAGCGGCCGGCCCCATGATGGTCGACCGCACCGGCCACGGTCGTACTCGTGGTCGTGATCCTCCCAGATTGCCCTGACCTCGCACCGCGGCTCATTGCACGCACCAGCGGCGGCACCACCCCCCTCGTCGTCGACGCAGACGTCGAATCGTTCGCGGGTTCTGCGGCGATCCGTCCCAGGTGGGAAGAGAGTACGATCGGTGTACCAACTCGCTCGCTGGGTCTATCCCTCTTCCTTCCGCGCGAGCCGCCACAGAGGGCACCGGAGGTGGAGGAGCGATGGCCAGCACCAAGCAGTCGCAACGAGCGGCACGACGTCGCGGCGAACTGCATCGCGACGGCGGTGATCGTCGTGTCGGGCAAGCGATCAAGGCGTACCGCGGCCTGAACCCCGGCCGGGTAGGACGGGTCTGGAGCAACGGCCGGGAGGGCGGCGAAAGGGATGCTCGCTATGCGCATCTTGAGCGCTCGCACTGCTAGCCGCTGGTGGGAGACGAGCCCGGCCGCTCGTGGGACTCGATGGGAGGGAGCGCGTGTCCGACAGCCGGTTGACTTCGCTTGACGCCTCGTTCCTGGAGGTCGAGAGCCCGACCGCCCACATGCACGTCGGCTGGGCGGCCGTGTTCAAGGCGCCGGGCGGGCGGCCGGCGCCGGACTTTGAGGAGCTTCGGGAGCACATCCACAGCCGTTTGAGGCGCGCGCCGCGCTATCGCCAGCGGCTGGCCGCGGTTCCGTTCGGGCTAAACGATCCTGTCTGGGTTGACGACGCGGAGTTCGATGTGAACAGGCACGTCCAACGAACCTCGGCGACGCGCTGGAGCGATGCGGTCGACGCGGTGATGTCCTCGCCGCTGATCCACGGCCGTCCGCTTTGGGAGGTGTGGATCGCCGACGGTTTGAACGACGGCCGCATCGGGGTGATCGGCAAGGTTCACCACTGCATGGTCGACGGGCTCGCCGCGGTCGAGCTGGCGGCGCTACTGCTTGATCCCACGCCGGAGCCGATGACGGCCGGGCCAGACGCCTGGCAGGCTGGGCGCACACCCGACAGCGTGAGTCTGCTGCTCGATGGCGTGGTGGACCGGCTCCGCCAGGTAGTCGAGCTCGGCCGCCCTTTGATGGGGTTGGCCCAGCATCCGCGGCGGCTGTTTGGGCTGGCCGGCAAGGGCCTGCAGAGCGCTCGCGCGCTTACCAGCTCGCTGGAGGCGGCGGCGTCGGAGACCGGCTTGAATGAGCCGGGTTCAGCCGGTCGCCACCTGGCCTCGGTGCAGCGGCCGCTCGCGGACCTCAAGCAGATAAAGCAGCAGTTCGGAACCACGGTTAATGACGTCGTGCTGGCGGTGGCAGCGGGTGGCCTGCGCCGCTTTCTCGGACGACAGAGCCAGACGCCGGTCAAGCTGAAAGCGATGGTCCCGGTGAGCGTGCGCGAGAACGGCCGCGCCGGCCAACTCGGCAACCGGATCTCGTTCGTCTACGTCGATCTGCCGTGCGACGAGCCCGACCCCGTGCGTCGCCTCAGGACGCTCGCGATGGCCATGCGCGAGCGCAAGCAAGGCGGCGAACCCCAAGGCGCCGACGCGATGCTCACGGCGCTGGCCTACGCGCCCCGCCAGCTGCAGCACGCCGTCTCGCGCATGGTGGCCAGCCCCCGCGCCTTCAACCTCGTCGTCTCGAACATCCCGGGCCCCCGGGTACCGCTCTACATGCTCGGCTGCGAACTCGAAGAGGTCTACCCGGTAGTCCCCCTGGCCGACCAGCACGGCGTTTCCATCGGCATGACCACCGTCAACGACCGCGCATTCTTCGGCATCTATGTGGACCGCCAAACCCTGCCAGACGCCGATCTCCTCGCTGCCGACATCGACGATTCCGTAGAAGACCTCATCAGGCTCAGCTGACTCTCAACCACACGCGCGTCGGGTGCCGTAGGTGCGCGGCAGCGAGGAGGGTCTGCGAAGCTCAGGCCTCGGCCACTTGCCCGGAGCCTGCGCACCGCGGGCACTCAGGCGGGGCGACGAGTAGGCGTGGCTTCTGCCTCCGCCCGGGCCTCTGCCCGGCGTAGACGGGCGGCGGCGCCGTCGGAGGCTCGCTGGAGGTCCCTGAGTTTGGCCTGGCGGGCCGGGCGCCCGCCGTGGAGGCGTGCCCGGTAGAGGTCGAGCCGCTCGCGACGGTAGCGCGCCTCGTCACGCAGCTGCTCTCGCTCGTTCCGCTCCTCACGGGCCGCGTCCACGCCCTCGAATGCGCTGCGCTGTCTGTCGGTCTTCATCACTGGCGGACCGTGGCGGTCAGCTGGTGTCGCGGCCAGGTCCGGACCGAAGACCGGCTTGGACGAGCGCGGCCTTGTCTTCGCGGGCGCGGTCCTGTCCGGCACTTGCCGGTGCCGACGGCAGGACGCGGGCGGCTTCTGCGCGCACTTCGGGGCGATCTCGGTGGTGGCGTTCGTAGGAGCGCACGGCTTTGACCGTTGCGGCGTCGGCGTCGGCCAGCGCAGGGACAATCGCGTCGGAGTCAAGGGCGTCGTATCCCGGCAGCGGTTCCCTGCCCCTCAGCCAGCGCAACCGGTTGAGCACGACCGGCCGCTCTCGGTGCGAGCGCTCGTGGGCCTCGACGGCGGCCAGCTCGAGCTGCGAGAGCCGGGAGAGCTGCGAGACGACCTGCTTGCCGTCGAGCCCGTCGAAGCGGCCGATCGGCAGTTGTTGCTCCTCCGCCGAGCTCGCGCCCGTGGAGCCGGGATCGCCGCCCTCCCCCCGGGGCGGGCGGTTGCGGAGGCGATCGAGGAGCTTCATGGCCGTATCTCCAGTCGGGTCGATGGTGAAGGGGCGGAATCGTCGGGGCAGGGGCGCGCTGCCCGCTCCAGCGCCAGCGGGCCGCGGCTGGTTGGCAGCCGGCGCTGACAGGAGGGACAGACCCTCGCCATCACGGGGCGCTGCCAGCCCAGGTCATCGAGCTCGTAGAAGCGGCGGTGGCGCCCACCGCCGAAGACCTGAAACACGTGCTCGCACCGGGAGCGGTAGCGCTGCGCCGGCCGCGCCGCGGTGGCGTTCATCAACTCGCCGCCGTTCGGGCCAGAGGCACCCGCTCGGAGCGGAAGCGACCGTCGTCATCGACCCAGCGCCGGGCGTCAAGGTGTGCCTGAGCGAGAAACGCCTCGCGGCGAGCGACGAAGTCGCCGAAGCGATCGGCGACCCGCTGGTGCGTGCCCGCCGCGCCGCCATCGGCCGCGCGAGCGCGGGCCCCGATCGATCGGAAGCCGGCGACCTCGGGAGGCTCGCCGACCGGCTCGAGCTTAGAGCCGCAGCCGGGACACAAATCGCCGACCAGGCCGACCGGCCCCGCCGCCTTGTATAGGCGCGTCTCGCAGGCGAGGCATTTGAAGATGGGCATCTGGGCCGCTTTCGCTTGCTGTCATAGGCGAGTATACATGACAATTCAGTCTAGAAACGATATTCTACTCTGCATGCCTCGAGACGGAACCCCTGCATGGTCGTTTCTCACCAACCACGCCCAGGTGCTGCTCTGCATCGCGCATGACCCGGGCATCCGCCTGCGCGAGATCGGCGAGGCGATCGGGATCACAGAACGCGCCGCGCACCGGATCGTGGTCGAGCTCGCCGCCGCCGGCTACATCTCGCGTACCCGCAACGGCCGCCGCAACCACTACACGATCCAGTCCCACCTGCCCCTCCCCGACCCGCTCGCCCGCGAGCAGAAGATCGGGGACCTTCTGGCCATCCTCGCCGGACAACGACACGCCGAGACCGATGGCTAGCCCGCTGTCGAAACCCAAGATCGGCGTGCATCCCCCTCGCTGAGCTCCCGATCGCACGGGGAAGGACGACGCCCAATCGCCCCGCGGCCCCGGGACACGCGGCCTCGCGAGCGGCTCGCCGACAGCCCAGGGACCAGGGCTGGCAACGCCGCACGCCCTCAGTGCGTTTTCGGCCTCAAGGTCTGCCCCTAGCCTAGGCGCGGCCGCCTCTGCGAGCGGCGCTCAGATGCCGCGCTCGCGAGCATCTCGGCTCAGAGCGCGGGAGACCTCCGCCGGTTCGCTCTTCTTCTCCAGCGCTGTGATCCGTTCGCCCTCGCGGACGGACTCTCTATGGACGGCGTCCTGGAGTCCCTCGAGCAGCGCTTCAAGCTGGTCGACCCGCTCCTCCAGGACTTCAATGCGCTGCTCATGTCCCTCAGCAGGCGCCCGGGCGGCCACGTCCGAGGCCCGACTGCCGCGAGCCAGTTGAACGACACGGCCGAGAATCGCCACGCGACGCAGCGGCCCCCCGCTTGGACTTCCGCTACTCGCCATGGTCGCAACCTCCTGCTACCTCATTGTCGGACGCCGCGCGAGGGGAGGAGGAAGCAAGACCCAACGAGCGGTGCGGGCCGCATTGGCCGGCTCGTCCCCAAGACTACGGGTGCGCTCAGTTGCGCGCAGGTCGGATTGGGCCGGAGAAGCTTGCGCTGGACGACGGAGAGCAAGTTCTCCGTCTGGTTCAGCCAGCTCGCGCACCGGCAGCTGGACGAGGTGAGGTTCCGCCAGCGGCGCTCGAGTCGCAGCGTCGGACTCACCAACCTGGCTTCCGCGCGGCGAGGGCGCCGGTCCGCCCGGGCGGAAGGACGGCGGGGATCGCGGCCTGGCCCAGCACGGCACCCGAGCATGGCGCCGCGCGAGAGACGAAGCACCGGTTCCACCGCAAGGGCTATGACGAGAAGGTCGAGCTTGCCTTCGGCCTGCTCCTGAGGGTCATCGGCTTGCTCAGCTGGCTGGTCTGGCGCGCGAAGCCTGACTCACGCTGGAAGCTCGGCGTTCGGCACCGGGCGGCGAGCACCACGCCATCAAGGAGCGCGAGGGGGGCGCCGGTTAGCGCTTGCCGGTCGCGTCCCGCAGAGCGGCTTCGAGATCCGGGCGCCGGAATTCGTAGCCGAGCTCCTGCAGGCGCCGTGGAACCGCGCGCCGGCCGGTGGTCACGACGACGGCCATCTCGCCGTAGAGGACCTTCACCGCGAGACCCGGGACCGGCACGACGGCCGGCCGCCGCAGCACTCGGCCGAGTGCCTTCGAGAACTCCCGGTTGGTCACGGGCTCCGGGGCGGTCACGTTCACCGGCCCGGTTGCCGCCTCTGTGTGCAGGCAGAAGGCCAGCGCGCCGACCACGTCGTCGAGGTGCACCCAGGGGACGTATTGCCTTCCGCCGGCCACCGGGCCGCCAACGCCCAGGCGGAAGGGCGGCAGCATCGTCTCGAGCGCACCGCCGGTTTGCGACAGGTAGACACCCGTCCGGGTCGTGACCACGCGCACACCCAGCTCCTCCGCCCGGCGCGCCTCCGCCTCCCAGTCGACCGTCGACTGCGCTTCGAAGCCGCTCCCGGCGGGCTCGGACTCGTCCACCGGCTCGTCGGCGCGCGCCCCGTACCAGCCGACCGCCGATTGCGATACCAGCACCCGCGGCCGCTCGCCCTCGGGCAGCTCCGCCAGCGCGGCCACCAGATTGCGGGTGCCGAGGATGCGGGAGTCGCGGATCTCGCGCTTCGCCTCCTCGGTCCACCGCTGCGCCAGCGGCTCGCCGAGCAGGTTCACGACTCCGTCGCGGCCGCGAAGCGCCTCCGCAGGGGGCCGCCCGGACTTGGGACGCTCCCAACCCACCGCCTCGATGCCCAGCGTCTCCCTGGCGCGGACCGCGTTTCGCGATAGCGCCGTAACCTCATCGCCCTGACCCGTCAGCTCGCGGACAAGAGCGCGACCGATGTTGCCCGTGGCCCCTGTGACCGCGACTTTCACGAGCCGATCGCCGCACGCTCCACGGTCGGCTGCTCCGGCTGGGGCTCCTCCTCGCCGGCCGCCACCTCCCTGACCGCGCTCGCCACGGCCCCGCTCACGTCCCGGTTGAAGACGCTCGGGATGATGTAGTCCTCGTCCAGCTCGTCGTCGGCGACCGTCCCCGCGATCCCGCGCGCCGCGGCGAGTTTCATGTCCTCGGTGATCGCCGGCGCGCGTGCGTCGAGGGCGCCTCGGAACACTCCGGGGAAGGCGAGCACGTTGTTGATCTGGTTCGGGTAGTCGGAGCGGCCGGTGGCCATCACACTGGCGTACTGAGCGGCCTGTTCAGGGGGTACCTCCGGGTTGGGGTTGGCCATCGCGAAGACGAAGGGATCGGGGTTCATCCGCTCGAGGTCGGAGGCGTCGATGATCCCCGGACCGCACAGGCCGATGAAGAGGTCGGTGCCCTCGAGCGTCGACCGCGGCGAGCCGTCGCGCCGCCTGGGGTTCGTGTGCTCGGCGAGCCAGCGCTTGGGTGCGTTCATGGATCCCGCCTCGTAGTCCTCGCGACTCGCGTGGATCGCGCCGAAGCGGTCGCAGGCGACGATGGAGGTCACGCCGGCGTCCATCAAGATCTTGACCACCGCGACTACCGCGGCGCCGGCGCCCACCAGCAGCACCTCGAGGTCCTCGATCCTACGGTCCGTGAGCCGGCATGCGTTGATCAGCGCGGCGAGCGTGACGATCGCAGTGCCGTGCTGGTCGTCGTGGAAGACGGGGATGTCGAGCTCCTGCTGGAGCCGTTGCTCGATCTCGAAGCAGCGCGGCGAGGAGATGTCCTCGAGGTTGATGCCGCCGAAGGTGGGCGCGATCCGGACCACCGTCTCGACGATCTCGTCGACGTCCTTGGTCGACAGGCAGATCGGAAAGGCGTCGACGTCGGCGAAGTCCTTGAATAGCATCGCCTTGCCCTCCATCACCGGCATGGCGGCTTCCGGTCCGATGTCGCCGAGGCCGAGCACTGCCGTGCCGTCCGAGACCACGGCGACCGTGTTCGCCTTGATCGTGTACTTGAACGCCTTCTGGCGGTTCTCGGCGATCGCGGAGCACACCCTCGCGACGCCGGGCGTGTAGGCCATCGAGAGGTCGTCGCACGACTTCACCCGCATGTTCAGGCCGGTGTGGATCTTGCCGCGCCGATGGACCTGGAACGTGCGATCCGTGATCTCGACAACCTCGACGCCCCGGAGCGCCTGCACCGCCGAGATCACCCGGCCGCGGTGCTCAACGCCAGAGCACTCGACGGTGATCTCGCGAAGCGTGCGCTCGCCGCGCGCCTCGACGGTGTCGACCGCGACGATCGCGCCGTCCGCGCGCGTGATCGCGGCCGTGACCTTGCCCAGGAGGCCGCCGGGCCGTTGCGGCAGCGCGACGCGCAGGGTGAGCGAGAACTGTGCCGAGGGTGCTGGCATCCGCGAGGAGGCGGATCATACGTGCCAACGTCGCGGCCCGGAGGTGCGCGGCTTGAACGGAGCCCCCAGCGGGTATCGCTCCGAACTGGCAGCCAGATCCGGTCACGAGCACGGCCCGCCGTTCGCAGAGCGCCGCCCAGGCGCTCGAGCAGAGGGCGCTGCTCGAGAAGCGGTAGCACGAGCACCATCGGCTCCGGGGGGTCTCGTCGGTACGGTTAGGTCGTGTCCGACGAGACGCCCCGTGAGCTGTTCCTGATCGACGGGAACAGCCTTGTCTTCAGAGCGTTCTTCGCCCTGCCCGAATCCATTGCGACGTCCAAGGGCTTCCCCACGAACGCCATCTTCGGCTTCGCGTCGATGCTCGTGAAGATCATCACGGACTACGGCGTCAAGCCCACCCTGGTGGTGTGGGACGCGGGGCTGTCCGGGCGTCTTGAGGTATACGAGGAGTACAAGGCGGGCCGCCGGGACCGTCCCGACCTGCTGTCGGAGCAGTGGCCGCATCTGCACCCGCTGGTCGAGGCCTTCGGATACGAGAACCTGAAGGTTCCGGGCTATGAGGCCGATGACGTGATCGCGACGATCGCGAGCCGCGCGCAGGAGAAGGGCATCGAGGTGATGGTGGTCACCGGCGACCGCGACCTGTTCCAGCTGATCGAGCCCGGCGTACGGGTGATGGCCACGAGCCGCGGTATCACCGACACGAAGGTCTACGACCGCGAGGCGGTGATCGATCGCTACGGGATCCCACCCGAGCTGATACCCGACTTCGTCGGGCTCAAGGGCGACACCTCGGACAACATCCCCGGCGTCCCCGGGATCGGCGACAAGACCGCCTCGCAGCTCCTCCATGAGCACGGCGACCTCGAGGGAGTCCTGTCCAACATCGGCAGCATCTCCGGCGCCAAGCGCAAGCAGAACCTGACCGAGCACGCCGAGGACGCGCGGGTATCGAAGGTGCTGGCGACGGCAAACAGGGAGATCGACGTGGACGTAGACCTCGACCACGTCGTCGCCCGCGAGCCCGACCGCTCGAGACTGCGGGAGACCTTCCGCGAGTTCGAGCTCCGCGCGCCCCTCGAGCGCCTCGAGGAGGTGCTGGGCGAGGACGAGGCGGCGCCCGCCGAGCGGGTGGAGGAGGTCGTGACGGTCGAGGCTCGCCAGGTGGCTCTCGCGGAGCTCGGCTCGCTCGACGGCGAGCTCGTCGCGGTGGCCGCCCTGCGGGCCGGGGAGGCCCCGGACGAGGCTGCGGCGGAGCACGTCGAGCCGGTGGAGCCCGAGCAGGTGGAGGCAGAGCTCGCAGCGGAGGAGGAGGCCGCGGCCGAGGCGATCGACTCGGAGGAGCCCGTTGCCGCGGACGAGGTGGCCGCCGCGGAGGCGGCCGCTTCGGAGGCGCCTGCCGCGACGGTGACCGCTCGCCCGGGCGGCCAGGTCTCGTTCGACATCGACGTCGCCGCGCGGGGACCGCTTACGGTGGCCGCCTACGCCGGTGGTGAGGCGCTCGTCGCCGAGGCCGAGACGCTCGCCGCGTTCACGCTGGCTCGCGACGGGCGCCCGGTCGTGGCCCACGACTGGAAGACCATCGCGATGGCCGACGATCCGTGCGGTCCGCCGCCGCTGGCGCACGACACGATGGTCGCCGCCTACCTGATCGATCCTGCTCGGCGCGGCTATCCGCTCGACGAGCTGGCAACGGAGGCCGGCCTCGGGGCGCGCGTTGCGGGCGCCGACGGCGTGGCCGAGCGCGCGGTCCTGACGCGCCTCCTGGCCGAGCGCCAGCGAGACCGCCTCGATGAGGACGGCCTCACGCCCCTCTTGCACGACATAGAGCTCCCGTTGGTGGACGTGCTCGTCGAGATGGAGCGGGTCGGCGTGAGGCTCGACCTGGAGCGACTGAGCGCGATCAGCGAGCGCTTCGGGGCCCAGGCGGCCGAGCTCGAGCGCCGCGTGTGGGAGCTCGCGGGCGAGGAGTTCACGATCGGCTCGCCGCAGCAGCTCGCGGACATCCTCTTCAACAAGCTGAAGCTGTCGAAGAAGCGGCGCGGCAAGACCGGCTTCTCCACGGACGCCCGGGTGCTCCAGGCAATCCGCCAGGAGCACGAAATCATCCCGGCGATCGAGGAGTGGCGCGAGGTCACGAAGCTGAAGTCCACCTACCTCGACGCCTTCCCCGAGCTGATCGCCGCCGACGGTCGCCTGCACACCACCTTCAACCAGACCGCAACCACCACGGGCCGGCTGTCGAGCACGGACCCGAACCTCCAGAACATCCCCATCCGCAGCGAGCAGGGGCGCGAAATTCGTGCCTGCTTCGTGGCCGAGCCCGGCTGCCGCCTCGTCTCGGCCGACTACTCCCAGGTCGAGCTGCGGCTGCTCGCCCACATCGCGGACGAGCCGGCGCTGAAGGAGATCTTCCGCCGCGGCGAGGACGTGCACACCGCCACGGCCGAGGCGATCCTCGGCGGAAAGACGGATCCGGGCACCCGCTCCAAGGCCAAGATGGTCAACTACGGCATCGTCTACGGCCTGTCGGCCTTCGGTCTCGCGGACCGGCTACAGATCTCGCGCGAGGAGGCGCAGGAGTTCATCGACCGCTATCTGGAGCGCTTCCCGCAGGTAAAGCGCTTCATCGACGAGACGATCGAGCGGGCCCGCGAGGAGGGCCACGTGACCACACTCTTCGGGCGCATTCGGCGCGTGCCGGAGCTGCGCTCCCGCCAGCGTCAGACCCGCCTGCTCGGCGAGCGCCTGGGCGTGAACATGGTGATCCAGGGCACCGCGGCGGACATCATCAAGATGGCGATGGTCCGTTGCCGCGACGACCTGCGTTCGGCCGGCCTGAAAACCAGGCTCGTGCTCCAGATCCACGACGAGCTTCTGTTCGAGGGACCCGAGGACGAGGTTGACACGGCCTGTGAGATCGTGCGCCGGGAGATGGCCGGCGCCTTCGCGATGGATCCGCCGCTCGATGTCGACCTCGGCGTGGGCGAGAACTGGCTCGAGGCCAAGTGAGCCCGTGAGCAAGGAGATTGCTGTGCTCGCGACGGTGGCCGCGGGTGGCGTCGTGGCCGCGCAGGCTCCGGCCAACAACGTGCTGTCGAAGTATGTGGGCACGTTCGGTGCGGGGTCCGTGAACTTCCTCGTGGGGACGATCTGCGTCCTCGCGGTCACGTTCGCGTTTGCGGGCGGGTTCGGAGGGGACGAGGGCGCCGAGTCCCCGGCGTGGTACTACTGGGTGCTGGGCGGAGTCGGCGGCGTGACAATCGTGGTCACCACGCTAGTCACGGTGCGCGAGCTGGGTGCCGGCGGCGTCACCACCGCGATCATCGCGGGCCAGCTGGCCCTCTCCGTCGTGCTCGATCGCCTGGGCGCGCTTGGCCTGGACGAGCGGGCGATAACTTGGGAGAAGCTCTTGGGAATCGCGCTCTTGGCGCTCGGCACGCTGCTCATCGTGCGCGAGTGAGCTTGGGCCGTTATCCTCCCCCCGACTCGAATTGGGAGCTGGCTTGGGCACGTCACGTGAGCTCCACAACCCCCGCTCGCCCGGTCCTGGCAGCGCAGCGGGCCCCAGCAAGGTCGATCAGGCGCGCGCCGCTTACGCGGCATGGAGCGCTCGTGATCTCGACGCCTTCGTGAAGGTGTTCGCCGAGGACGTGGAGTTGAGGCCGTTCCTCGGGGCGGGCCTCGGCGCAAGCAAGTATCGGGGCCACGCCGGTTTGAGACGGTGGTTCGAAGAGGCCAACGAGGCCTGGGACGAACTCCGCATCGAGCCGTACGAGTTCCGTGAGGCCGGAGACCGCATCGCGGTCTTTCTGCGGGCAATAGGACGGGGTCGCGGCAGCCATGTGGAGGTCGAGGCAGAGATCGTGCACGTCGCCGATTTCCGGGACGGCAAGTTCACGCGGCTCGAGGGTTTCGGCGACCGTGAACAGGCGCTGAAGGCGCTCGACCAGGGTGCCTGAGAGCACCGCACTACCCGAGCGGGTCTCGGCCCGACTCGCCGCCGCCTCGTTTCCCCTCCTGCTGCACTTGCCGGAAGGGCGGGTCGAATCGTTCGGCGGCGGCGAGCCGCTGCTCGAGGTGCGGGTGCTGAACGAGCGCGGGCTGGAGGCGCTGTGCTCGCTCAAGGAGCTCGAGGTGGTGGAGGCGTACATGCGGGGCGACGTCGACTTCGACGGCGACCTGCTCGCTGCGATGGACCTGCGCGACGTACTGTCCGACACCCAGCTGCACATCAAGGCGTGGATCTTCGTGCAGCCGCTCCTGCTCGGACGCAGACGCCTCAACCCGGGCTGGATCGCGAAGCACTACGACAGCGAGAACATGCAGCTGTTCGCGACCGACGAGGCGTACAACGTCTACACACCCGGGGTCTATCTGAGCGAGGACGACTCGCTCGAGGAGGGCGCCGAGCGCAAGCTCGAGTACGCGTTCGAGTCGCTCGGGTTGCGCGCCGGCGACTCGCTGCTCGACGTCGGCTGCGGGTGGGGCGGGTTCGTCCGCTACTGCGCACAGCGCGACGTCGCGGCCACCGGCATCAGCCTGTCGCGCCACCAGCTCGACTTCGCGCGCCGCAGGCTCGAGCAGGACGGGTCCGACGCCACCCTCCTCTACCAGGACTTCTTCACCTACGAGCCCGGCACGCAGTTCGACGCGATCAGCCTGATGGGGGCGATAGAGGACCTGTCCGACTACGACAAGGTCATGCGGCGCCTCGGAGGCTGGCTCCGCCCCGGCGGGCGGGTCTACATGGACTTCGCCGCCGTGGACCGGCGGTTCGGCGTTCCCAGCTTTGTCACGAAGTACGTCTGGCCCGGCGCATTCCGGATGGTCTACCTGCCGTCCTTCACGCGCGCCCTCGCGAAGCACCACTTCGACATCGTCGAGATGCTGGGCGACCGGCGTAACTACTACCTCTGGGTCCGCGGCGGCTACGAGCGCTGGATGCGGCGCCGGCAGGAGATCGTGAAGGCGGCCGGCGAGGAGACCTGGAGGATGATGCGGCTCCTCATGGCGGGCACCGCCCACGTGATGAGCGAGCGCTCGACGAGGGCCACGGCCTATCGGATCGTGCTGCAGCCGCGTGCGCGCGGATCGGTTACAGACCGTGGTGAGGCCACTCTGGCTTCAGGTTCCCCGCCTTGAACGCCGCGGCGCCGATGGTGTGCGAATCGCGCCGCAGGAACATCGAGATGGTCTGCTCCGCCTCGATCCGGAGGCGCTCCTCGAGCGGGCGGCCCACTCCCCGCAGCACGCTCTCCTTGTCGCTGCGAATCGCGCCCTGAGGAAGCGCCGCGATCTCGCGCGCGAGCTCCTGGGCGCGTTCGAGCGCCTTGCCGGGCGGGACCACCTCGTTCACGAGCCCGATCTCCTTCGCCTCGTCGACGTCGACGCGCCGGCCGGTGATGATCAGCTCCATCGCCTTGGCGAACCCGACCACCAGCGGTAGGCGCACGGTCATCCCATCCCCGCCGACGATGTTCCAGCGCCGCTCGAGGGCGCCGAAGTCGGCGTTCTCGGCGGCGATCCGGATATCGGCCAGCAGGGCCGTCTCGAGACCCGCGGCGAAGGCGTGGCCGTTCACGGCGGCGATCACGGGCTTGAAGATGTCCACCTTGCGCGTATAGCCGCACTCGCCGGGCGAGTTGTAGAGGCTCACGCGGAAGGCGTCGTAGTCGGGTGGCTCGCTCAGCTCGGCCGCGTCCTGGAGGTCCCAGCCCGCGCAGAAGCTGGTCTCTCCGGCGCCGGTGATCACGAGGACGAACGCCTCCTCGTCGTCCCGGAAGCGCTGCCAGGCGTCGTGCAGCTCGCGGTTCATGGTGCGGTTGATCGCGTTGTGCTGGTCGGGCCGGTTGTAGGTGAGCGTGACGACGTGGTCGTCCCGCTCGTAGAGGAGCGTCTCGTAGTCCATGGGCGGGCGAGTTTAGAACGCGGCCGGCGGTCGGCCGCCGCAATCGCCGCGCCGCGGACGCGTTCGGCGAGTCTATGCCGCCATGCGGCTCAGCTCGTCCAGGGAGGCGGATTGCCCTTTTCGCATCCGGGCTTGTCGCGGCTCGGCGGGGGTGTATCCGCGCCGAAGAGACCGCCGAAGGTCTCGTCGACCTCGGAGATCTCGTTCTTGACCTCGAAGCCCAGCTCGCCGCCCTTCTCGACAACCTCGACGACGTAGGCCGGCTGGATCGAGTTGCGGTTGTCGTCGAGCTTCACGTTTCCATTGGGGAACGCCGGCTTGAGCCCATCGAGCGCCTTCCGGAAATCCTCCTCGTTGCCACCGAGGTCGCCGTCAGTCTGCTCGAGCGCCCGCAGGATCGCCTCCATCCCGTCGTAGTAGAGGACGGTGAACAGGCTTTCGGCTGCCACCTTCGGATACACCTTGCCGAAGCCGTCGACGTACTCCGTCCACTCCGGTGTTTCGCCCCCGAGCGGAACGGGCGAACCTCCTACGAGCCCGGCGAGCTGCGGGCCCACGCCGAACGCGGTGGGGTCGAGCACCGACGAGCCGCCCATGGCTTTCCCCTTGATCGTGCCGCCGAAGTTGAGGTAGGCCTTCAGAGCTGCCACGGTGTTCGCGCCACCGGTGAGGAACAGAACGCCGTCCACGTCGCGCGGAAGCTGGTTCACGTAGGACGACCAGTCCGTAGTCTCGAGCGGCGCCCAGAGGCGCTTCGTTATCTGTCCGCCGAGCGCGCAGAACTCGCCGGTGAACCCCGCCGCGAGCGTGTAGGGATACGAGTAGTCCTCGCCGAGGATGGCCGCCTTGCGCCAACCGAGGTCTTCGTATGCGTACGTTCCCGTTCCAGCCATCCACTGCGCCCCGTCGCCGCCGAAGCGGAAGAAGTTAGGCGCCTTTACGCGCAGAGTCGTCTCCTGCGCGCCCGAAGTCCCGTTCACGAAGGTCACGCCGGGCTGGCTCTTCGCATAGTTGGCGACGGCGATACCCTCGTCGCCGGAGAGTGGGCCGAGGAGGAGGTCGACGTCCTCGTTTTCCACGAGTCGACGCGCCTCGGCCGTCGCCTTGTCGGGCGTCGCATCCGAGCAACCGAAGGCGAGCCTGATCGGTCGTCCGGCTACCTTGGCGCCGCTGACGCCGTCCCGCGGCCCCGCGCCTTGCGCCTTGCCACCGGCCTTTTGGATCAGCGCGTACTTTGCCCCCGAAAGAGACTGAGCCTCGAACACGGCGAAGGGCCCGCCGCAGGTCGTCAGAACACCGATCTTGATCGGTCCGCTGCTCTCGCCGCCACCGCCGCCATTCTCGTCGGCACAGCCCGTCGCGCCTGCCAACGCTACGACCGAGGCGACCGCAAGGGCGACCAGCCGCTTTCGCGGACGCCAGGTCAGAGATCCGTCTCCCATGTCTCCTCCTCTCCGCGACCGGGCGGGCGAGGCGCCGAGTCGCTCGCTCCCCCAAGCACGACTCCGTAATGCACGTGCTCGACATCACAATAAATCAAGAATCGATGATCGTTGCCCCAGTGGTACCGTGCCGGTCGTGTCGGGCGCGAGGGGAGGAGCTCGTGCGGGCGGTGCCGTGGCTACCCGGTGGGGCGTCCTGTCTCGTCCGGGGCTGGTTTCGAGGGGGCACCTCGGCGCGGCTCTCGCGATCGCTACTGCCACCGCCGCGATCCTGTGGGTGCTCTTCAAGGCGTTCGGGGCGGGCTTCGGGCGAGCCGGCAACGTGCCCCAGTTCCTGGTGGTCGGCCTCAACGGGCTGAGCCTGGCCGGCCTCTACTTCATTACTGCAAGCGGCTTCACGCTGATCTTCGGCCTGATGCGGGTCGTGAACATGGCGCACGGCTCGCTCTACCTGCTGGGCGCCTACATCGGCCTGAGCTTGACCGACGACGGCGTGCCCTGGTTCTTTGCGGTCCTGCTGGCCGGCCTGTTCGTGGGGGCGGTCGGCCTGGTGATGCAGCAGCTGTTCCTGCGTTGGAATCAGGGCCAGGAGCTTCGGCAAGCGCTGATCACCATCGGACTGTCGATCATTCTCGCCGATCAGATGGTTGCCCACTTCGACCCCACGCCACGGACGATCGCCCCGCCGGAGGGGCTGACCGGTTCGGTCGGGCTTGGCGTCTACGGACTTGACTATCCCGCGTTCAGGATCTTCGTAATCGGTGCCGCCCTCCTGATCGGGCTTCTACTCTGGCTGCTGATCAGGCGCACTCGCTTCGGGATGGTGATCCGGGCCGGCGTGGACAACAGCGCCATGGCGGCGGCGCTCGGGGTCAACGTTCAGCTCGTGTTTGCCGCCGCTTTCTTCCTGGGATCGGCATTGGCGGGTCTGGCCGGTGTGTTCGGGGGCACCGTGCTCTCGGTGGCGCCCGGCCAGGATGACAAGTTCCTGCTCAGCTCCCTCATCGTGGTGATCATTGGTGGAATGGGGAGCCTCGCCGGGGCGGCGCTTGGTGCCCTGGCGCTTGGTCTCGTGGAGCAATTGGCCAGCGTCTACCTGCCCGAGGACTACACCAACTACTCGATTCTGCTCACCTTCATCTTGCTGATCATCGTCCTCGCAGTGCGCCCCACCGGGATCTTCGGGAGGCCGGAATGATCCGCTACCGGCGGGCGTGGATGATCGGGTCCCGCGCCGTGCTAGTGCTTGCTCTGCTGATCATCGCACTGGTCCCGGTCTTCTTCTCGACGTATTTCACGGGCGCCGTCGCCGTCAAGGTGCTCTGGCTTGGCTTGGCCGCGGCGAGCCTGACCTTCCTCGCCGGGCAGGGCGGCATGGTCTCGCTCGCGCAGACTGCACTGTTCGGGGTAGCGGGCTACGTGACCGCCAGGCTGATGGTCTACGAGTCGATGAGCCCGTGGCTCTCGGCGCTGCTTGGGGTCGGGGGCGCGACAGCGGCCGGGCTGGTCGTGGGCGGGATCGCAAGCGGCAGCCGAGGGATCTACTTCCTGATGATCACGCTCGCGTTTGCGGTCGTGGCTTACCTGTTCTTCTCGCAGGTGTCCACGTTCGGCGGGCACACCGGGATCAACGGCGTGATCGCGCCGCCCCCGCTGGACAACCCGACGCTGAAGCCGACAGTCGTCTACTACACCTGCCTGGGCTGCAGCGTGATCGCATACCTGCTCGTGCGCTACATCGGCGGGACGCCCTTCGGGCTTGCCCTACAAGCGGTGCGTGACGAGCCCGAGCGGATGAACTCGCTTGGATTCGACGTCCGCCTCCACCGGACGCTCGGCTTTGCCCTGGCTGCGGCGATCGCGGGAGTCGGCGGCGTCCTGGCCACGTGGCAGACGCAGAGCATCTCGCCGGGCACGATCGATGTCACACGCACCATCGAGCTACTGGTCGTTGCAGTGATCGGCGGTCTTTATCGGCTCGAGGGAGCCTGGCTCGGCGCGCTCGTATACGTCCTGCTCGACACGTACACGCGCGGTCTCTCCGGACGCTTTGAGACCTGGATCGGCATCGCATTCGTGTTGATCGTGCTGGTCTCGCCTGATGGGCTGACCGGCCTGCTTGCCCGCATCGACCGGGTCTTCCGGCGGCCGGTGCGCAGGAGGCGCCGACGTCGGGGTGGGGCCGGCGGCCCACTGACCCCGTCCGGGAGGTCCGTCGCGTGACGGTGGAGACCGCGATGCTCGAGGTCTCGGATCTGGACGCGTTCTACGGTGAGGCGCAGGTGCTCGATGGTGTCTCCTTCGAGCTCCGCGGCGGTTCGGTCGCGATCGTCGGCCGCAACGGGATGGGCAAGACCACTCTCTGCCGCGCGATCATGGGAATCGCCCCGCCCGAGGCGGAGGGCAGCGTGCGTCTGAACGGGCGCGAGCTCGGAGGGCGCCCCTCGCACGTGATCTGCTCGGCCGGAATCGGGTACGTCCCGCAGGGCCGTGAGTTGTTCCCTTCGCTCACGACCGACGAGCATCTGCGGATGATCGGGAGCCGGCTCATGTCGCGCGGGCGCTGGAGTGTCGACGCCGTGTACGACCTCTTTCCCCAGCTCGCCGCACGACGCCGGCTGAGTGCGGCGAAGCTCTCGGGTGGCGAGCAGCAGATGCTGGCGATCGGCCGCGCGCTGCTCACAAATCCGGGGCTGCTCCTGATGGACGAGCCGTCCGAGGGCCTGGCGCCCGCGATCGCCGAGGAGCTGCTCGAGACCTGCACCCGGCTCGTGGCCGAGGGCATCGGCCTGCTGGTCGTGGAGCAGAACCTGGGAGTGGCGGCACGCTTGGCCGACCGGCTGCTCGTGATGATCTCGGGTCGGATCGAGGACGAGATGCAGGCAGCCGCACTGCTCGGAGACGAGGACGCGCAGCGACGGTATCTGGGCGTTGAGGCGCTCGCCGGCACGGAGGGGCCGTGACGGCGAAGTGCAACAGCTTGATCGATTATTTATCATCCCGTGGCGGAGCGGAAGCCAGCGCCCAGGAGGAGAGATGGCTGTTACCAGCGCCGGGGAGGACGTTCTAGGCACCTTCCACGGGAGCGGAGAGTTCCCGATCGAGTGGGACGAGGGGGAGAAGGAGCTCTTCTGGATCTACGACGACCTCCACATCCCAAACCCGGTCTCCCCGATGTTCTTCGACATCGGTGGCTGGTGGCTCAGCTGCGACCACATGTTCCGCCGCTTCGGCACACCCTTCGCCTGCGACTGGGTGGCCAAGGAGATCAACGGGTACGTCTATACGGCGGCGGTCCCGGCTGACTCGCGGATTCGCTCCGAGGCCACTGAGTACCAGGCGCGCTACGTGCCGCGCGTGCCGCGAGATCCCGAGCATGCCGGCAAGATCGGCGCCTACCTGGGCTGGGTGCTGCCACACTACGCAGAGAACTTCCTCGACTGGTGGCGAGACCGGCTCCGCCCCGAGATCGAGCGCAACTTCGAGTATCTCGACGGCTACGACACGGACGGTGCCTCCTTCCTCGAGCTGGCCGTCCTGCTCGAGGATGCGATCGACATCCACGATCGCCACTGGAAGATCCACTGGATGCTCAACTTCGCCCAGTTCGCGTCCACCCAGGCCCTGAACGGCCTGCTCGAGGCGGAAAAGGGCGAGGCGGCGGGGGCGCTGATGGGCCGCCTCCAGAGCTCGCTCGAGGACCGCAACTGGGATTCGATCGTGGACCTCTGGAGGATGAAGGAGGAGATCAAGGCCGACCCGGAGCTCGCAACCGCATTCGAGGGTGAGACCGCGGCAGACATCATGCGGGCGCTCGACGGCTCGGAGAGCGGCCGGCGCTTCGTCCGCGAGCGCCTCGTACCGCACCAGAGGAGCTTTGGCTACAAGGCGATCTGGTCGCACGAGTTCGCGTTCAAGACATGGCGCGAGGACCCGGCGCCGATGATCGAAGCGGTGCGCGGCTACCTGGCGACGGACTACGACTACCCGTCCAACATCGCCTCGGTCCGCGACGACCTCGAGGCTGCGAAGCGCGAGGCACTCGATGGGGTGGAGGGCGAGTCACGCGCCGAGCTCGAGGCCGCGCTGAACCGCTCGCTGAGCATGAACCCGCTGACCCCGGACCACCACTTCTACGTGGACCAGGGAACGAACGCCCGACTGCGCCTCGTGCTGATCGACATCGGCAGGAAGCTCGTCGACGCAGGCACGCTCGACGACCCCGAGGACGTGATGTACCTGCGCTACAACGAGCTGCGGCTGCTGATGGCGGACCAGGGCGCGTTCGATGCCCGCGCACTTGTCGGGGAGAGACGTGACGCTCGCGAGGCGGCCTACGCGCGGCGGCCGCCCTCGTGGGTGGGAACCGCCACTCAGACCGCGCTCGACTTCCCGTACAACGCGCTCTGGGGCTTCCCCGAGAAGTTCTACGCGGGCGAGCCGGCGACCACCGGCGAGGTGCGTGGTCTGGCCGCCTCCGCGGGGGTGGTGGAGGGCTCGGCGCGCTACGTACATTCCCTGGACGAGTTCGACCAGGTCCGGGAGGGCGAGATCCTCGTCTGCCGCATGACGAACCCGGCGTGGGTCGTCCTGTTCACCAAGATCGCGGGCCTCGTGACCGAGGCGGGCGGGGCGGTCTCGCACCCGGCCGTGGTTGCGCGCGAGTTCGGGATTCCGGCCGTGGTGGGCACCACGAACGCCGGTGAGCGGATCAAGACCGGCGACCGCGTGCGCGTGAACGGCACGACGGGCGTCGTCGAGATCCTCGAGTAGGCCGATGGCCGATGGCCGTGTCGATTGGCTCGCCCCCGAGGCGCTCGACGAGGCGCTCGCGCTGCGCGCCGAGCGCGGCGCGGAGGCGACCGTGCTCGCCGGCGGCACGTTTCTCGGCATCCTGATGAACGAGCGCCTCCTGGAACCGGCGGCGCTGCTCAGCCTGGGCAAGGTCGGCGGGCTCGAGGGAATAGCGGTCGTGGACGGTGAGCTCCGCCTCGGCGCGATGACCACCCACCGCGCGGTCGAGCGTGCGCCGGCGGTGCGCGAAGGCTGGCCGGTGCTGGCGCGAGCGTTCTCGCTCGTCGCCAGCCCGCGCGTGCGCAACCAGGCCACGGTCGGCGGGGTACTCGCCGACGCCGACTACGCCTCGGATCCGCCGGCCGTGCTGGAGGCGCTCGGGGCGCGGGTGGTGCTGCGCTCCGTCCGCGGCGAGCGGGAGGTGCCCGTGCGCGAGCTGGTCGTCGGTCACTACGAGACCTCGATCGCGGACGACGAGCTGCTCGTGGAAGTACGCGTGCCGCCGTGTCCGGCGCGCGCGGTCTACCGCAAGTTCCGCTCGCGCTCGAGCGAGGACCGGCCCTGCGTGGGGGTGGCCGCCGTGAACGGCGACCGCGCTCTGCGCGTGGTCGTGGGCGCGGTGAGCGACACGCCCCGGGAGCTGCCGGAGGCGTGCGCCCTGGGCGTCGAGGCGGCAGCGGAGATCGGCCACCGCTATGCCGGGGAGATCGAGCCGATCAGCGACTCACGCGGTAGCGCCGCGTACCGGCGCCGCGTGATCGCGGTCGAGGTGAGACGGGCGGTGGAGGCGCTCGCGTGAGCGGCGAGGTGCGCTACGCGCAGGACGTTCGGCTGGAGGGCCAGTGGCACGCGGCGCTGGTGCGCTCGCCCGTCCCGCACGGGCGTGTGCGCGCGATCGACGTGTCGAAGCTTCCCCCGGACTGCGTTGCGCTGCTGCCCGAGGACGTGGCGGGGCTGGGCCGCTACGGCTGCCAGCTGAAGGACCAGGAGGTGCTCGCAGACCCGGCGCGCTTCGCAGGAGACGTCGTGGCGGCGCTGGCGGCTTCGACGCCTGAGGCGGCCCGCGAGGCGGCGCGCCTGGTCGAGGTCGAATTCGAGGAGCTGCCGGCTGTCTTCGACCCGGTGACCGCGGTCGCAGAGGGCGCGCCGCTCCTCCACCCCGAGGCAGGCGCCGTGCGCGAGGGCGCGGGCTCGGCCCCCGCCGGAGCGATAGTTCCGGCCGACGACGCGGTCTCGATCGGCGTTCGGCCGCTGGCCGGCACGAACGTGTGCCACCGGTTTCGCCTCCTTCACGGCGACGCCGATGCCGGCTTGGCCGACGCCGACGTCGTCGTGGACGAGACCTACCGCACGGCCTCCGCCCAGCACGCGCCGATGGAGCCGCACGCAACCGCCGCCCGCTGGACGGCCGACGGCCGGCTCGAGCTGTTCACCGGCACGCAGACACCGTTCAATCTGCGCGCCGACCTGGCCGGGCTGCTCGGCGTGGATGAGGAGCACATCCGTGTAGTGGCGCCGCCCATGGGCGGCTCGTTCGGCGCCAAGACGTTCACGCGCCTCGAGGCCGTCGTAGCGTGCCTCGCCCGCAAGGCCGGCCGCCCGGTCAAGGCGGTGCTCGACCGGGCCGAGGAGTGGGTCACGCTCAACCGCCACCCCGCGGTGATCCGCGTGCGGATCGGCGCCGCGCGCGACGGGACGCTCGTCGCGAAGCGGCTCGACTGCTGGGTCGACACGGGCGCCTATGCGGACTGCGGCCCGGGCGTGGCCACCAAGCTCGGCTACGCGGGCGCCGGCCCCTACCGGATCCCGAACGTGCGCGTCGACGCGCTCGCGATCTACACGAATCTGCCGCCCAACGGGGCGTTCCGCGGATACGGAGCCATGCAGTCGGTCTGGGCGAGCGAGCGCGCGATGGACCTGCTGGCCGCGCGCCTCGGGATGAGCCCGCTCGAGCTGCGGCGGCGCAACCTGCTCCGCGACGGCGACCGCTTCGCCACCGGCGAGGTGATGCACGACGTGCACTTCGAGGAGTGCCTCCAGGCGGCCGCAGACGCCGTGGACTACGAGCGCGACCCACACGGGAAGGGGCTGTCCGTGCTGCTCAAGGGGATGCAGACCCCGAGCCGCGCGGCGATCGCCGTGGAGCGCACGCCGGTCGGGTACGTGGTCCGCTGCGCGTCCTGCGAGATGGGCCAGGGGGTGCGGGACTCGGTGCGCCTGCAGGCCGCGGCGCTACTCGGCTGCGAGCCGGGCCAGATCGAGGTCCCCGACCCGGACACCAACAGCGCGCCCTTCGACACCCGCACCACCTCGAGCCGCTCGACCTACATGATGGGCCGCGCGCTCGAGGAGGCCGTGCGCGACCTGCAGACCAACGGCGGCGGGCGCGGCTACGGGGAGATCGCGAACGAAGGCGGGCTCGACCCGGACACCGGACAGGGGATCGCGTCCACCCACTGGCACCAGGGCGCCGCGGCGGCGGAGGTGAGCGTCGACGAGGAGACAGGACTGGTCACTGTCGAGCACCTGCACGCGGCCGTCTATGCGGGCCGAGTGGTGGACCGGGCGGGCGCCGAGCTCCAGAACGAAGGCTCGATGATCATGGGCCTGGGCACTGCGCTGCTCGAGAGCGTCGACCACGCCGACGGCCAGATCACGAATGCCAACCTCTCGGACTACAACGTCCCGGCCGCGGGGGATCTGCCCCGCCGCCTGACGCACGACCTGATCGAGCGCGACGACGCGGAGCCGCACGGACTCGGCGAGACCGCCCTGCCGCCGGTGCCGGCGGCGATCGGGAACGCGCTCGCCTCCCTCGGGCTCGAGCTGACGGAGCTGCCGATGACGGCGGAGCGCGTGCTCGAGGCGGTCGACGCGGCCGCCCCCGCCGAGGTGGGTGTCCGGGGATGACGCTCGACCTCTTGCTCAACGGCCGACCGACGGCGCTCGAGGCGGAGCCGGCGGAGACGTTGCTCGAGGTGCTGCGCCGCGAGGCCGGGCTGCTGAGCGTGCGGCTCACCTGTGGGATCGGCGTCTGCGGCGCCTGCACGGTCCTGCTCGACGGCGAGCCGGTGTCCGGCTGCCTGCTGCGGGCCGCACAGGCGGCCGGCCGCGAGGTCACCACGCTGGAGGGCATCCCGGCTGAGCACCCGGTGCGCCGGGCGTTCGCCGCCGAGCACGCCTTCCAGTGCGGCTACTGCACGCCGGGGATGGTGCTCACCTCCGCGCGGCTGCTCGAGGAGATCCCGGACCCGAGCGATGAGCAGATCGCCGAGGGGCTCGGCGGCAACCTCTGCCGCTGCGGCTGCTACTTGAAGATCCGGGCGGCTGTAAGGAGGGCCGCATGAAGCTTGTCACCTACGACGCCGGCGACGGCCCCCGGGTCGGCGCGCTCGAGGAGGGGTCGATTGTCGACCTTGGGTTCGACGGGGACATGGTGGCCTTCATCGAGGCCGGCGCCCCAGCGGCCGAACGGCGTCGCGTCGGCGAGGCGCGTCTGCACGCGCCCCTGCGTCCACGCTCCATGCGCGACTTCCTCGCCTTCGAGGGCCACATGAAGGGCGCGCTCAGCCGGCTCGGACGGCCAATTCCCGACGAGTGGTACGACGTCCCCGCCTACTACAAGGGGATGCCGGACACCGTGATCGGGCCGGACGCGGAGGTTCCCTGGCCGTCCTACGCCGAGCGCCTCGATCACGAGCTCGAGCTGGCCGCGGTGATCGGCCGTCGCTGCAAGGACGTGCCGGCCGACTCGGCGGCCGAGTACATATTCGGATACACGATCTGGAACGACGTCTCCGCACGCGATGTGCAGTCGCGCGAGCTCCCAATCGGCATGGGCCCGGCCAAGGCGAAGGACTGGGACGGCTCGAACGTCCTCGGGCCGTGCCTGGTGACCGCCGACGCGCTCGACGCCGCGCACCTCCACATGGAGGTGCGGGTGAACGGCGAGGGCTGGGGCGAGGACACGAGCGCCTCGATGCACTGGCGCTTCGCGGACATGATCGCGTACGCGTCGATGGGCCAGACGCTCTACCCAGGCGAGCTGCTCGGCTCGGGCACGGCGGCGGGCGGCTCGGGGATCGAGCTCGGTCGCGAGCTGCGGCCGGGGGATTTGCTCGAGCTCGAGATCGAGGGGATCGGCGTGCTGCGCAACCGAATCGGAGCGAAGGGAGGAGCCTGAATGGCGTACGTGGTGTCGGCGCTGTGGCGCGCCAAGGAGGGGGAGGAGGAGCGGATCGCGCGGATCATTGAGGAGCTGACGGAGCCGTCGCGCGCCGAGCCCGGCAACCTCTTCTACCAGGCACACCGGTCGCCGGACGACCCGCGCCTCTTCTACCTGTACGAGCAGTACGTCGACGAGGCCGGCTATGAGGCGCACCAGAACACGGAGCACTTCCAGCGGCTCGTGGTCGGGGAGGCCATCCCGAACCTGGAGTCGCGGGAGCGAGCCTTCTACGAGACGCTCGTGGACGACCGCGGAGGCCTGGCGGCTTGACGGCGATCGTGGACCTCAGCCCGACCGTGCCGCACGGCTTCCGCGGGCCCCCCTCGACCGACGTGGGCGTCCGTCTCGAGGCGCGTACGAAGCCCGGCTACTGGCAGTCGTCGCAGGCCAGCATGAGCGTGCACACGGGCTGCCACGTGGAGTCGGAGCTGCACGTGATCGAGGGCGGCCGGACGATCGACGCGGTGCCGCTCGACCGCGTGATCGGAAGCGCGCTGGTGCTCGACCTGACGCCGGTGGCGCCGCGCGCGCTCATAGAGCCGGAAGCGCTCGATGCGGCACTCGCCGCCACGGACGACGAGCTGCGCCCAGGCGACGTGGTCCTCCTGCGCACCGACTGGGCTTCGCAGGCGCTCGGCACGCCGGGGTACTTCCGGCTGTCGCCGGCGCTCAGCCTCGAGGCGGCAGAGTGGCTGGTGGCGCACAGGCCGCGCTGCGTCGGCTGCGACTTCTTCGAGGAGCCCGTCGCCCGCGACCCAGGCTGGGAGGCGCCCGAGTTCGTCGTGCACCGCGCGCTCCTCGGAGCGGGGATCCCGCTGGTCGAGGGCCTGGTCGGGCTCGAGAAGCTGCCGCCGCGCTGCGAGTTCTTCGCCCCGTTCTTCAAGTTCGGGGGCATCGAGGCGGCGCCCGCACGGGCGTTTGCGATCGTCCCGGAGGGCGGCTCGTGAACATCGAGTTCGCATCGGCGCTTCCGCCCGACGTGCCGGCGCCGCCGGCCGCCCGCGGCGGCGGGGTGCGCTGGCCGGACGGCGTCGTGCGAGCGCCGGGCGAGCTGCCCGACGGAGGGGTTCAACACGAAACGTTCCCTTACCGCGCCCGGCTGAAGACGCTGGCGCTGGCGGCAGGGCTCGCGCTGAGCGCGGTGGCGCTGGCACTCGTCCGACGCAGGAGGCGACGATGACGGAGAGCGCCCACGCAACTGTCCCCTTCACACGTAGCAATCTGCGGGAGCAGATCAAGGACGTGCTGCTCCAGCGGATCGTGGCTGGCACCTACCCGCCGGGGAGCCGCATCGTCGAGACGCGCGTGGCCCAGGAGCTCGGCGTGAGCCAGGGTCCGGTTCGCGAGGCGCTCCGCGATCTCGAGCAGCTCGGCTGTGTCGTCCACGAGCCCTACCGCGGCTGCTCGGTGCGGGCCTTCTCGGCCGACGAGCTGTTGGAGGCGTTCCCGGTGCGAGCCGCGCTCGAGGCGCTCGCGGCGCGGCTCGCGGCTGACCGCATCACCAAGGCGGAGCTCGACGAGCTGGACGAGCTGCTCGGGCGGATGCGCGCGGCCGCCCGCAGCGGCGACGCCCACGCTCAATCGCAGGCCAACGCGTCCTTCCACGCCACCATCGTCCGGGCCGCGCGCAATGGCACGCTCGAGAGCCAGTGGCGCATGCTCGAGCCGTTCTCGCGCACCTACCTGACCGTCTCGCGGCCGGGCATCGACCTCGTCCACCTGTCCGATCGTCATGTGCCCATCCTCGATGCCCTGCGCCGCCATGACCCCGACGCCGCGGCCGATGCGATGCACGAGCACCTCATGGGTGCGGCCGAGCTGCTGAAGGAGGATTCGGCATGAGGCGCATCGTCGACCTATCCATGCCGGTGCACGCAGACATGCTCACCTTCCCGCGCGTGCCGCCGCCGGCGCTGTGCGTGTACGAGACGCACGAGGAGTTCGCTGAGCGGATCGGGGCGGCGGAGTATGGGGTCACCTCTCTTACGGCGAGCAACCTCGTCGTCGTCAACGACCACGTCGGCACCCACTGCGACGCACGCCGCCACATCGTCCCGGACGCCGGCGGGGCGGACACGATCCCCCTTGAATGGTGCCTCTCGGACGGCGTTCTCCTCGACTTCCGATCGGCCGAGTCCGGACATGGCATCACCGCTGCCGAGGTGGAGGCAGAACTCCAGCGGATCGGCTATGAGCCGAAGGAGCGCGACATTGTCCTGATTCATACGGGGGCCGGCGCCTACAACACCGAGGAGCGCTACCGCACGGACCATCCCGGGATGACGGCGGAGGCCACGAAGTGGCTCATCGAGCGCGGCGTCCGGATGATGGGCATCGACGCGATCACCTTCGATCCGCCGGTGTGGGCGATGTTCGAGCGGAAACAGTTCTGGGAGGCCCACCGGGTGATGTGGGAGCACGAGTACTGGCACCTCGAGAACCTGATGAATCTCGAGCAGATCGGACGTCCGCATGGGTTCCAGCTCTGCGTCCTGCCGGTGAAATGGGTGGGAACCACGGCGGCGCCGGTGCGGGCGATCGCGATCATCGACGAATGAGGGTTCTGCGGTTCGACGAGCCGGGCTGCGGCGAGGTGGCCACGGCCGGGGGCAAGGGCGCCTCGTTGGCGCGGATGGCTGGGCTCGGCCTCCCGGTGCCACCCGGATTCGTGATTCCCGCCGACGCTCTCGCGGCCAGCCTTACGGACACGGGCGGGGAACTGCGCGAACTGCTCGCGGCCGGCTCCTCCGCCAAGATCGCCGAGCGGGCGCGCGCGCTCGTACTCGCGACTGAGCCGGCGGCCGAGTTGTACGACGCGATTGCCGCCGCTTACCGCGCGCTCGGCGACGAGCCGCCGGTTGCAGTGCGCTCGAGCGCCCGAGCCGAAGACTCCGAGGCCGCGAGCTACGCGGGGCAGCAGGAGACCTACCTCCACGTCTGCGGTCTCGATGAGGTCGTCCGGCGAGTCCGCGACTGCTGGGCGTCGTTCTTCTCGGAGCGCGCCCTCTTCTACCGCGCGCGCAAGGGCTCGCTGGGGGACATGGGCATGGCCGTGGTGGTCCAGCGCATGGTCGCGGCCGACGTGGCCGGAGTCCTCTTCACCTGCGATCCCGTTCAGCGCCGGCGGGACCGGATGGTCGTGGAGGCCGTCTTCGGCCTTGGCGAGGCGGCGGTCTCGGGCCACGTGACGCCGGATCACTTCGTGATCGCCCGCGACGGGGAGGTGAAGAAGAGCCGGATCGCCGTGCAGCCGTTCGCCGTCGTCAGTACCGCGGCGGGCGGCACGGCTGAGCGCGAGCTGAGCGCCGAGGAGGGAGGGGCGCCCACGCTCGACGAGGCTCGGCTGCGCGCTCTGGCCCAGCTGGGCGACGACCTCGAGCAACGGCTGGGCGTGCCGCAGGACATCGAGTGGGCGTTCGCCGACGGCGAGCTCTACGTGCTGCAGGCGAGGCCGGTCACGGCATGAGCGAGCTGCTCCGCCGAGCCCGCGCCTGGGTGCTCGAGGTCCACCCGCACGCGCGCCATCTCGAGCGCACGGTCGACTGGGCTGTCGCGCTCGAGCCGGGGGCGTCCGAGGCGGTCCGCATCGCCGCGGTCACCCACGACATCGAGCGGGCCTTCCCCGACCGCCAGGCGGGCTGGGACTCGGCAACGAGCTGGGACGATCCCCTCTACAACCGCTGGCACCAGGACCGCTGCGCGGACATGGTCGCCGCGTGGCTGCGGGAGCAGGACGCCGAGCCGGCGCTGGTCGACGAGGTCGACGGGCTCGTCCGCAACCACGAGGACGGCGGGTGGCCGGAGGCGGACCTCGTGCAGGCCGCGGACTCCATCTCGTTCCTCGAGACGATGGTGGGCGTGGTGGCCGGCTGGGTCCAGTCGGGCAGCGCGCCGCGCAAGCGCGCCGCCGGGAAGCTCCGCCACTCGCTCGAGCGGATCGCTCCCAGCCTTCCCCGCGCCCGCGGGGAGGGCGCGCCGCTGCTGGCTGCGGGGCTGCAGCGCCTGGCGGCGACGCCGTCGCCGGAGGAGGTGCTCGCCGCCGCCGGGCTGGTAAGGGAGGGGCGGATCTTCCCGCTGGCGCGCGACCGCTTCCCGGGCATGCCGCTCTTCCCCGGCCACCCCGCGTTCGAGGTGCTCGCCTACCGGACGCCGCAGGGGATACGCGCCGCGGGCACGCGACCCTGGGGACCCGACAACGACGCGGGCCTCGGCTACATGAGCGAACTCGTCCTTGGGACCACCCACAGCGGCGCGCACATCGACGCGCACGCCCACATGACGATCGGCCCGGAGGACCGCTGGAACGCCGGCTCCGCGCGGGAGCACCTCGGCGACTTCGGGCCGCTGCGCGGCGACGCCACCGAGATCCCGCCCCTGTGGCGGCGCGGCGTGCTCTACGACGTTCCGGGCCATCGTGGGGTGCCGTTCCTCGGCCGCGGCGAGGCGGTCGGGGCCACCGAGCTTCGGGAGATCGAGGCGGCCACCGGCGCGGCCGCCGAGGCCGGCGACGTGGCGCTCGTTCGAACGGGGTACATGCGCCACTGGCCGGACGGCGAGCGGATGGCCGAGCACCGCGGGCCCGGGGCCGACGCCTCCGCCGCGCGGCTCCTCGCCGACCGCGGCGTGGTGGCGACCGGCTCCGACACCGAGACCTACGAGGTGCAGCCGGCCCCCGACCTCGGCGAGCCGTCAAACCCGCAGCCGGTACACACCCTGCTCCTGATCGAGCGGGGCATTTACATCATGGAGAGCCTCGACCTCGAGGAGCTGGCGGCGGCCGGTGCGACCGAGTTCCTGTTCGTGGCGCTGCCGCTGCGGATCCGCGGCGCGACGGGCTCCATGATCGACCCGGTGGCAGTGACCTGATGCGCGCGCTCGTCCTCCACGCTCCCGACGACTTCGCCGTCGAGGACGTTCCCCGGCCCGAGCCCGGTCCCTACGAGGTGCTCTGCCGGGTGAGGGCAGTGGCGATGTGCGGCACGGATCCCCACATCATCGGCGGCGACTTCCCAGGCTTCTGGCCAAAGGCGTTCCCGTTCATCCCCGGCCACGAGTGGTGTGGCGAGGTGGTGGAGCTCGGACCCGGCGCCGCGGACCTCGGCTTCGAGGAGGGCGTACGGGTGGCGGGGACCTCCCACGCCGGCTGCGGCTTCTGCCGCCTCTGCGTCGAGGGCCGCTACAACATCTGCGAGAACTACGGCGACGAGCGGCTTCACCGCCAGTACGGCCATTACACGCAGGGCGTGTACGCCGACTACGCGGTCCACTCGGTCAAGAGCGTCTTCCGCGTGCCCGACGAGCTCTCCGACGAGGAGGCGGCGATGCTCGACCCCGTTGCCATCGCTCTCCACACCGCCAAACGGGCGGCGTTCGCACCCGGCGACACGGTGACCGTCGTGGGCCCCGGCGTGATGGGGCTGCTGGCGGCCGACTGCGCCCTGATCCTCGGGGCGGGGCGGGTGCTGGTGGTCGGGCGCGGTCAGCGACTCGCCAGGGCCGCAGAGCTCGGCCACGAGCCCGTGGACTTCACCGCGGAGGATCCGGTCGCGGCGGTTCGCGAGCGCACGGGCGGCCGCGGCGCGGACGCCGTTCTCGAGTGCTCGGGCAATGCGGCGGCCGTTGGACAGAGCCTCGAGATGCTGCGTAGGGGCGGGCGCGTGGCGGTAGTGGGGATCCCGCTGTCGGATGCGTCGATCCCGGTCAAGCGGCTCGTGATGGACGAGCTCGACCTGGTCGGCGTACGCGCGGCGGCCGGTGAGATGCCCGAGGCGATCGCGCTCGCGGCAGCGGGACGCCTGCGGCTGGGCGAGCTCGTGACCCACCGCTTCGCGCTCGAGGACTTCGCGGAGGCCTATCGCGTGTTCACGGGGCGCGTTGACGGAGCGCTGAAGGTCATCGTGCGCCCGTGAACCGGCTCGCCCTGCTCGCGGCGCTCTTCCTTGGCGCGCTTGCGCTGCGTCCGCAGCTCGTGGGCGTCGGGCCTCTCCTGCCCGACATCGACGACGACCTCGACGTCTCGCACGCGGTGGCCGGCCTGCTGGGAACGATCCCGGTGCTCTGCATGGGCCTCTTCGCGCCGCCCGCCGCATTCCTCGGCGGGCGGCTGGGCACGCGGGCGGCCATCGGGGTCTGCCTGGCCGGCATCGCCGCCTTCGGGCTCGCCCGCGCGGCGGCGCCGGGCGCGCCGCTCGTGCTCGCCCTCACCCTTCCCATCGGCGTCGGGATGGGCCTCGCGGGCGCCCTCATGCCGGTCGCCGTCAAGGAGCACTTCGCGCACCGGCCGGCCTTCGCGAGCGGGATCTACACCACGGGGATCCAGGTCGGTTCGGCTCTCTCGTCCGCCCTCGCCGTGCCGATCGCCGCCGCCTGGGGCGGCTGGCGGGCCGCGCTGGTGGTCTTCTCCGCCAGCACGGTCCTCATCTTCGCCGGCTGGATGCTGCTCACGCCTCTGGAACGCGAGCACCGCAGGACCGCGCCGCCGCGGCTGCCCTGGGCCCGGCGCCTCGTATGGGGCCTCGTGCTCGTATTCGCGCTCCAGTCGATCGTGTACTACGGGCTTGTCGCCTGGATGCCCGACTCGTTTCAGGAGCGAGGCTGGAGCGACCAGTCCGCCGGAGCGCTGCTCGGAGTGATGAGCGTCGCGGCCGTGCCCGGTGGGCTCCTGGTGCCCTACTTCGCGGATCGCCGCGGCTCACGCAGGCAATGGATGGAGCTCACGGCCGGCGCGATATTCGTCGGAACGATCGGCGTCGCGGCGCTGCCGGACGCGGGCTTCGTATGGGCCGTGTTCGCCGGCTTCGGGATCGGCGCCACATTTCCGTTGACCTTGACGCTTCCGCTCGACGCCACGAACAAGCCCTCCGAGGCCGGCGCGGTGGTGGGTCTGATGCTGGGCGCCGGCTACACCATCGCCGCGGCCGGGCCGATCGCGCTGGGCGCCGTCCGCGATCTCACCGGATCGTTCGCGACCAGCCTGTGGGTGCTGGTGGCGCTGGCGGCGGCGCTGCTGGCGGCGATCGCGCCCCTGTCGCCCGAGCGGCTGCGGCCGCCGGCGCGCCTCGAGGCGGAGGCCGCCGTCCCATGAGCCTCGCTCCGGTGTTCCTCTCCTGCGCGATCACCGGGGGCATGAGCGTGCCCGGGCAGAGCACCGCCATCCCGGTCAACCTCGAGGAGATCGTCGACTCGGCGGTCGACGCGACCGCGGCCGGCGCCGCGATCGTCCACATCCACGTGCGCGAGCCCGAGACCGGCAAGCCGACGGCCGAGCTCGGGCTGTTCAAGGAGGTGCTGGCGGGGATCGGCGAGCGCTGCGGCGCGATCGTCCAGCCCACGAGCGGCGGCGGGGTGGGGATGACGATCGAGGAGCGCGCCCGGGTGGTCACCGAGTGCCGGCCCGAGATGGCGACCTTCAACTGCGGCAGCTTCAACTTCGGCATCTTCCACGTGAGACACCGCCCCGAGATGCAGCCATGGGAGATCGAGTACCTGGAGTCCACGCGCGACTACGTCTTCCGGAACACCTTCAGAGACCTCTACCGCCTCTCCGAGCTGTTCCGCGAGGCGGGTACGAAGCCCGAGTACGAGGTCTACGACGTCGGCCACCTCTACAACCTCCACCACCTGGCCGAGCAGGGGCTCGTGGACTTCCCCTTCCACGTGCAGTTCGTCCTCGGCGTGCTGGGCGCGAACGCGGCGACGCTCGAGCAGCTCGTCCACATGAGGCGCACGGCGATCTCCCTCTTTGGGGAGGAGCGCTTCACCTGGTCGGCCGCCGGCGTGGGCTACCCGGGCCAGTTCCATCTGGCCGCAGCCGCCCTGATGCTCGGCGGTCACATGCGCGTCGGGCTCGAGGACAACCTGCGCGTCACGGCGAGCGAACGGGCGGGCTCGAACGCGGAGCTGGTCGACAAAGCCATTAGTCTCGCGCCGCTGCTCGATCGCGCTCCCGCCGAGGCGGACGAGGCTCGAGCGATCCTTGGACTGCGATAAGGAGGTGCGCCGGGATGGGCCCGTCACACGAGGAAGACGTCCGCGAGATCCGCCGCGTGCACCGGCAGTGGTGGGCGGCGAACCAGGGCCTGGACGTGGAGAAGATGCGCGAGTGCTTCGCGCCCGACTACCTGATGTGGAATCTCAACTCCCACCCGTACTTCAGCCTCGCCGAGAAGGAGCACCTGTTCCGCTACTACAAGGACCACATGGTGCCCACGGAACCACCGGAGCTGTGGGACGTCAGCGTCACGGTCGACGGTGACGTGGGCTACGTGACCTCCGAGGGAATCCTGCCGGTCGTCATCGCGTCGAGCGAGGGCTCCGGCTCGGCGATCATGGACGCGGCGGCGCCCCACTACGAACGTCGCGGCGACACCGTCCGGTTCCGCTTCCGAGAGACCGCCGTGTTCCGCCGCGACGACGGGCGGGGCAACCCCGTCTGGAAGATCTGGCACTTCCACTGCTCGCCGCTCGCGCCCGAGGACGAGCCGAGGCCCGGCTTCGGCGACACGGCCGCGGAGCGGGACAGGCGCGGGCCGGTCGAGGTGATGTCCGAGAGCTCTTGAGCGCGAGCCGCCGAAGGAGCGGCTGCCGGCGACGCGGATCCCGGTTGACCTGCCCCTTGGGCTGCGCTATGAATCCGGACCTCGGACGTTAGAGGTCCGACCACTGACCAGTTGGGCATGACAAAGCCTTCCGACTTCCCGAGGGATCCAAGGTCGCGGTGGGTCGGCCGTCGCATGCGGCGGCGAGAGGATGCGGAGCTGCTCACCGGCAAGGGCCGCTTCATCGGCGACCTCAGCCGCCCCGGGATGGCGCACGCGGTGTTCCTTCGCAGCCCGTTCCCGCATGCCCGCATCGGGTCGATCGATGCGGACCGGGCGCGGGCCATGCCGGGCGTTCACGCGGTTCTGACCGGGGCGGACCTTCCGCCAGACCTGGGTGCCCAGCCAAACACCCACCTTTTCGGCGAGCGCGAGACGCCGTACTACGCGCTCGCTCGCGAGCGGGTGCGCTACGCCGGCGAGCCCGTGGCGGTGATCGTGGCCGACTCCGCCTACCTGGCGGAGGACGCCCGCGCGCAGATCGTCGTCGACTGGGACCCGCTGCCGTCCGTGGGCAGCGTCGAGCGCGCGCTCGCCGACGATGCGCCGCTCGTCTACGACGACCTGGACTGGCCCGACAACGTGGCCGCGACGTTCGAGCAGGAGATGGGCGACGTCGACCGCGCATTCGACGAGGCCGACGTCGTGGTGACCGAGCGCTACCGGATACAGCGGCAGTTCGCCTGCTCGCTCGAGACGCGTGGCGTGCTCGCGGAGTGGGACGCGAACGTCGACGAGCTGACGCTCTGGACCTCGTCGCAGATCGTGCACATCGCCCGCGATCTGCTGGCTGCGGTGCTCGGGCTCCCCGAGCACCGCATCCGCGTGCTCGTTCCCCGCCTCGGCGGAGGCTTCGGGGCGAAGTTCCACTTCTACCCCGAGGAGACGGCAGTGGCGCTCGCCGCCCGGGCGACGGGTCGACCGGTCAGGTGGGTCGAGGACAGGATGGAGTCGTTCCTCGCCACGGTGCACGCGCGCGAGCAGCGAGTGGAGCTCAGCATGGCCGCGCGCGAGGACGGGACGATCACGGCCGTCAAGGGCGACCTGATGGGCGACATGGGGGCGGCCCTGCACACGGTCGGCTACGGGCCGCTGTGGCTGACGGCCGTGATGATCACCAACGTCTACGAGATTCCGAACGCCCGCGTACGAGCCCGCGCGGTCGTGACGAACAAGACGCCGCTCGGGTCCTTCCGCGGCTGGGGGCAGCCACAGGCCAACTTCGTCGTCGAGCGGACCGTGGACCGCCTGGCGCGGGAGCTCGGAAGAGATCGCGCGGAGCTCCGGCGGCAGAACCTCATCCCGCCCGAGCGGCTCCCGCGGAAGAGCCTTCACCACACGCTCGACAGCGGCGACTACCCGGCCTGCCTCGACCGCGCGGTCGCCCTCCTGTCCGAGCGGGGCTGGCCCGACCGCCAGGGCGAGCTGCGCGACCAGGGCCGGCACGTGGGGATCGGCATCTCGTTCTACACGGAGAACTCCGCCCTCGGTCCGTCGCGGATGCTCAACGAGGGGGGCGTCCAGCAGGGCGGCTACGACATCGCCCGCATGCGCGTGGAGCCCGGCGGCGAGGTGACGCTCTACACGGGTCTCTGCGAGATGGGCCAGGGCCTGACGAACGCGCTGACGCAGGTGTGCGCCGACAACGTCGGCGTCCACCCCGACCAGATCACGGTCGTCACGGGCGACTCGAGCCAGGTGCCGTACACGGGCTACGGGACCGGCGCCAGCCGCGGCGCCGCCGTTGGCGGTGCGGCCGTGATGAAGGCCTCCCGCACGGTCCGCGAGAAGGTGCTGCGGATCGCGGGGCACATGCTCGAAGCGAACCCCGACGACCTCGAGGCCGAGGACGGGACGATCTTCGTCCGGGGCACGCGGGCCCGCTCGGTGACCATGGCGGACGTCGGCCGGGCGGCCTACATCCGGGCCATCGAGCTGCCCGAGGGAGAGGACCCGGGGCTGGAGGCGATCGAGGCCTTCGACCCACCCCAGTTCGCCTGGCCCTACGGAGCCAACATCGCCGTGGTGGAGGTCGACGTCGAGACCGGCGTGGTCTCGTTCCTGGACTACATCTACGTGCACGACTGCGGCACGATCGTCAACCCGACGATCGTCGAGGGCCAGATCCAGGGCGCCGTGGCGCAGGGCATCGGAGCGGCGCTCTTCGAGTCGCTCCCGTACGACGACGAAGGCCAGCCGCTGTTCGGCAGCTTCATGGAGTACCTCCTGCCCACCGCGGCCGAATTGCCGCGGCTGGCGATGGAGCACCAGCACACCCCCTCCCCGAACATCCCGGGCGGCATGAAGGGCGTGGGGGAGGCCGGGACGATCGGCTCGCCGGCGGCGGTCGTGGCCGCCATCGAGGACGCGCTCTCGCCCTACGGCGTACGGATCAACGAGACCCCAGTCACGCCGTCCGCGATCCTGTCGATGATCGCCGAGCGCGAGGTGACGGCCGCGTGAAGCCCCCTCCCTTCGACTACGCCACGCCGCGCTCGGTCGACGAGGTTGTGGAGGTGCTCCGCGAGGCGCCGGACGAGTCCAGCCTCCTGGCCGGCGGGCAGAGCCTGATGCCGCTGCTCAACATGCGGATGGCCCAGCCCCGGGTGGTAGTCGACCTGAACCGGGCGGAGGGCCTCGGCGCGATCGAGCTGACGGGCGAGGGCCGCGTGCGAATCGGCTCCATGGTCCGTCAGCGGCGCCTGGAGACCGACCAGGAGCTGCGTGACCGGCTCCCGCTGTTGACGGAGGCGGCTCGCCACATCGCGCACGTGCCGATCCGGATGCGGGGCACGGTGGGCGGCAGCCTCGCCCACGCCGACCCCGCGGCGGAGCTGCCGGCGGCGGTGTGCGCCCTCGAGGGCCGCCTGCTCGTGCGGGGGACCGAGGTCGAGCGCACGATCCCCGCCGGCGACTTCTTCCTCGGGGCGCTCACCTCGGCGATCGGGCCGGGGGAGCTGCTCGTCGCCGTCGCGATCGACACCCCGCCGAAGGGGACGGGTTGGGCGTTCCACGAGGTGGCCCGGACGCACGGGGCCTTCGCGCTCGCCGGCGCCGCGGCGCTGCTGCACGTCGGCGAGGACGGGGGCATCGACCTTGCGCGGCTCGCCCTGCTGGGCGTCGGGTCCGTCCCCTACGTCCCGGACTGGCTCGGCGAGATGGCCGTCGGCGAGGCGCCCGACGAGTCGCTCTTTCGCAGGATCGGCGAGCGCGCGGGGGACGAGGTCGCGCCGTTCGACGACGTTCACGCCTCGGCCGACTACCGAAGGCGGGTGGCGGGAGTGCTGAGCGCCCGCGCCCTCGCGGAGGCGGCCGGCCGGAGCAACGGGAGGGCGTCCGGATGACGCGCCGGGTGAGCATGACGGTGAACGGTCGCCCGGTCGAGGCCGACGTGGAACCGCGGCGCCTGCTCGCCGACTTCCTGCGCGAGGACGCGCACCTCTACGGCACGCACCTCGGCTGCGAGCACGGAGTGTGCGGCGCGTGCACGATCCTGCTCGACGGCGAGCCCGTCCGGTCCTGCCTGATGCTCGCCGTGCAGGCCGACGGCGCCGAGCTCACGACGGTGGAGGGACTGGCCCGTGCCGACGGCCTCCACCCGCTGCAGGAGGCGTTCCGCGAGCACCACGCGCTCCAGTGCGGCTTCTGCACGCCGGGCTTCCTGCTCACCTCGCTCTACCTGATCCGGGAGCAGCCGGACCTCGACGACGAGGACGAGATCCGCGAGGCGCTCTCGGGGAACCTCTGCCGCTGCACCGGCTACCAGAACATCGTCGACGCCGTACGCGACGCCGCCGGGCGCCTGCGGCAGGAATCCCAGACGACGAAAGGCTGACCATGGCGATCCTCCACGCCGGCATCGCGACGTTCCTGAAGGCCCCGCCCGTCGAACCCCGCGGCTCGGCGCTCGCCGATGCCAAGGCGACCGTGGCGATCCTCGGCCTGCCCTACGACAGCACCACCGTTACGCGTCCGGGGGCCAGCCACGGCCCCCGAGCCATACGCGACGCGTCCTCGCACTACTCCTTCGGCGCCGGCTACCACGGCGACTACGACGTCACGCTGTCCGACCACCTGACGTTGGTCGACTGCGGCGATGTCGACGGGGCCCCCGGTCGCGCCGAGGAGACCTACCGGCGCGCGGAGGCCGCGCTCGGCGAGATCTACGCGGCCGAGTGCTTCCCGGTGCTGCTCGGTGGCGACCACGGGACCACGATCCCGGGCGCCCGCGCGCTCTCGCGCCAGCTGGATGGCCCGATGGGGTTTGTCATGTTCGACACCCACCTCGACACCGCTCCGGAGATCGACGGCGAGCCGCTCTCCCACTGCTGCCCGGCGCACCGCGTGCTTGACCTCCCGAACGTGGAGGGGCGCAACATGGCAATCGTCGGGGCCCACGGCGCGGCGAACCCGAAGCTGGAGATGGACGTGGCCGACGAGCACGGGATCACCGTCTTCACGGTCCGGGACATCGACAGCATGGGCATCGACGAGGTGGCGCGCCGGGCGCTCGAGGTCGCGGCCGACGGCACCGAGGGCGTGTACCTGTCGGTCGACATCGACGTGCTCGACGGGGCCTACGCGTGGGGTACTTGCGGCCCGGAGATCGGCGGCATGACGGGCCGCGAGCTGGTCCGGGCGCTCGAGATCGTGGCCGCGGGCCCGATCGTCGCGGTCGACTGCGTCGAGGTCGCGCCCATGATGGATCCGTCCGGCCACACCGCCCGGGTCGGCGCCAGGGTCGTCATCGACGTGCTCGCCGCCCGCGCCCGCCGGCTGCGCGACGGGGTCTCCTCCGAGGCCGGTCCGGCGGTGGCTGCTTCATGACCCGCGCTCGCGCTACGGCGAGGGCCAAGCGCACGGCAGCGATCGAATTCGAGCCGGTGCGCCCGCTCGCGCTCAAGGAGCGCGTGATCCGCCAGCTGACCCAGCTGATCGACGACGGAGTCCTGAAACCGGGCGACCAACTCCCGAGCGAGCGCGAGCTGAGCGACGAGCTCCGGGTGAGCCGCGGGACGGTGCGGGAGGCGGTGCAGTTTCTCCAGGCCCTCGGCCTGCTCGAGATCCGCCACGGCTCCGGCACCTTCGTTCGGCTCGCCACCGACCCCAGCTCGCTGCGCGACGAGTGGCGCGAATGGACCATCCGCCATGCGGAGCGAATCCACGACCTGCTCGAGATCCGCAAGGCGCTCGAGCCGTTCGCGGCGGAGCTCGCGGCGAAGCGCGCGGCCGACGCCGACGTGGCTGCGATGGAGGAGGCGCTCGAGGAGATGGAGCCGGCCGTCGACTCCCCGGACGTGACCGCCCTCATCCAGGCCGACCTGGCCTTCCACCACGCGCTCTGCGCAGCCGCCGGCAACGCCGCCCTGTCCGAGTTCGCGGACGCGCTCGGCGAGCAGCTTGTGCGCGAGCGGGGAACGATCTGGAACCTTCCGGGGCGCCCGGCGCGATCGCTCGTGGAGCACCGCGCGATCTTCGAGGCCGTCCGCGCCGGCGACAAGCGGCGCGCGCGCAAGGCCGTGCTCGATCACCTCGACAGCGTCGAGGAGGACCTCGGCGCCTCCGTCCTGAGGCGCCGCCAAACCACGAAGGGAGGCTGACGCCATGCCCGAGCCCTACATCGATCCCGCCTGCGCCGCATTGCTGGTGATCGACATGCAGAAGGGCTTCTGCGACCCCGAGAGCCAGATGGAGAAGGCCGGGATCGGCACGGAGAACCAGCGGGCGATCGTGCCGGACCTGCTCCGGCTGATCGAGCTCGCCCGCGAGCGCGGCATGCCAGTGCTCTTTTCGCAGCAGATCCACTATCCGGAGGACGTGACCCGGCGGCGCCGCCGCATCCCCTCACACATCGACAAGCAGCATTGGGCGCCCTGCCTGCGCGGCACCTGGGAGGTCGACTTCGTCGACGAGGTGGCGGACGCGATCCGGCCGGAGGACCTGATCGTCGAGAAGCACCGGGCCTCGGTGTTCTTCGAGACCACGCTCGACACCAAGCTGCGGATGCTCGGCATCGAGCAGATCGTCATTTCCGGCTGCAACACCGACTTCTGCGTCGAGACCACGATCCGCGACGGCTACTACCGCGACATGGACGTGATCGTGGTGAGGGACTGCGTCGCCGGTCCCCGGCGGCGGTTCCACGAGGACACGCTCGCGAAGGTCGAGACCTACTTCGGCGCCGTCGTGACGCTCGACGAGCTGCCGTCGGTGATCATCCCCCGCGAACCGGCGCCGAAGGGCGCCCTGGCCGAGGCCTGACCATGGCGGGTCGTGCGCGAGGGGCCGGGCTCGGCCCGGACCGGAGCGATGTCGGTCCCCGTGCCGGCATCGACCTGCGGCTCGATCCCGCGACTTTCGAGATCGTCCGCCACCGGCTCTGGTACATCAACGACGAGGGGGCGCTGACGATCGCCCGGCTGTCCGGTTCGCCCGTGGCCACCGAGGTGTTCGACATGAACGCGGGCCTCATGACCGGCGCGGGCCACCTCGTCTACATCGACAACTTCATCTGCGCCCAGGCGACCACCCTCTCGCCCCTCGTCAAGAACCTGCTGGACGACTACGCGGACAACCCGGGCTTCGGCCCGGAGGACATCTTCCTCTGCAACGACCCGTACGTCTCCGTGTGCCACCAGAACTGCGTCGGGGTCGCGGGGCCGATCTTCTCCGAGGACGAGCTCGTGGCCTGGGCCGGGGCTTCGCTGCACGCGATCGACGTCGGCGGCCCGACCGCCGGCCAGGTTCAGGTCGATGCCGCCGACATCCACGGCGAGCAGCCCGTCATCGGCCCGGTCAAGGTGTTTGAGGGAGGGCGCTTCCGCAAGGACATCGAGAACACCTACCTGCGGAACTCGCGCCTCCCGGATCTGCTGGGGCTCGACCTGCGGGCGAAGGTGGCCGCGGTCCAGGTGATCCGGCGCCGCCTCCTCGAGGCGTTCGGCGAGTTCGGCCGCGAGACGGTGCTGGACGCGATGGAGGACGTAATCGACTACACGGAGGGGCGGCTGCGGGCGCGGCTCGCGGAGCTGCCGGACGGCACCTGGCGCCACCGCGGCTACATCGAGTTCGGCGACCGGATCTACGACTGCCACGTCACCCTGACGAAGCAGGGAAGCACGCTCCGCTTCGACTTCTCCGACTCGGCGGAGCAGGCGCCGGCGGTCATCAACTGCGCGTATCCGGGCCTCGTTGGCGGCGTGCTTGCGGCGGTGATGGTCTACCTGTGCTGGGACATCCCCTGGTCGCCGGCGGGCGTGCTGCGGGTGCTCGAGATCGAGTCACGCCCCGGAACGGTCGTCCACGCCGAGCATCCGGCGGGTGTCTCAAAGTCGACGACCACGTCGATCTGGGAGGTCAGGAACCTGGCGAGCATCACGGTCGGCAAGATGCTCGCCGCCAGCGAACGCCACCGGGACCGCGCGATGGCCGGCTGGCAGGGGGTCAAGGCGCTCGAGGAGCTGTTCGGCCGCGACGCGAGCGGCGCGCGCTTCGGCGGCCCGATGCTCGACGGCATGGCCGGCGGCGGCGGCGCCATGCCCGTCCGTGACGGCATCGACACCGGAGGGCATACGAGCTCGCTCCGCGCCACGATCGCGGACGTCGAGAGCTACGAGCTCCGCTACCCGATCCTCTACCTCTACCGGCGCCAGACGCCGGATTCGGGCGGGCCGGGCATGTTCCGAGGCGGGGCCGGCATCAGCATGATGTACACCGTTCACGGGGTGGAGGAGATCCCCACGAAGATCCTCCACACCTTCGGGATCGAGCAGCCCGAGTCGCCCGGCCTCTCCGGCGGCTACCCGTCGACCACGAACCAATTCGCGATCGTCCGCGACTCCGACGTGCTCGCGCGGCTGGCGTCGGGCGAGGTGCCCCAGGTGCTGGAGGAGCTCTCCGGCGAGGTCGAGGCACACGGCGCCTACTCGGTCACCTCCATGCGCCTCGGGGACGTCTACCGCGCGGTCTCGATGGGCGGCGGGGGCTACGGCGACCCGCTCGACCGCGATCCCCGCTTGGTGGCGGTCGACGTTGAGCGCCGGCTGGTGACGCGCGAGTGGGCGGAGCGGACGTGGGGCGTCGTTCTCGACGATGCGGCTCGGGTCGACGAGACCGGCACCGCGACCCGCCGGGAGGAGCTGCGCGAGGCGCGGCGGCGGGCGGCCGGCGCCATCATGCCCAACGGCGGCGGCGAGCCGTGGGCGCCGCAGCGCGACGGCGTGCGCATGTCGGAGGCTTTGTTCGTCGACCTGCAGGATGGGCGAGCGGTCTACCGCTGTCGCTGCGGCCGCTCGCTCGGGCCCACCGAGATCCCCTACAAGCACCTCGCGGTGGAGGCGCGCTTCCCGGTGCAGCGGATCGGGCCGGAGGTGAATCCGCACCGCATCGGCGTGGCGCGCTTCGAGCTGCGGGAGTTCTACTGCCCCGGCTGCTTCACGCTGCTGGAGGTTGAGATCGCCCGCCCCGAGGACCCGGTCCTGGACGACACCCGGCTCGCGCCGGCGTGGATGGAATCGGTGCACGCGGGCCGGCACGCGCTGGTGAGCGGCCCATGAGCTTCGTCGTCGCGGTCGACAGCGGAGGCACCTTCACCGACTGTGTCGTCGTGGACGACGAGGGGCGCCTCACGCGGGCGAAGTCCCCGTCCACGCCGCCCCGCTTCGAGGAGGGGGTCATGGGCGCCGTCGGCGAAGCGGCCGGCCGTCTCGGCCTCCCACTCGCGGAGCTGCTGGCCGACACCCGACTCTTCGCGCACGGCACGACGGTCGCCACGAACACCCTCATCACCCGCACGGGCGCGCGGACGGCGCTCCTCACGACCCGGGGGCACGAGGACGCCATCATCATCGGGCGCACGGTCCAGAAGGTCGCCGGCCTGTCGGAGGACGAGATCATCGACGTCGCGCGTCTCTCGAAGGCCGACCCGCTGGTGCCGCGGTCGAGCATCCACGGCGTAGACGAGCGGGTCGATCGGAACGGCTCGGTCGTCGCCCCGCTGAAGCTCGAGCGGCTCGATCCCCTGGAGGCGCGGCTGCGCGAGGAGGGCGTGGAGGCGATCGCGATCAGCTTCCTGTGGTCGTTTCTCAACCCCGACCACGAGCGGCAGCTCCGCGACTGGCTGAACGGGAACGGCGACGGCCGGCCCGACTGGTTCGTGACAGCGTCGAGCGACCTTGCGCCCGTGATCCGCGAGTACGAGCGCACCGCCACGACCGTGCTGAACGCCTACCTCACCCCCGGCGTGCGCGGCTACCTGAAGCGGATGGGGGACCGCCTCCGCGACGCGGGACACGGCGGCGCGATATCGGTAATGCACTCGGCGGGCGGCGTGTCGTCGCTCGACGAGGCGCGCGAGCGCGGCGTCACGCTGCTCTCGTCCGGACCTGCCGGGGGAATGCTCGGCGCGCGGGCGCTCGCCCGGCGCCTCGGGCTCGACCCGGTGATCGCCACCGACGTGGGCGGGACGAGCTTCGACGTCGGCACCATCGTGGACGGCGAGCCGGGGTACGCCGAGGCGCCGGTGTTCGCGAAGTACCCGGTCGCCGTGCCGATCATCGACGTGACCTCGATCGGCGCCGGCGGCGGCAGCATCGCCTGGATCGAGCCGGAGTCGGGGGTGCTGAAGGTCGGTCCGCAGAGCGCCGGAGCATCGCCGGGCCCGGCCTGCTACGGCGCCGGCGGGACGGAGCCGACCGTCACCGACGCCAACGTCGTACTCGGCGGCATCGATCCCGGCCACTTTCTCGGGGGGCGGATGCGCCTCGACCGCGACGCCGCGGTCGAGGCCATCCGCGGCCGGGTCGGCGAGCCCCTGGGCCTCCGGCCGGAGGAGGCCGCCGCCCGAATCCTCGAGATCGTCAACTCGCAGATGGCCGACCTGATCCGAAGGATCACCGTCAAGCGCGGCCTCGATCCGGCGGGCTTCACGGTGTTCGCGTACGGCGGGGCGGCCGGCCTCCACGCGGGCGCCTACGCGGGGAAGCTCGGCTGCCGGCACGTGGTGGTACCGCGGGCGGCGGCGGTCTTCTCGGCGCTCGGAATCGGCTCGAGTGACGTGAAGCGGGTGGCCATGGCCTCCGACCCATCGCGCGCACCCTTCGACCTGGCGCGCTGGCGCGACCGCTTCCAGGCGCTCGAGGAGTCGCTCGGGCGCGAGCTCGATCGAGAGAAGCTCCCCACGGGCGACCTCGCGCTGCGGCGCTTCGTCGAGCTCCAGTTCCGCGGTCAGGTGCACACCGTGCGCGTCCCCGTCGAGGACGCCGACCTCGCTCGCGGCGACGGCGGAGAGGCGGTCATCGAGCGCTTCAGCGAGCTGTACGAGGCGAAGTACGGCCGCGGCTCGGCCTATCGCCAGGCTGGGGTGGAGGCGATGACCTTCGTTGTCGAGGGCGTGGCGGGCCTGCCGCTCCCGGAGCCCGAGGCTCTGCCGGACGACGACGTCGACCCGCGAGGCGCGGAGACCGGCGAGCGTACCCTCCACCTCGAGGCCGGCGCGGCGCCGGTTCAGGCGCGCGTGTACGCCGCCGAGCGGCTCCGCCCCGGTAACCAGCTGACCGGCCCGGCGCTGGTGGAGGCCGAGGACACCACGGTGCTGGTCCATCCCGGCCGGCGCCTGTGGGTCGACGGCTTTCTCAACCTTCGGATCGAGGTCGGGGGCTGAACTCGATGGCCGAGGTGGAATACGGCGTCGGGCTGCCTCCCTCGGGCCCGGTGGCCGACCTCGTTGCACTCGCCGAGGAGGTCGAGCGCCTCGGCTACCGCTACCTATGGGTGAACGACGAGCGCCTCGAGCGGGACGCGTTCACGGTCTTGGCCGCGATGGCGCAGCGGACCGAGCGGATCCGCCTCGGCCCGGGGGTGACGAACCCCTACAGCCGCCATCCGGCGCTCATAGCGACCGCGACGGCGACGCTCGACGAGCTCTCTGGCGGGCGCGCGGTGCTCGGCCTGGGAGCCGGCGGTACGAACCATCGGGCGCTCGGCATCGAGCGCAGGGCCCCGGCCCGCGCGCTGCGCGACGGCGTGGAGCTGATCCGGGCCCTTTGGGCCGGCGCGACGACGACGGTCGAGGGCGACGTCGTGCGGGCGCGCGAGGCCAAGCTCGACTTCACCGCACCGCGGCAGCGGATCCCGATCTACATAGGCGGGCGCGGCCCGCGCGTGCTCGAGCTGGCGGGTGAGGTCGCGGACGGCGTGATCGTCGGCAACGTTGCGACCGGCGAGGGATGGACCTACGCGTTTGACCGCGTGGCCGCCGGCGCCGCGCGTGCCGGAAGGGACGTCGGCGAAGTACGCCTTACGGCATGGCTCTACGTTTGCGTGGCCGACGACGAGGACGAGGCGCTCGACGCGATCAGGCCGATGGCGGCGACCTCGCTCGTCACGAGCCGCCCGGTGCTGGGCGAGCTCGGCATCGAGATGCCGGACGACTTCCGGGCCCGGATGGAGGCGTGCGGCTGGAGCCTGGACCAAGAGGTCGTGGCCGAGGCGGGCGCCGCGCTGCCGGCGGAGCTCGTCCACCGGTTCGGAATCGCCGGCACCCCAGACTCTTGTCGCGCCCGGCTGGAGCGGCTTCTGGAGGCATTCCCCCAGATCTCGCAGGTGGCGATAGTGCCCTTCGCTCCTCGTGGGGGCGCGGTCCTGGCCACCCTGAGGCGCTTCATCGACGAGGTGGCACTGGAGCCGGTGGCGTGGAGCTGAGCGTGTCCATGAAGGCGATCGTGAAGCGCTTCGGCCGGGTACAAGCGCTCGCCGGAGTCGACTTCGACCTCCGTCCGGGCGAGATCCACGCGCTGCTCGGGGAGAACGGCGCCGGCAAGACGACGCTCATGAACACGCTCTACGGCATGCTCCCGCCCGACGAGGGAACGATCGCGATCGGCGGGCGCGAGATGCAGTTCCGCAGCCCGCAGGACGCCATCGCGGAGGGCGTGGGGATGGTCCACCAGCACTTCATGCTGGTGCCGACCCTGACCGTGGCCGAGAACGCCGTGCTCGGCGAGCGGGGCGGCCCGCTGTTGCGCAAGCGAGACCTCGCCGCGGTCTCCGAGCGCCTCGCAGAGCTCGCCGCCCGCTACGGCCTCGACCTCGATCCCGGAGCGCGGGTGTGGCAGCTGTCGGTGGGCGAGCAGCAGCGCGTAGAGGTCCTGCGGGCGCTCTACAAGGGGGCGCGCATCCTGATCCTGGACGAGCCGACCGCCACCCTCACGCCGCTCGAGACGGAGCGGCTGTTTCCGAAGCTGCGGACGCTGGCGGCCGAGGGCGCCTCGATCGTCTTCATCACTCACCACCTCGAGGACGTCATCTCGTGGGCGGATCGGATCACCGTGCTGCGGCGCGGAGAGCGCGTGGGAACCTTGCGGCCCTCGGAGAGCTCGGCGGGGGAGCTGGCGCGGATGATGGTGGGACGGGACGTGCGTCTCATGCAGGTCGTGGCCGGCGAGCGCTCGGTGTCGGGGACCAAGGAGGCGCCGCGGGAAGCGCCCGTGCTGAGCATCGAGGGCATCAACGCCGACGGCGACAGAGGCACGCCCGCGCTCCGGGACGTCAGCTTCTCGGTCGCGCCCGGCGAGATCCTGGCTATCGCCGGAGTCGAGGGGAACGGCCAGCCCGAGCTGGAGGAGGTGCTGTTCGGACTGCGGGCCCCCGAGAGCGGCAGGGTGAGCCTGGACGGGTCGGATGTCACCGGGACGGATCCGGCCGACCGGTTGCGGCTGGGCCTCGGGCTCGTTCCTTCGAACCGCTACCGGCGGGGCGTGATCCGCGAGCTGACGGTGGCGGAGAACCTCGTTCTCGACCGCGTCGGCGAGCCCCCGTTCGGCTCCGAGCTGCGCATGAACCGCCGGGAGATGGCGAAGCAGGCGGAGGAGCTGATCCGGCGCTTCTCGATCCAGGTGTCGGGGCCCGACCAGCTCGCCGGCACCCTGTCGGGCGGCAACGCCCAGCGCCTCGTGCTGGCCCGCGTTCTCAGCCGCGAGCTGCGCTGCCTCGTGGCCGCCCAGCCCACTCGCGGCCTGGACGTGGGGGCGATCGAGTTCGTCTGGGAGCAGCTCGCCGCCGCCCGTGACCGGGGGCTCGCGATCGTGCTGCTCTCCACCGACCTCGACGAGGTCCTGAGCATGGCGGACCGCTGCTGCGTCATCTACCGCGGCCGGCTGGTGGCCCACTGGACGCGCGAGGAGCTCGATCGCGAGCGCGTGGGCCTCGCGATGGGCGGCGCCAAGGAACCCGCGGTGGCCGCGCCGGCGGTCGCCTCCCGGGAGATCTAGCCATGTCTGTGAGCCAGGCCACGGCCCGCCTCATCGCCCCGCCGCGTCTGAGCCGGCGGCTCAGGGCGATCCTCGCCTCCGCGGGCGCCGTGCTCCTGTCGCTGGTGGTCGGCGGCCTGCTCATTGTGATCGCGGGCGGAGATCCTCTGTCCGCCTACCGCTCCCTGCTCGATGGGGCTCTCGGCACTCCGTACGGGATCGGCCAGGTGCTGGTGCTGGCCATCCCCCTGGTGATCATCGGCCTCGGGCTGGCGCTCGCGTTCCGCGGGCGCGTCTACAACATCGGCGCCGAGGGCCAGCTGTTCATGGGGGCGCTCGCGAGCGGCGTGGTGGCGATCCTGCTGCCCGTCGGGTTCGGTCCCCTCCTGATCGGCCTCGCCATCCTCGCCGGAGTCGTCGCCGGGGCGGGCTGGGGCGCGATAGTCGGCCTGCTGAGGGCCCACTGGGGCGTGAACGAGGTCATCACCTCGCTGCTCCTCAACTTCGTCGCGATCCTGATCTTCACCTACGTCGTGCGGCGCCCCCTGCGCGCGCCCGGATCCCCCGACTTGCAGGGCCGCGCGATCCAGCCCGAGGCGGCCCTTCCCGCCCTTCCCGACCTTGCCGTTCACATCGGCCTGTTCCTCGCCCTGGCGCTCGTTCCGCTTGCCGCATACGTCATGGCCCGCACGCCGTTCGGCTTCCGGGTGCGAATGCTGGGGTTCAACGCGGAGGCGGCCCGCACCGCGGGCGTCCGATCGGGCAGGATGGTGGTCGGCCTGATGCTCATCTCGGGGGGCCTCGCGGGGCTCGCCGGCGCCCTGCAGATACTCGGCGTGGCCGAGCGGCTCGACCCCGGGATCTCGCAGGGCTACGGCTTCACCGCCATCGTCGTAGCCCTTCTCGGTCGGCTGAACGCCGTGGGCGTCCTGCTCGCGGCGCTGTTCATCGCCCTGCTCCAGAGCGGCGGCCAGGCCATGAGCGTGATCGAGGGCGTGCCCTACGCGATCGTGCTCGCGATTCCCGGCGTCTTCGTCGTGTTCCTGCTCATCGCCGACCGATTGGCGCGGAGTTACTAGTGGCACCTCCGGCAACTCCGCACCCGCTTCGGATGGCCGCCATGCTGCGTCCTCGGTCGGGGCAATGCCACTTCTGGCATTGCACCCTCCCTGCGTCCTTGCCTGGCGGCCCCCGGAGCTCGCCGAACCGGGCACGGACTCACCGGAGGCACCACTGATGGACTGGTCGGAGATCTTCGGCCCCGACGCGCTCGTCGTGCTGCTGAGCACCAGCGTCGCCTTCGCCATGCCCACCGCCCTGGCGGCCGTCGGCGAGACGGTCGCCGAGCGCGCCGGCGTGCTCAATCTCGGGCTCGAGGGGATGCTGCTGTCGGGGGCGCTCGCGTCCTTCCTCGTCGCCTACTACGTCGGGAGCGTCGCGCTCGGGACGCTCGCGGGGGTGGCCATCGGCATCGCGCTGGGCGCGTTGATGGCGTTCCTCAGCGTCACCCTCAAGACCGAGCAGATCATCAACGGCATAGCGATCGTCCTGGTGGCACAGGGAATCACGGCGTTCACCTTCGAAAAGCTCTTCGGGGGCGGCGAGCAGCCCACAGTCGCGGGCATACCCGACGTCAACGTGCCGCTGCTCCATTCGATCCCGGGCGTCGGCCCCGTCCTCTTCGAGCAGAACGTCCTCTTCTACGTCTCGGTGGCAATCGCGCTCGGCGTATGTCTGCTCCTCACCCGGACGCGCTTTGGGCTCTCCGTCAGCGCCGTCGGCGAGAGTCCCGCGGCCGCGGAGGCGATGGCTGTGTCCGTGGCGCGCACTCGCTGGCTCGCGCTGCTCGTGGGCGGCGCGATGGCGGGCCTCGGCGGCGCGGTGCTCGTCCTCGGTCAGCTCAACGTCTTCGAGGAGGACGTGAGCGGCGGGCGCGGCTGGATCGCGATCGCGCTGGTGATATTCGGCCGCTGGAACCCGCTGTTCGTGCTCGGAGGCGCGTTCCTCTTCGGCTTCACCGACGCGCTCCAGATCCGCGTGCAGGCCGTCAGCGGCGGCATCGCCTCGACGGTCCCCACCGAGATCTTCGGCGCGCTGCCGTACGCGGTCACGCTGGTCGTGATGGTGGCGGCGACCGTCTGGGCGGGGCGGGACGCCCAGCCGGCCGCACTGGGCGTCCCCTTCCGGAAGGGGGTGGGCGCGTAGAGATCGCTGTTTCCGGGTCCCAGGCCTTTTTGTCGATCCCATGGGGGTGGAGAGTGTGATGAGACTTACAACGTGGAAGGCCGTCCCGATCTGTCTGGCGGCCATCGTCCTCGCCACGGGCGCTGCGAGCTGCGGCGACGACGACGACGGCGGTGGAGGCGGAGGCGGGCAAGCCGGGGGCGGCCAGGACAAGGTGAAGACCGCGATCGTGCTCCCCTGCGCCACGAGCGATCCGTGGTGCAAGCAGGGCTACGATGCCGCGAAGGCGCTGCAGAAGCAGGGCGCGATCGACCTGAAGGTCACGACCAACGCGCCGCAGGACACCGCCGGCGTGACCCGGGTCCTCGCGCAGTACGCGCAGAGCGGCACGCAGCTGATCTTGGCGCACTCCACCTGGCAGGACGCGGCCTTCGCCGTGGCCAAGCAGTTCCCCGACGTGGACATCGCGAGCTACGCCTTCGAGCTGCGCGACAACGTGGCGATCCTCGAAGAGCCGATCTACCAGGCGGCCTATCTCGCGGGGATGCTGGCCGGCGGCCTGACCGAATCGAACACGATCGGCGGCTCCGCGGGGCAGGACGTGCCGCTCTGCCACGCCGAGCTCGAGGCGTTCGAGGACGGCGCGAAGCGCACCAACAAGCAGGTGAAGATGATCGACGCCTACATCGGCGACTGGAACGACTCCGCCAAGGGCAAGCAGGCCACTCAGGCGCAGATCGATCAGGGCGCCGACGTGGTCATCGCCTGCGGCGGCGGGCCGGCGACCGGCATGGCGCAGGCCATCAAGGAGGCCAACATCAGCGGCTTCGGCTATGTGGGCGACATGAGCTCGCAGGCGCCGAAGAACATGGTCGGCTCGGTCCTCTACAACCTCGGGCCGTACTTCAAGGCCGCCGTGACTGACGTGAAGGACGACACCTTCCGTCCCGCGAAGCGGTACGAGTTCGGCCTCGCCGACGGCGGCGTCAGCCTCCAGTTGAACGACGGCTACTCCGTCAAGGAGATTCCCGCGAACGTGATGGACCAGATGGAGAAGGTCCAAGACCAGATCAAGAGCGGAGAGTTCAAGGTGCCGTACGAGGCGGGGGCCTAACGGTGAGGGGGCTCGCCGCCGAGGCGGGCCCCCGCCGGCCACCACCAACATGCTGCTGCACGACGCAACTTTGCACGACGGCTCCGAGGCCAAGGTGCGCCTCAAGGGCGACCGGATCGCCGAGGTTGGGGCCCCCGGGACTCTCGCGCGCGACGAGGCCGACTCTCTCGATCTGTCGGGTTACGTCCTCCTCGCCGCGCCCGCGGAACCGCACGCGCACCTCGACAAGGCCCTCACCGCCGAGCGCGTCGAGGTGCAGGCCGGGGATCTGAACGCGGCGATCGACGCCTGGCACGCTCACCGCGCCGGCCTCGGCGAGGAGGACATCGCGCGACGGGCGGAGTCCGCCGCGCTGATCGCGCTGGCGCGCGGGGTTACCGCCGTGCGCACCCACGTGGACGTGGGGGAGGGGATCGAGCTGCGCGCGGCGGAGGCGCTCGTCTCGGTCCGTGATCGACTGCGCCCGCTGATGGACATCCAGGTGGTGGCCCTCAGCTATCCGCTCGCCGGCGCGGCCGGGGCCGAGAACCGCGCCCTCGTGCGGGCGGCGCTCGAGCTGGGCGTGGACGTCGTCGGGGGCGCGCCGCACATCGACCCGGACCCCGCCGGCCACATCGAGGTCTCCCTCGGGCTGGCCGCCGAGTTCGGCCGGCCGGTCGACCTGCACATGGACGAGCACCTGGGCTCGTCGGTCGACCTGGAGGACCTCGTGCGCGTGATGGGCGACGGCTTCCCGCAGCCCGTGACGGCGAGCCATTGCACGAGCCTCGGGATGCGGTCGGCCGAGGTTCAGGACCGGCTCGCGGCCGAGGCGGCGCGCGCGGGGATCGCGGTCGTCACCTGCCCCGGTACGAACCTCCATCTGCTCGGGCGCGGCGTCCGCACCGCTACGCCGCGCGGCCTGACCGCGTTGCCCGCCCTGCTCGGAGCGGGCGTCCTGGTCGCGGGCGGCGGCGACAACGTGCAGGACTTCTTCCATCCACTCGGCTGCGGCGACCCATTGCAGACCGCGGCCCTGCTCGTGCTCGCGGGCCAGCTCGACGTTCAGACCGCCTACCGGCTGGTGAGCGAGAACGCTCGAGCGGTAATGGGCCTTCCCGGCGGCGGGGTTACACCCGGCGGGCCCGGCGAGCTGGTGGCCGTGGCCGGAGGATCGCTGCAGGAGGCGCTGTCGACGACGACGGAGGACCGCATCGTCTTTCGGGCGGGCCGCGTGGTGACGCGTACGAGCGTTGTGCGGGATGAACTCGAAAAAGGAGGTTCCGATGCCTGAATCCGTAGACCTGGTGATCGAGGGGACGGTCATCACCATGGATCCGGAGCGGCGCGTGATCGACGAGGGCGCAGTGGCCGTGAAGGGGGACCGAATCGTCGCCGTGGACCGGGCCGCCGACCTCCGCTCTCGCTACGAGGCGGCGCGCACCCTCGGTGGGCGGAGGCGCATCGTGCTGCCGGGGCTCATCGACTGCCACAACCACCTCGCACAGGCGCTCGTGCGCGAGTACGCGATGGAGGACTACCCGAACATCTACCGCGTCTACATCCCGTGCGAGATGGCGATGGACGAGGGCGACGCGGAGGTGAGCGCCAAGTTCGGTATCTCGCAGCTCCTTCGCGCGGGCGTGACCACGGTGGCCGAGACCACCTGCACGCTCGAGCACGAGGAGCCGATCGCCAAGACAGTGATGGAGACGGGCATCCGCTGCGCGATGGCCCGCGGGCTCGGTGACCGCACCTCGAAGCTCGCCTCGAACTACGACCAGATCGACGAGCGCTCCTCGTACTCGGACGACCCCGGGTTCCTTCGGGAGGATCTTGCGGCGACCGAGGAGTGGCTGGGGCGCTGGGCGGTGGAGGGCGAGGGACGCCTGCGGCCATGGATCCACAACCTCGGGGTTCCGTCGTGCTCGGACGACCGCTTCCTCGCCACGCGCGAGATGGCCGCCAGGCACGATTCGGGGGTCATGTGCCACATCAACCGCGACCGCGAGGAGATCGAGCTGTCGTTCTCGCTGTTCGGCCGCCGGCCGCTCGAGCACCTGAACGCGATCGGCGCGCTCGACGACCGCTTCCTGGCGATCCACGCCATGCTCACGACGGACCGCGAGATCCAGATGCTCGCCGAGGCCGGCGCGGCGGTCGCCCACGCGCCGATCGTGTGCACCGACATCGTCTCCGCGGTGACCAAGGTCGTCTCCATGCGCGCCGCCGGAGTCACGGTCGGCCTCGGGTGCGACACCGTGATCAACGACCTCTTCAAGGTCATGCGGATCGCCTTCGTGATGCACGGGCAGGCAACGGGCATCCCGCTGTACGACCCCCTGTCGCTGACGACCGAGGACGTGATGACGATGGCCACCATCGACGCCGCGCGTGCGCTTCGATGGGATCACGAGATCGGCTCGCTGGAGGCCGGCAAGGCAGCGGACGTAGTGGTGGTGGACGCCGAGAACACCCGTCTGACGCCCGCTTACCAGCCCGTCGGGACGCTCGTCCGCTACGCGGTGGGCACCGACGTCGAGAGCGTCGTCGTCGCCGGACGCCTTGTCGTCGAGCATGGTCGCGTGCTCACGATCGACGAGCCGCCGCTGCTCGACGAGGCCGTTCGCCTGGGCGAGAAGCTCGGCGCAGTGCTGGGCCCGCGGCGCTACCGGCCGCTCGCCCGCGAGGCCGTGGTGTCTTGACCGGGCTACACTCGCGAGTTGGATCCGGAAAGGGAGGCCGCGATGCCGAGAATCAGCTACTACCCCGTGGAGAGGCTCGAGGATGCCGAGATGCGCGGGTACCTCGAGCACGCGGCGCGCTTCGGCACTCCGCGCCCGGAGAGCCAGGCGGTGCGGGCCCACGTCCCGGCCGTCCTGCGTTCGTTCTCGCGCAACTGGCAGCTGTCCTTCCGCGAGGGCGTGATGGACCACGCCATCAAGGAGCTCTGCCGGCTGTATGTGTCGAAGTCGGTGGAGTGCGACTACTGCGGCCAGCAGCGATCGGTCTCCGCCCGCGAGCAGGGCGTCGGCGAGTCCGACGTCGACGAGCTGCTCGAGTTCGAGGGCTCGGACCGCTACGACGAGCGCCAGAAGGCGGCCCTCGCCTACGCCAGCGCCCTGGTGTGGGCCCCGCACGAGGCCGACGACGCGCTCTGGGACCGCCTCCGTGCCTACTTCACGGACGACCAGATCCTGGAGCTCGGCTATTTCGTCGGGCTCACCTTCGGCCAGCAGCGCTGGATCCCCACGCTCGACATCGGGCATCGCGAGCTGCTCGACCGCTCGGATGCGGGCCTCGCGCCCGACGTGGCCCGTGCCTAGGTGCTCCCCGCCGCAAAGTACCGCCACGTTCGGCGGCTGCAAATCTGCGCCAGCCTTCGTCCTCGGTCGCTCGCGCACGATCCGAGTGCGCCACGCTCCCTGCATCCTCGACTGACTTGATTTTCGCTCGCCAAACGCGACGGAACTTACGCCGGTGAGCACCGGGCCCCGCATCGAGCCGGCCGGCGCCGCCGAAGCCCTGCGCGCGCGCCTGCCCGAGCTCTACGGCGCCTACGACGAGACTCGCGCCACCGTGCTCGAGGGCGGCATAGTGGAGCGCGGCCTGAAGGAGCTGTGCGCACGCTACCTCGCCGAGGACGAGGAGCTGATGGACTTCGAAAGCTCCGACCGCTTCGACGAGCGCGAACGGGCGGCGCTGCGATGGACGCACACGATCGCCTGGAGCACGGACGACGCCGACGACGATCTATGGGCCCAGCTGCACGCCCACTTCAACGAGCCGGAGCTGGTCGAGCTCGGCTACTTCGTCGCGTTCACGCTCGGCCAGCAGCACTGGCTGGCGACCCTGGGCCTGGGGCCCGACGGCCGGCCGCGGTCGTAGACCGCCGTCGAAACGTCACGCGTTCGCGGCCTCTAATAGCCGAGGCCGTGGCCGTACGGGTACAGCGTGAAGCTCGGGTCGTCCGCGGCCGGGATCCGTACCGGCAGCTGCCCGACGGGGTTCACCTCGCCGAGAAGCACACGCGCCACCGCCCGCATGGCCGGCGCGGTCCACGAGTACGACGCGATGTATGTGGGCGCCCGGGTCAGGGCGGCGATGTCATATGGGTTCCTGGTCGCGACGAGCACGACCGGATTTCCGCTTGCGAGCAGCCCGTTCACCAGATCGCGCTGCGCCGCCGAGCCCGATGCGTTGGCGGTGGCCACCACCACCACGTCGCTCGCGGAAGCCTTGCTCACCGCGGTGGCGATCGTTGCGGAGTCCGGGGCCGTGCCGGTCTCGAACAACTCGGTCGTCAGGCCATGCTCCCCAAGTGCGGCGGCGAGGTGCGCCGCCGGCTGAGCGTTGAGTGTGTCGGACACGGAGCGGTAGCCCGTTACGAGCACCTTCTGCCCGGAGGCGAGCGTCAGCGGAAGCAGGCCCGCGTCGCTCTTCACCAGGGTGACGCTGTGGTCGCCGACCCTCTCCGCGGCGGCCAGGTGCTTCGGTGTGCCCAGCTCTCCGGGCGCCTTCCGCTCACTGACGAACGGGTCGCGGAAGAGCGCGCGGTGACGCTTCAGCCCGAGCACCCGGCGGACCGACTCCTCGAGCCGCCCTTCACTGATCTCCCCGCTTCGCACCGCTTTCAGCACCGCGTCGTAGGCCACCTCGAGGCTCACCGTGTCGGTGGTGGTGTCGACCATCATCGGCATGTCGGCGCCGGCCTTGAGAGCGAGGACGGGAATCCGCTCGTCGCCGTACTTCTCGCGCACGCCTGCCATGTTCAGCGCGTCGGTGATCACCACGCCGCGATAGCCCAGCTCCTCGCGGAGCAGCCCGGTCAGGATCTCGGGATCGAGCGTGGCCGGGTCACAGCCAACCTGGGTGGCGGCGTCGCAATCGCTCTGCAGCTCGGGCATGATCACGTGCGCGGTCATGACCATGTCGGCGCCCGCGGCGATCCCGGCCCGGAAGGGTGGGGCGTCGATCGCCTCCCACTGTTCCTTGGTGTGGAAGATCCAGGGCACCCCGGTGTGGCTGTCCGTGACTGTGTCTCCGTGGCCGGGGAAGTGCTTCAAGGTCGCCGAGACGCCGGCCCGCTGCGTCCCGGCGACTGCTGCCGCTGACATCCGGGAGACGAGGTCCGGGTTCTCGCCGAAGGAGCGAACCCCGATGACCGGGTTCAGCGGGTTGATGTTGACGTCGGCGACCGGGGCAAAGTTCTGGTTGATGCCGAGCGCCCGCAGCTCCTTGGCGGTTACGTTGGCGGAGGCGAAGGCGTCGGCAGGACGCCGCGTCGCGCCGAGCGCCATGTTGCCGGGGAACTCGGTGGCGGGTGCCCAGACCCTCGACACGACGCCCTGCTCCTGGTCGGTGGAGATGAGCATCGGGATGCGCGCGGGCTGATCGAGCGCAACCCGTTGGATGCCGTTGGACAGGTGTGCGATCTGCCTGGGCTCGTTGACGTTGTTGGTCCAGCGGAAGTAGATGATCCCGCCGAGCTTGTATCTCTCTATGAGATCCTCGGCATTGCTGACGCCGGGGCCATACATCGTCTGGTTCGCGGCGACGTCGGCCGGGTTCGTCGTGTCGACGCTCTCGCCGTAGACGTTGGCCACAAAGAGCTGACCAACCTTCTCCTCGAGCGTCATGCGCTGGATCTTGTTGTCGATCCAGCGGTCCTTGGCCGCCGCCGGGACGGCGGAGGCAGCGGAAGCCGCAACCATGGAGAGCAGAACGAGCGCCAGACGACGCTTCGAGCGAAGCGAGCAGGTGACCATGGGTTTCGCTCTACCCGGCGTCAGGGCGTCACGAACGACCCATCGCTCACCGAGGGCCCGGCGACGGGCTACGCCGCATACCGCTGCGCCGAGCGAGCCCGGCGCTTGGCCGCCTCGACCTCGCGGTCCTTGGGCGGGGCCGTGGTCACGAGGTCGGCGAGGAGCTGTGCGGACGCTAGGGCCACGGCGTCCACGGCGCGCTCGAACGCCTCCGCATTGGCCTGCGAAGGCTTCGTGAAGCCGCTGATCTTCCGGACGTACTGGAGAGCGGCGTCGCGCACCTCCTCATCAGTGGTGGGCGGCTCGAAGTTGTAGAGATTGCGGATGTTGCGGCACATACCCTGAGGCTAGCCGCTCTACAGGCCCGCGGTCTGGTGGTCACTCCTCCGGCCGCCCTTCCGCCCGGAGTGCCGCCGGCGCCCAGAGCAGATGCCGCACGGCGGGAGGCTCGGGACCGCGGTGCATCGACTTCGCACGCCGCTCCACGTCGAGGTCGGCGACGGTCAGGCGGGCGTGCTGGCGCAGGTGCTCCTCCCAGGAGTCGACGACGAAAGTCTCGAGGTAGCACCCCGGCCGCTCGAGGTCCTCGTAGAGGTTCCAGCGATAGGCGCCGTCGCGGCGCCTCACCCAGCCGAGCTCCTGCATTGCGGCGACGAACTCGTCCGCGTCGGCAGGATCGATCTCGTACTCGACCGTGACGAGCACCGGGCCGTCACTGGGGACGGGCTCGAGCTGGGCGGCGGCGGCGGGGTCGGACCAGGTCCCGGCGGGGGAGAGGTCGGCCAGCTCCGAGTGCGACAGCGGCCAGCGTCGCACGCCGAGGACCCCGACCGCGAGGCCGCCCGCGGCGATCAGGAGCGCCGCGCGCACGCCCGCCGCCCCGGTCACCACACCCAGGGCGAGGCTGCCCAGCGCGAGGCCGCCCTGCATCACCAGCTGGAACGTGGCGAGCGTGCGGGCACGCACCCAGCCGGGCGCCACCCTCTGGGCCGACGTATTGAGCGATGAGAGGACCGTCAGCCAGCAGGCGCCGGTGAGGAAGACCGACGGGGCGAGGAGAGCCGCGCTTGGCAGGTAGGCGAGCCCCAAAAGCCCCGCCGCCACACCCAGCGTCGCCGTGACGAGCAACCGGTCGAGCGTGAGCCGGCGGCGCAGGCGGGGCAGGAGGGCGGCGCCCGTGATCGCGCCGGCGCCGACGCAACCCATCAGGAGTCCGAAGCCACGGGAGCCGAGGTCCAGCCGGTCGAGCGCCACCACCGGCAGGAGCGCCCAGAGCGCGCTGGCAAACATTGAGAACAGGCCGCCGCGGACGAGAACGGCGCGCACCGGCCACGAAAAGCGCACGAAGCGCAGACCGGCGCGCATCGCCGGCGCCAGCCGCTCGCGAGTGGCGCGCGTCCGGGCGGGCGCCCTCAGCACGAGCACCACCGCGATGACGAGCGCCATCAGCCCCACCTCGATAGCGAACAGCGCGCCCGCGCTGAGGATCGCGATCAGGAGCCCGGCCAGGGCCGGCCCGATCGCTCGCGCCAGGTTGATCGCCACTCCGTTCAGGGCCACCGCGGCCGGCAACTCGGCGCGGGGCACGAAGTCGGGCGTGAATGCCTGGTAGACGACGAACGTGGTGGCCATTCCCGCCCCGAGCGCAAAGGTGAGTCCCAGCGCGGCCGCGGCGGTCACCGTGTCCGTCAGCGTCAGGAGGGCGAGCCCCGCCACGGCGGCAAGCATCAGGAGCTGCGCTCCGAGCGCGAGGCGGCGCCGATCGACGATGTCGGCCACAGTGCCCGTGAGCAGTGCCAGCAGGACCGCCGGCAAGCTGTTGGCCGTCTGAACCAGGGCGATCAGCGTGGACGAGTCGGACACGGCGGCGATGACGGTCACGGCGCCGACCGTGTTCATCCAGATCACGAGCTGCGAGCCGGCAAGCGCCGACCAGACGGCGCGGAAGCCGCCGCGGCGCAGCGGGGCGAGAGCGGAATCGCTCGCCGCCACCGCCTCGGGCTGGGAAAGGGCGCTCCTTGTCATGGGCTCCGAGGACGCTGCAAACGTATGCATAATGCTGGAGCATGGCCGCGTCCAACACGAGGCCCGGCGCGAGGACCACGCTCCGCGACGTCGCCCGCGTGGCCGGGGTGCACCCGGCGACCGCGTCGCGCGCTCTCAACGAGGAGACGCGCTCGCTCGTCAACGAGGAGACCGCCCAGCGGGTCTTGCGCGCGGCCGAGGAGGTCGGTTACCGGCCCAACCCGATCGCCCGCGGGCTCAAGACCAACCGCTCCTATACGGTCGGCGTGCTCATTCCCGATCTGAACAACCCGCTCTTCCCGCCGATCCTGCGCGGGATCGAGGATAGGCTCGAGGTCGCCGGCTACACGTCGCTCATCGCGAACACCGACAACGACCCCGAGCGCGAGCTGCTCGACACGCAGGCGATGCGGGCGCGGCAGGTGGACGGCATCATCGCGGCGACCGCTCGCCGCGACCACAGGCTGTTCGACGAGGTGGTCGCCTCGGGGCTCGACCTGGTGCTCGTGAACCGTTGGCTGCCGGGCGTCCCGATCAGCTCCGCAACGGCCGATGACCGCAAGGGACAGCGGCTGGCCGTCCAGCATTTGATCGAGCTCGGTCATCGCGCGATCGCCCACATCGCGGGACCACTCGACTACTCGACCGGGTTCGACCGCCACGAGGGCTTCCTGGAGGCGGTGCGTTCGGCGGGCCTCGATCCCGATCCGGAGCTGGTGGTGGTGAGCGAGGCCTTCACCGAGTCGGAGGGCGCACGCTTGTGTGCGCGGCTGCTCGACCGCGGGCGCGAGTTCACCGCCATCGCCGCGGCGAATGACCTGCTGGCCCTGGGCTGCCTCGACACGTTCGCGGAGCGAGGTGTTCAGTGTCCGGGGGAGGTCTCGGTGGTCGGCTTCAACGACATGCCATTCGCGGCGCGCTTCCAGCCGCCCCTGACCACGATTCACATCCCCCACTACGAGATCGGCTCCGCCGCCGCCGAGCTGATGCTCGAGCGACTGCAGGGCGCCGACGGCGAGCCGCGCCACGTCCGGCTCGAGCCGGCGCTGGTGGTGCGCGACTCCACCGCGCCGCCCGGCGGCTGAGCGGCTGCCCGCCGGGCCGAGTCCCGGACGTCCCGAGTCAGGGCCAGATCGGGTTGCTCCATGCGCGGCGCCGGTCGGCGTCGAGCACGGTCACGCGGCAATAGGACTCTCGGAAGGCAGAAAGCTCGAATGTGCCCTCGCTGACGAGACCACCGTTCTCGTCGAGCACGCTGGTCGCGTCAAGCCAGCGGTCGCCCGCGCCACCAAGAGCGATCGCGTGCACGGGGCTGGTCGAGACATGCAGCCGCTCGCCGTCGACCTCCAGCCGCTCGATCCGTGGACCCTGGGTGGAGTAGTACGCCCCCGACCTGAGGGCCGCCAGCAGCGCGGGCGGGTCGAGCGTCTCGGCCCAGACCTCGATCCAGCCGCCGAACCGGTCTCCCGGGAAGGCAAAGTGCGCGTCATCGCCCGCGTTGATCAATATCGGCCGCCCGCGCTCGAGCAGGCCATCGACCATGTACTCGCCAGACGCGCGGTCGGGGCTCGAGCCGAACGTGTTGTGGTTGTAGATCTCCACCGCGTCTACGGCATCGAACGCCGGCAGCCGGGCGACTGCGTCGAGCGGAAGGTTGTTCAGACCGGGATGTAGCAGCACGATGAAGGCGCCCGCGACGTCCGCCCGGCCGATGACCTCGGCGGGATCGCCCGCCGGGGGCGGGTCGAAGTCGAGCGGCAGCCCCACCGCCGACACCCAGTAGGCCGTCCTGTCGCGCCACGGACCGGAGCTGAGCTCCGCCCCAAGAATCGTGGTGAAGTCGCTCGTCCGCAGATCGCGGGTGTCCGTGATTCGCCAGCCGTACCGCTCCTCGAAATGGTCCGACAGCGCAATGAAGTCATAGCCCGCCTCACGGTAGGCAGACACGACCTGTCGAGGTCCCAAAAGGCCGTCGGAGCGATCGGAATGACAATGCAGATTGCCTCGCCAAAAGCGTCCTTCGCCGCGTCTCAGCAGATCTTGCGCCATGCGCGGCGACTGTAACCGGCGGACCACCCCGCATCGAAGCGAGCGAGACGGCTCGGTTGGTGCGCCGCCGTCTGCTCCTGCTGAGGCGCTCGAGCAACCGGACGGGACAACGCGGGGCGACGCGTAAGGTGGCGGGTTGGAGGCCGCCAGGCGCTTGACAACGGCGGTGTGCCATGGATACGCTGCACACGATTGCAGCAAACGTTTGCAAGGCGGGTGTTCGGGTTACTGAGGGAGGGTCGTAGATGCTGAAGGTGCGTTGGCTGGCGCTCTTCGCGTTCGTTCTCGCCGGGCTGGCCCTGGGGGCCTGCGGGGATGACGACGACAGCGGCGGCGGGGGAGGCGGCGGTGAGACGATCAAGATCGGTGCCTCTCTTCCCCTGACCGGCGAGTTCTCGGAGCCCGGCAAGGCGGCGCAGCAGGGCTACAAGGTCTGGGAGGCGATGATCAACGCGAAGGGCGGCCTGATCGACGGGCGCAAGGTCAAGATGGTCATCAAGGACGACCAGAGCAACCAGAACACGATCGTCACCGACTACAACGCGCTGATCAGCCGCGACAAGGTCGACCTGCTGCTGGGCACGTTCTCGTCGCTCCTCAATCTGCCCGCCTCGACAGTGGCCGAGCGCAACCGGATGCTCTACGTCGAGCCCGCCGGGGGCGCCCCCGAGCTCTTCGACCGCGGCTACAAGTACCTCTTCTTCGCCCAGCAGGCCACGGCCGACAAGCAGGGAGAGGTCTGGGCGAAGTGGCTGACCACCGACGTGCCGGAGAACGAGCGTCCGAAGACGGCCGCCTACCCGACGCTCGACGACCCCTTCGCACAGCCCACCTCCGAGGGGATCGAGAAGATCCTGAGCGCCGCGGGAATCAAGACCGTGTACCGGAAGACCTACACGATCGACAACCCGAACCTCGATTCGATAGCCAACGCGGTGAAGGCAACGGGCGCGGACCTCGTGGTCAACGGGGCGACCTTCGAGGACGGCGTCGGCATGGTGCGCGCGCTGCGCAAGGCGAACTACACGCCGGATTGGTTCTACCAGACCACCGCACCGTCGCTGGGCGACCAGTACGGCAAGGCGATCGGCGAGGGGGCCACCGAGGGCGTCTTCTACGCGGTCAGCCACAGCAAGGAGGCGAAGACGCCGGGCAACCCGGAGTTCGTCAAGAAGTATCAGGAGATGTTCGGGGGTACGGAGGTGCCGGAGGACGCGGCGGACGCATACGCGACCGCCGAGGTCCTCGCGGCCGCCGTGAAGGCCGTCGGGACGATCGAGCGCGACCGTCAGATCGAGCTGGCCGACTGGCTGCGCGAGAACCAGGTCGACACCATCCTGGGACCGCTCAGCTGGGATGATGAGGGGCGACCCGAGGGCGAGTTCCTCGTCGGTCAGTGGCAGAGTGGAGTGCCGGAGATCGTGCTTCCGGACGAGGCGGCTACGACGGACAAGATCATCCCGGGATGGAGGCCGCAGTAGGACGAACGGGTGACTCTCTGCGGGGCGGGTCGCGCTCGCCCCGCAGAGCGCCCGCGGCCGGCGCGGCGTGACCGAGTTCATCCAGACCCTCATCCTGGGCCTGCTGATCGGGGGCGTGTACGCGCTGCTCGCGTCCGGGCTCACCCTGATCTTCGGCGTCATGCGCGTGATCAACATCGCGCACGGCGCCCTCCTGATCCTCGCCGCGTTCCTCACCTACTCGCTCTGGACCGCGACCGGCATCGACCCGCTTGCCGCGATCCTGATCACGACGCCCGCCCTGCTGGTCTTCGGCTGGCTGCTGTATCAGGCGACCGTGGGCCGTATCCGCACGGCGCCCGTGGGCGCGTCGGTCCTGCTGACGTTCGGGCTGGCGCTGGTGCTCGAGGGTGTCATGGGCCTGATCTGGGGCAACACCTCGCACTCCGTGCGCCCCTCGTACTTCAACGAGTCGTTCGAGATCGGGCAGGTCTTCCTCCCGAAGGCGCAGGTCTATGGCGGCGCGCTCGCGATCGTCGTGCTCGGCGGCCTCTACGCCACGCTGAACCACACCTGGCTGGGGCGAGCCATCCGGGCGAGCGCGGTCAATCCGCAGGGCGCGGAGCTCGTGGGAGTGAAGGTGGGCTCCGTGGCGGCTATGACGTTTGCGATCGGGGTGGCCAGCGCGGGGGCGGGCGGCTCGATCGTCAGCGTTCTGTACCCGTTCCTGCCCGGCTCGCACTATCAGTGGATCGCGCGGCTGCTCGGAATCATCGTGCTGGGCGGCATGGGGAGCCTGCCCGGGGCGGCGCTCGGGGCGCTCGCGCTGGGAGTCGCCGAGACGATGACCGTCACCTACATCTCGCCGGCGTGGGCGACGGCGGTGCCGTACATCTTCGTGATCATCGTGCTGCTCGTCCGGCCACAGGGCCTGCTCGGCTCCCGGCTTCGAGAGGACGTGGCGACCGCATGAGGAGCCCGTGGACCGCGGTGGTCGCCGCCGGCGTCCTGTTCGTCGGCCTGTACCCGGTCTTCTCGGACGACCTCTATTACCAGAACATGATCATGCTCTCGATGGTCTTCGCCATCGGGGCGGTCGGGCTGAACATCATCACGGGGTACGCCGGCTACGTCTCGCTCGGGCAGGGCGCCTTCCTCGGCCTGGGCGCGTACACGGCGGGGATCCTGTCCACGGACGTCGGCGGCAACCCGTTCGTGTGGCTGCCCGTCGCCGGGTTGCTCGGCGCGCTGGTCGCCGCCGTGCTCGGCGTGGTGGCGATGCGCGCCCGCGGGACCGCGTTCGTGATCCTCACGATCGCCTTCCTCTTCCTGCTCCAGGTCACCGCAACCAACTGGGACTCGCTGACGAACGGCACCGGCGGAGTCACCCTTCCGCTGCCCACCTGGAGCGTCGACTACCAGAACTGGCCCTTCTACTACTCGTTCATGGCCCTGCTCGCGGCGTCCGTGCTCGTGTCCTGGTGGATCCGGCGGAGCAAGTTCGGGATGGGACTGATCGCGATCCGCGAGGACGAGGACAAGGCGGCCACGGTAGGCGTGAACACGCCCGTCTACAAGATCTTCGGGTTCGCCGCGAGCGCCGTGTTCGTCTCGATGGCGGGCGCGGTCTACGGCTACTACATCGGCTTCATCGACCCGGCGGGGATGTTCAACATCCTCCTGAGCGTCCAGATCATCCTCTCGCTCCTGCTCGGCGGCCGCGCCACGCTGTGGGGGCCGGTGCTCGGCGCCTTCATCGTCGAGCCGCTCAACGAGATCTCGAACAACGAGTTCGGCGGCGGGAACGCCCGGCTCCTGATCTTCGGCGGGCTGCTTGCGCTGGTCGTGCTGTTCATGCCGCGCGGGATCATCCCCACCGCCCAGCACTGGCTGCGTGTGCTGCGCGCCCGCGGCAGGGCCGGTCTCGTCGGCGGGCGTATCGACGCGGGGATCGAGCTGCGCGAGCGGGCGGCGCCTGCGCCCGCCGAGCCGGCGGTGGACGGGCGGCCGCTCCTCGAGGTCAAGGGGCTCGAGAAGCGCTTCGGTGGCCTGCGCGCAGTCGACGGGGCCTCGTTCACCGTCCCGGAGGGCTCGATCACGGCGCTCATCGGGCCGAACGGCTCCGGCAAGACCACCGTCTTCAACCTGATCGACGGCACGATGACGGCGAACGCGGGCGAGGTCTGGTTCGACGGCCGCCGGATCGACCGGCTGCGGCCCTGGCGGCGCGCGCACCTCGGGCTCGGCCGCAGCTTCCAGATCACCCGGCTCTTCCGCGAGATGACGGTGCTCGAGAACGTGGTCGCGCCGCTGCCGTCGTTCCGGCTCCGCCAGCTCGCCGCCGGCGCCGTGAGCGGCCACGAGGCCGAGCGCGCAGAGGAGCTGCTCGACTTCGTCGGGATGAGGAAGTACACGGAGGCGCCGGCGTCGGCGCTCTCCTTCGGGCAGCAGAAGCTGGTCGAGCTGGCGCAGGTGCTTATGCTCGACCCGAAGCTGATCATGCTGGACGAGCCCGCCGGGGGCATCAACCCGACCCTGATCGAGCGCATCGGGGAGCTGATCAGGGAGCTGAACGCGCAGGGCAAGACGTTCCTGATCGTCGAGCACAACATGCCGTTCGTGCTCGGGCTCTGCCGCCCGGTCCTGGTTCTCGCGCGCGGCAAGGCGATCGCCCGCGGGGCCCCGGACCAGATCCAGCGCGACCCGAAGGTGCTCGACGCCTACCTTGGCGAGGACTTTCGCCTCGAGGAACCAGTGGGAGTGTGATGCTCCGGCTGAACGGCGTGTTCGCGGGTTACGGCGGGGGCGACGTGCTCCAGGGTGTGGACATCGAGGTCGAGCGCGGCTCGGTCTCCTGCATCGTCGGTCCGAACGGCGCGGGCAAGTCCACGGTCCTGCGTGCGGTGAGCGGCCTGATCCGGCCTCGGCTCGGCGAGATCGAGCTCGAGGGCGACTCGGTCTGCGGGCTCCACCCCGCCCAGATCCTCGATCTCGGCGTCTCCCAGGTCCCGCAGTCGAACGCGCTGTTCCCGAACATCACGGTCAAGGAGAACGTGCTGATGGGCGCCTACATCCGGCGCCGGGACCGCGACTTCCTGAAGAGCCGCTACGAGGAGATCGCGGAGCTGTTCCCGGTCGTCGAGGAGCGCGCCTCGGAGAAGGCGGGCAACCTGTCGGGCGGGCAGCGCCGCATGGTCGAGTTCGCACGCTCGCTGATGCTCGACCCCAAGCTCGTCCTCCTCGACGAGCCGTCGCTGGGGCTCGACCCGAAGGCTCTCAGGCACGTCCACGACTCGATCCGCGTCATGACCGAGGCGGGCAAGACGATCCTCCTGGTCGAGCAAAACGTCCGCTTCGGCCTGCGGATCGCGCGCCACGGGATCGTGATGGAGAGCGGCCGTGTGCTGATCACTGGCAAGGCGAACGACGTGCTCAGCAACCCGGAGATGGCCGCCCTCTATTTCGGCGGCACCGTCCAGCAGGCGAAGACCGAGCAGCCGGCAGCTCGGGCGTGACGGGCGTCCTATGGGCGGCAGCGTCCGGAATCGGGTTCGGGCTCTTCCAGAGCGTGAACGTCAGGGCGGTCCGCCAGCTCGAGGACGTCTATGTCTCGACCTTCCTGCAGCTGCTGGTCGCGGCCGCGGTGCTCCTGGTCGCCTGCATCGTCGCGGGCGACCTGCCGCTTCTCTCGGACGCGTCCGCCTGGGCGTGGATCAGCTTCGCGCTGGCCGGGGCCATCCACTTCTTCCTCGGTTGGACGCTGCTCAACGCGAGCCAGGACCGCATCGGGGCCGCCCGGACGAGCCCCCTGCTCACCACGACGCCGCTGTTCGGAGTGGCCATCGCCGCGGTAACGCTCGGGCAGCTCCCGGGCGCCGCGGCGCTCGCGGGCATCGCGGTCACGGTGGCCGGTGCCCTGGTGATCACGGATCCGCGCTCCGAGGCCGGCATCAGCTGGCAGGACTCGACCCCGGGGCTCGCGACCGCCTTCCTGTGGGCGCTCAGCCCGGTGTTCACCGTCGAGGGACTCGACGAGCTCGACTCACCGCTGCTGGGCGTGACCATCGGCATGGTCTTCTCCGTTCTCGCGTACGCGCTCGTGCTCGCCGCCGCGCCCGGCGAGCGGCGCTCGGCGTTGGACCTGCCGCGGGAGGGCGTGGCGCTCAAGCTGGTGTCGGGAGTGCTCGTGGCGCTCTCCATCTGGGGGCGCTGGCTGGCCCTCGACCTCGCCGAGGTGGGCGTGGTGCTCGCCCTCAACCTGCTCGCCGTGCCGACCGTGCTGCTGCTCGCGCCCGTGATTGCGGGACGGCACCTGGAGCGCGTCGACGCCCGCATCTGGCTGGGCGCCGGGCTCGTGGTCGCCGGAACCCTGGTCCTGATCACCGCGGACTGAGCTAGTGGTCTGATGCCCACCGACTTCCACGCGCACGTCATCGTCCCGGAGATCACGCGCGATGCGGCGCCCTCCGAGGACTGGCGCCCGCGCGTGTACCGCGAGGACGGCGCGCAGGTGGTCGAGCTGGGCGGCCGGCCGATTCGCTCGGCCGTCGGGGAGTTCGTCGACGTCGACCGGATCATCGAGGCGCAGGAGGCCGCCGGCATCGAGCGCACGGTGCTCTGCCCCTGGGTGCCGCTGCTCTTCTATGACGTGGAGCCGGAGGAGGGGCTGCGGCGCTGCCGGATTCAGAACGCCGCTCTGGCGGCACTCGTTCGCGCGCGGCCCGGGCGGCTCGCCGCGCTGGGTGCCGTGCCCCTGCAGGAGCCGGAGGCGGCGGCCGGGGAGCTGAAGCGGCTGATGGCCCGGGGCGAGCTCGCCGGCGTCGAGGTCGCCGCGAGCGTGCGCGGCGACCATCTCGGCGACGACCGCTTCGAGCCCTTCTGGGCGGCCGCCGAGCGCAGCGGAGCGTTCGTCTTCGTCCACCCGACCACGCGCGGCTTCGAGGTTGCGGCACTCGGCGACTATTACCTGTGGAACAGCGTCGGCAATCCCTTCGAGACCACGATCGCCGCCGCCCACATGGTCATGGCCGGCGTGCTCGAGCGCCGTCCGGGTCTGCGGGTGCTGCTCGCGCACGGCGGCGGCGCGCTGCTCGCGCTCCGCGGCCGGCTGCGACACGCGCACTCCTTCCAGCCGCAGGCCCGGGCGCGCCTGGCGGAGTCGCCGGAGGAGTCGATCCGACGCTTCCACTTCGACACGGTCACGCACGATCCCGAGCTGCTGCGGGCGCTGGTCGAGTTCGCAGGGCCGGAGCGCGTTCTGCTGGGCACGGACTACCCCTTCGACATGGGAGACGGGGGCGCCGTGGACACGGTCCGCGGGCTCGGCTTGGCCCCTGAGGCCGAGGCGGCGATCCTGGCCGGCAACGCGGCGCGCCTGACCCGCCGACAGGAGGTCGTCGGATGAGCCTCACGGCCGACGTCGTCGTCGCGGGGGCAGGGCACAACAGCCTGATAACCGCTGCCTACCTGGCGGTGGCGGGCTACGAGTGCGTGGTGCTCGACGCGCGTCCGATCCCGGGCGGCGGCGCCGCAACCGAGGAGCTCCTGCTGCCCGGCTACAAGATCGACTCGTGCTCCACGGGGCACACGATCATCCAGACGAACCCGCTGCTGACGCGCGACGAGCTCGGGCTGAAGGCCGACTACGGGCTCGAGTACCTGGATCCGGACCCCGTCGGGCACGTCGCCTTCCCCGACGGCCGGCACCTCACCATGTGGCTCGATCTCGATCGCACATGCGAGGAGCTGTCGCGCTACTCGCGCGCCGACGCGGACGCCTACCGCCGGATGATCGCCGACTATGACGAGGTAAAGGGCCTGTTCGCGGCGGCGCGCTTGACGCCCGTCGGCTTCGGCCCCTCGCTCGAGGAGCGGCTCCTCGACCACCCCAAGGGGAGGATCTGGCTGCGGCGGAACATGCTCAGCGCCTGGGAGATCATCCGGCGCGAGTTCGAGAGCCGCCACGTGCGCGCCTTCATGACCTGGATGGCGTTCCAGACCCTCGTTCCGGTGGACGCCCCGGGTTCCGGACCGCTCGCATACTCGCTCATCTTCGGTCGCCAGCGGCGCGGCTGGACGATCCCCCGCGGGGGCTCGGGCGCCCTCACGCAGGCCCTGACCCGGTTGATCGAGGACCACGGCGGCACCGTGCTGTGCGACCGGCGAGTGACCCGGCTCGTTCTCGAGGACGGACGCTGCACGGGAGTGGAGACCGAGGATGGAGAGCGCTATCTGGCCCGCTCGGCCGTCGTCTCGACCATCCACGTGAAGCACCTCGTCGAGATGGCTCCCGCGGAGGCCTGGGGCGAGGACTTTCTCTACGGCGTCGACACCTACGACATCGGGATGCCGGGCATGGCCGTCTACTTCGCCACCACGGAGCCGCCCGTGTTCGACCCGCCGGACGGCCCGCGCAGCGCGGTGTCCGCCGGCACCGCCGCCTGGCCGGAGGACGTCATTCGCTGCGGCCGGGACATCAGGGACGGACGTCCGGTCGAGGGAGTTCCCTGGCTGCTGGTGGCCACGCCGACGCTGGTGGACCCCTCACGCGCACCCGAGGGGCATCACACCGTCAAGCTGCTGAGCCCGCAGGCTTGGGAAGCGCCCGGCGGCTGGGACGCCTACAAGGCGGAGGTTGCAGCGAGGCAGCTGGCGCATGTTCGCCGCTTCCTCTCGAACCTGGGCGACGAGGCGATCGTCGCCTCGTTCGTCAAGAGCCCGGCCGACATCGAGCGGTCGAACGCGCACATGATCCACGGCGCCTTCCACGGGGGCGATCGAAGCCTTCCGTTCAGCGGCGCGAACCGTCCGGTGCCGGGGTTCGCCGACCATCGGATGCCGATCCCGGGCCTCTACCAGACAGGCGGCACCACACATCCCGGCGGATCGATTACGGGCGTTCCGGGGCGCAACGCCGCCACGGTCCTCCTCAGCGACCTGGGTCACGACCCCGAGGAGGTGATGGCCGGTGCCGGACGCGCGCGTGCAGGCAGCCATTGACCACTGGGGGCCGCGCTTCGTGCAGGCGGGAGTCGACTACAACGACTTCCTGGCGACCACGGGCCGCATCGAGACCTGGGACGAGTGGCTCGACGAGTGGTGCAGGACCGCCGGCGTGCACGCGGCGCTCGCCCGCGAGGCGGAGGCCGAGGGGCGCCGGCGGAGCGCGGGGGAGGCGTGGGTGCGCGCGGCGGTCTGCTTCCACTTCGCCAAGTTCGTCTGGGTGCTCGACGCCGAGCGCAGTCGCGCCGCTGCGGACGAGGCGGTTGCCGCGCTGCGTCGGGCGCATGCCCTGCTGGACCCCACGGCCGAGCGGATAGAGGCGCCGCTCGACGGCTCGGGCGTCGTGGCGAACCTGCGCCGTCCGCGGGAGGTCGAGCGCGCCCCGGTCGTGATCCTGATCCCCGGTCTCGACTCCACCAAGGAGGAGTTCTTCAGGCCCGAGGAGGTCTTTTTGGCACGGGGCATGGCAACGGCGTCGCTCGATGGTCCGGGCCAGGGCGAGGGCGGCTACGAGCTGCCGATCCGGCCCGACTACGAGGTCGGGGTGGCGGCGCTGCTCGACGCGCTCGCGGGCCGCCACGATCTCGACCTCGAGCGCGTCGGCGCGTTCGGGGTCAGCCTCGGCGGCTACTACGCGCCGCGAGTCGGGGCCTGCGAGCCACGCGTGAAAGCGGTGGCCGGCCTGAGCGGCCCGTTCAACTTCGGGCAGTGCTGGGACGGCGTCCCGCCCGTCACGCGCGAGACGTTCGTCGCGAAGTCCGGGGCGCGCGACGAGGACGAGGGCCGTGCGCGGGCCGCCGAGCTGGATCTGTCCTGCGTGATCGAGCGGCTCACCCAGCCGGCGCTGTTCGTGACGGGCAGGCTCGACCGGCTGATCCCGTGGGAGCAGACCGAACGCCAGGCGCGCGAGGCGCCCAACGGAGTCTTCGTATTGCACGACGACGGCAACCACGGCTGCGCCAACGTCCCGTACAAGACCCGGCCGATGATCGCGGACTGGATGGGTAGACAGCTCGGATGACGAGCGAGGTCGGCTCGCCGGCCGGCGGCCGTCTGGTCGGCCGGCCGCTCCCGAGGCGCGAGGACGCGCGCGTGCTCGGCGGGCACAGCGAGTTCCTCGACGACCTCCATCCAGCCGGCCTTGCCCACCTGGCGTTTGTGCGCAGCCCCTACGCCCACGCCCGCGTCCTCTCGGTGACGCCGCCGCGGGGCGCGCCCGGCCTGCTCGCGGTCCTCACGGCACGCGAGCTCGAGGGTCGCACGCGGCCGCTGCCGATCCAGTCCCCGGAGGGATCGGAGGTGGCGGACGAGCCCCATCCGCTCCTCGCGGCAGGCGAGGTGCGCTATGTGGGCCAGCCGGTCGCCGCTGTGGTGGCGGAGTCGCGGGCGCTGGCCGAGGACGCCGCGGAGCTGGTCGGGGTCGAGTACGAGGAGCTCGACCCGGTCGCCGACCCGCACGCCTCGGACCTCGAGCTGCTGCGCTGGCGGCGAACGGCCGGCGACGTCGAAGGCGCGTTTCGGTCCGCGGCGAGGGTGGCGGGCGGCCGCTACGCCATGCCCCGCCTCGTGGCCGCGCCGATGGAGGCGCGCGGGGCCCTGGCCTACCACGACCCGGCCGCCGACCTGCTGACGGTCTGGTGCTCTGCCCAGGACACCCACCGCCCCCTGAGGCATCTCGGGCACGTGCTCGGGCGACCCGCCGAGCAGCTTCGAGTCGTCGTCCCGGACGTCGGCGGCGCCTTCGGCAGCAAGGGCTCCCTGGCGCCCGAGGCCGCGGTCGCCGCGATCGCCGCGATCGACGTCGGGCGCCCGGTCAAGTGGGCCGAGGACAGGGCCGAGAACTTCGTGGCCGCGTACCAAGGCCGCGGGATGGAAGCCGAGGTCGAGCTGGCGCTCGCCGCCGACGGGCGGATGCTCGCCGTGCGGGCACGAATACTGGCCGACCTCGGCGCCTACCTGCTGCCCGCCACCGCGATGCCGCCGCACACCGCGGCGATGCTCATGGCGGGCTGCTACACGATCCCCGCCGCCGACGTGAGGGTAAGCGGTGTTCGAACCAACAAGGTCCCGACAGGGCCGTACCGCGGCGCCGGCCGGCCGGAGGCCGCGTACTTCCTCGAGCGGGCCGTGGACGACGCTGCCCGCGCCCTCGCACTCGACCCCGTCGAGCTGCGCCGCCGCAACTTGATCAGGGAGTTCCCGCACCGCTCGCCGCTCGGCTGGACCTACGACTCGGGGGACTACCGGCGGTGCCTCGATCTGGCGCTCGATCTGGCCGGGCCGCGCCGGGCCCACAGCGACGAGGGTCTCGTCGGCAGGGGGGTGGCGATGTACGTGGAGCGCGCGGGAGGATCGTTCGAAGCGGCGCGCGCGACGCTCGAGCCCGATGGCCGCGTGATCGTCCGCAGCAGCACCTCGCCGCACGGCCAGGGCCACGACATGACCTTCGCTCAGATCGCGGCCGAGCGGCTGCATGTCGATCCCGGCGACGTCGTGCTCGAGTTCGGCGATTCCGCTCTCGTCCCCGGCGGCACCGGCACCTTCGCCAGCCGCTCGGTCGCGATGGGCGGCTCGGCGGTCGCTCGCGCGGTGGACGAGCTCGGGAAGCAGTGCGTGCAGACCGCCGCGCGGCTCCTCGACGCGCCCGAGGATGAGATTACCTGGGGCGAGGAGGGCCTGGCGGCGGGCGACGGCCGCACGCTCGCGCTCCCTGATGTAGCCGCAGCCGGCCCCCTCGAGGCCACCGCCCGCTTCGAGTCGGACCTCGTCTTCGGCTCGGGAGCGTACGCAGCGGAGGTCGAGATTGAGCGCGCCACCGGCCGCCTCACGGTCCGGCGGCTGACGGCGGTGGACGACGCAGGCACGATCGTCAACCCGCTTCTGGCCGAGGGACAGGTGCTGGGCGGCGCGGTGCAGGGCCTGGGGGAGTGCCTGGCGGAGGAGGCGACCTACGACGACCAGGCGCAGCCGACCTCCGCCTCCTTCGCCGACTACAGCCTGCTGACCGCGGCGGAGATCCCGCCCATCGCCGCGGAGTTCGTCGAATCGCCTTCACCGCTGAATCCGCTGGGCGCGAAGGGAATTGGCGAGGCCGGGGCGATCGGCACTCCCGCGGCAGTCGCGAACGCGGTTTCCGACGCGCTCGGTGGGCGCCACGTGGATCCGCCGTTCACCGAGGAGAAGCTATGGAGGGCGATCGGCGAGTGAAGCCGGCGCCGTTCGAATACGCCGCGCCACGCTCGCTGGAAGAGGCCCTGGGCCTGCTGGGCGAGGAGGCCAAGCCGCTCGCGGGCGGCCAGAGTCTCGTGCCGCTTCTCAACTTCCGGCTCGCACGGCCGGAGCTGCTCGTGGACATCAACGGCCTGTCCGAGCTGGCGCGGATCCGGCGCGGCGACGACGGCGTGCTGCGGATCGGCGCGCTGACGCGCCAGTCCGAGCTCGAGCGCTCCGAGCTCGTGGCCGCCGAGTGGCCCCTCCTGACACAGGCCGTGCGCTTGGTCGGCCACCCGCAGATCCGCAACCGAGGGACGGTCGGCGGCTCGGTCGCGCACGCGGACCCGGCCGCGGAGGTGCCGGTCGCGCTGGCCGCTCTTGGCGCCCGCTTCGTCGCCCGGTCGCCGCGCGGAGGGCGGACGCTGTGCGCCGGCGACCTCTTCGTCGGCCCGCTCATGACGGCGCTCGAGCCCGACGAGCTGCTGGTCGAGATCGAGGTCCCGCCCGTGCCCGAGGAGGCGGGCTGCGCCTTCGTCGAGCACGCACGCACCGCCGGCGACTTCGCGATCGCCGGGGCGGCGGCCGTCGTCGTGCCCGCACGGCATGCGGCCATCGCGCTCCTCGGGGCAGGCCCTGTGCCGGTGCGGGCTTCCGACGCCGAGGGCGCGCTCGTCGCCGGCGCCGAGCCGCGCGAGGCGGCGGCGCTGGCGGCCTCCCACATTGGGAAAGGCCCGCGCCGCGCGCTCGTCGCCGAGCTGGTCCGGCGGGCTCTCGAGGAGGCCGCGCGATGAGGATCGCGGTCGAGGTGAACGGCGAGCGCTACGAGCGCGAGGTGGAGCCTCGCACCCTGCTGTCCGACTTCATCCGCCACGACCTAGAGCTGACCGGCACCAAGGTCGGCTGCGAGCACGGCGTGTGCGGTGCCTGCACGGTCCAGCTGGACGGCGAGCCGGTGCGTTCCTGCCTGATGCTCGCGGTGCAGGCGGGCGGCCGCAGCCTGCGGACGATCGAGGGGCTGGCGGAGGACGGGGAGCATCCGCTCCAGCGCGCGTTCCACGAGCGTCACGCGCTCCAGTGCGGCTTCTGCACGGCGGGCTTCCTCATGTCGCTGGAGCCTTTCGTGCGCGAGAAGCCCGAGCCGAGCGAGGCGCAGATCCGGGAGGCCCTGGCCGGCAATCTGTGCCGCTGCACGGGCTACCGCGGGATGGTCGAGGCCGTCGGCCAGGCGGCGAAGGAGCTGGGCGGTGGCTGACGCCGACCTCGAGGCGATGTACCGCCTCTTCACCTGGCGGATCACCTCGAACTACGTGCCGCACTGGGACTTCGAGCAGATGAAGCGGGAGATCGAGACCTTCGACGACTGGTGTCGCGTGTACAGCGACTGGGGCGCCCGCCACCGCCGACTCGGCGACCAGGCGCTCGGCGCCGGCGACGCAGGCGCGGCGGGCCTTCACTACGTCCGCGCCGGCCTATTCTTCCACTGGGCCAGCTTCCTCTTCCCGCATCGTCCCGACGAGTTCGGCGCCGCGCTTGCCGCTATGCACGACTGCTGGCGCCTGGCGGCGCCGTTCACGGCCCCGCCGATGGAGCTGCTCGAGGTCCCGTTCGAGGGAGCGCTGCTTCCCGGCTACCTGCGGCGCCCCGACGGCGTGGAGCGTCCGCCGCTCGTCGTGGTCGTCCCCGGCGGCGACTCGACGAAGGAGGAACTCTTCAACCTGACGCAGTACATCGTCGCCCGCGGGATCGCCACGTTCGCGTTCGACGGTCCGGGCCACGGCGCCGTCAGCCTCGAGCTGAAGCTGCGTCCCGACTACGAGGTGCCGATCCGCGCGGTGGTCGACCATCTCTACGGTCGCCCCGACCTGGATAGGAGCCGGCTCGGGCTCGGCGGGATCTCCTACGGCGGCCTGTTCGCCTGCCGCGGGGCCGCGTTCGACGACCGCGTGCGCGCGGTGTTCTCGATGAGCAGCTGGTACACGCCCGCTGGCCGCTTCGCCACCCAGGATCCCGTCTCCCAGCGGGGGCTCCGGCACTACATGGGAGACGACGCGGCCGCCGTCCAGGACAGCATGACCATGGAGGGTGCCGCCGGGCGGATCCGCGTGCCGCTGCTCCAGGTCTACGGCGGGCTCGACGCCGCCTCTCCGCCGGAGCAGGCCTATCGGGTGGAGCGCGAGGCGCACGGACCGACCACGACCGTGGTCTTCGAGGACGGCGTGCACGTCTGCAACAACGTCTGGTACAAGGCGCGCCCGCTGGTGGCGGGCTGGCTGGCGGAGAACCTCTGAGGGCGACCCTAAGCCGTCCTCCTAATCGTCCAGTCGCGTGTACTCACCGTCGGCGAAGACGATCTCGCCGTCCACGACCGTGAGCAGCGACGTCAGCGAGCGGATGTCGTCCTCGGGGACCCTGAAGTAGTCGCGATTCAGCACGATCAGGTCCGCGAGCTTCCCGACCTCGAGGGTTCCGACCCTGCCGTCGAGGCTCATGAACCAGTCGCACCGCTCGGTGGCCATGCGCAGCGCCTCGAGTCGTGTCAACCGCTGCTCGGGAACGACGCCCTCCTGGCCGGGGACGTACGTCTTGCCGCTGACCGTGTACCACAGGTTCACGAACGGCGGATAGGGCGAGACGTTGAGCGCGTCCGTTCCCAGGCACGCCTCCGTCCCGCTCTCGTAGATGCGCCGGAACGGCGGGTGCCCGGTGCCGCCCTTGGCGAGCGTGTCGGTCGGGATGATCCCCGCCCCGAGCTCCTTTAGGTGCGCGAGGGTCTCGTCATTGGGCTCCGCGGGCCCGTCGCCCGGGTGGAGCATCCGCCACCGGAGATCGGTGATCGGGAACTCCTGGTTCACCTCGTCCCACATGTCGAGCATCGAGTGCTGCGTCGTGCCCGCGGTCGCGTGGTGCTCGAAGCTCCACTCGTTGCTCGCCAGGAAGCGGAGAATGTCCATGTACTCCGCCTCCGGGTAGGTCCCGTCCGGCTGGAGCGCGAGGACCTCCTCACCGATGCCGCCAATGCGGAGATTGTCGTCGCCGACCTCGCTGAGGGCGTTGGTCGTGCTCTCCTTGACGCACGGCATCCCGATGATCGTGCCGAAGCAGCTGAAGTTGAACCGAATGCGCGCGTCCAGCTCTCGCTTGCGGTGCAGCCTGTTCACGGCCTGGTAGCCGTGGTCGTCGCGCAGGATGGCGTCCGGGATCCCCGTTGGGCTGAATGGGTTGTTGCCGCCGGGATCGTCCCAGGCGGTCAGCCCGCGGCGGTTCAGCTCGCGGATGAAGTCGCGGGTGCACGCCTCCTGCTCGTCGAACGTGAGGTCGAAGAGCTCCTGGCCGATCGTCCTGATGGCGAGCGTGTTCGCGGCCCCGGTGAGCTGACCGGTCGGCTGCCCGTTCGGATCGAGCACCACGCCCGGCGACCCCGGCCCGAGGGCGAGCACCCGGAGGCCGAGCGAGTTGACCTGTCCGCCCGTAAACCCGGTGCCCTGGAGGTAGGTGGGGTGGTTCGGCGCGGCGCCGTCGAGCTCCGCCTTCGTGAGCATGCCCGGCTCGTCGAACTGCGCGACGTTCCAGCCACCGCCGATCTGGAAGAGCCACTTCCCGGCCGGCGTCTGCGACGCCTTCTGTGCGACGTTGGCGATCGCCTGCGCCCGCGCGTAGATCGGGTCGAACCGCGGCGAGCGCGAGAAGCAGAAGTACGAGCCCATGCGGATCCCATGCAGGTGCCCATCGATCAGCCCGGGCAGGACGCGGCGACCGTGGAGGTTGATCGACTGCGTGCCCTTCTTGGCGAGCGCTCGCACCCGGCCGTTCCTGCCGGTGGCGACGATCTCGTCGCCCCGGATCGCGATCGCCTCGACGGTCGAGTTGCGGGAGTCGACCGTGCTGATCTTGCCGTTGTAGAGAACGAGGTCGGGCGCGGCGCTGGCACGATCGGCGCCGGATCGCCACCCGGGCCAGCCCGAATACGCCCCCGTTGCGACCGCCATCCCCGCCGTTAGCGCAGCTGCCAACGCGGCTGCCAACACGGGTCGCATCCGCGGCCATCTGCGGTGTGCCATCTCTCCCCCTTAGCGTGGCTTCGCGACGAGCCCAGGCTGCAGCCGACGACGCCGTCGTGCAAACGTTTGCGGAGTGTTGCAATCGTTTGCGAGGAAGTCAAGCGGACGTCCCTAGTATCGGCGCGCAATACGCCACGCGCGGGAGGAGGTGGGGCGACTTTTGTAGCCGAGATGGGTATAAAACTCGCCCCACCCCGCCACCGCACCCCCCTACCAGCCCAGGCGCGGCAGGCAGAGCCGATCGCAGCCGAGCGCCGCTACCCCATCCGCAACAGACCGCGCTCGTAACCGTGCAGCCGCTCCGCACCCGCCTCGCCTACGAGCACCAGCTCCCCGGTCTGCACCCCCGCCCGCTCGTCCGGAGTCACCACGTTCGGCTGCACCACCACCGTCATCCCGGACTCGAACGTGAAGTCCGGCACCTCCTCGAGCGCTCTGCTGCGGCTCCCCAGCACGGGCGGCAGGTAGCCGCCGACGAAGCCGTGCAGCAGGTCGTCGCGCGTCGTGAAGCCGGCCTGCTCGATGACGGCGGAGGCTTCGACCACCTCGGCCGCGGAGGCGCCCGGGCGCAGCCGCTCGACGATCGCGTCGAAGGCGGCGTCGGCCACGTCGTGCAGCTCGCGGTAGAGCGGGGTCGGCTCGGCCCCCACAGCGAACGTGCGCAGCAGCTGTCCGGTGTAGTCCCAGAACGAGGCGCTCACCTCGCACACCAGAGCGTCGCCGCGGGAGAGAGGGCGGGTCGTCGGCCACTGCGCCGGCACGGCGAGCTCGGGCGCGTCCATTGGGGTGGCGCCGAAGTAGTGGATGTGCGTCGTGCCGCCGAGGCCGACGTATACCCGCTCCACGATGTTGCCGAGCTCGCGCTCGTCCACGCAGGGCCCGGCCTCCTCGCGGAGCGCCCGCACGGCGCGGTCGGTGAGCGACGCGCCCACGCGGAGCCACGAGATCTCCTCGTCGGACTTCCGCAGCCGCAGCCGCGTGTAGGCGGGGTCGAGGGGGACGGGCTCGGCGAAGGCCGCGAGCTCGGCGTGCGGGCCATAGCCCAGCGGGCCGATCAGCCCGACCCGGCGTCCCGCGCCGCCGCGGCGGCGGAGCTCCTCTACCGCGCTCGCCATCGGGCGCGGCCCGGCCCAGCGCACATCGGCCTCCGCGGCGATCCGCGTCGCGTTCGGGACGTGGTTGTAGAAGTTCACGAGCAGGAGGTCGCGGTCTCCCGGCGTGACCACGGCCAGCGCCTCGCGGGTGACCGGCCAGCGCGTCAGCCAGCCGACCGCGGAGCCGCTGCGGTTGGCGCCGTAGACGACGGCGTGCTCGACCCCCGCCGCCTCCATCTCGGCGGTCAGCGCTTCCCGGCGGCGCGCCATCTCGGCGTCGCTGAAGCGCGGGTACGGCGCGGCCTCCGGGCCCAGGCCCGTCATACGAGCGAGTAGCCGCCGTCGGAGAAGATCAGTTGGCCGGTGATCCAGCCGGCATCCTCCGAGCAGAGGAAGGCGATCAGGCGGGCGGCGTCCTCCGGAGTGCCCATGCGCCCCATCGGCGTGGCCGCGGCAAGCCGGGCCCTCAGCGCCGCCGCGTCCTCCGCCATGGCGTGGAACGCCTCGGTGTCCGTCGGCCCGGGCGCGACTGCGTTCACGGTGATCCCGCGCTCCGCGAGCGAGACAGCCAGGAATCGGACGGCCGCCTCGACGACGCCCTTGGCCAGCGCCAGTGGCGCGTAGCGGGGGTTGCGGACCCGGTGAGCGCCGGTGGCCGAGAGGGCGACGATCCGCCCGCCTCCGTCCATGTGCCGGGCTGCGGCCCGGCTGCCGAGCACGAAGGGCCGAGCGTTTGCGGCGATCGTTCGCTCGAGCTCCTCGGCCCCGAGCTCGTCGATCGGCAGCGAGATCGGGCTCACCGCGCACATCACGAACGCGTCGAGGCCGCCCAGGCCCGCAGCCGCCTCGTCCACGAGAGCCTCGACGCCATCGGCGACGTCGCCTCGAACGAGCAGAGCCCGACGGCCCAGACTCTCGACCGCGCGTGCGGTCGCCCGCGCCTCCCGCTCGCGCTCGCGGAAGCCGATCGCCACGTCCGCGCCCCGCTCGGCCAGCGCCCGGCTGACGGCCGAGCCGATCCCGCGCGAGCCGCCTGCGACGAAGGCGCGCCCGGTCAGAGCCGGACCGGATCGCCTGCCGGCATGCGGCCGTTGCCGGGTGTGGCCTCCTGTTTGTCGGGGTCGAGGAGGGTATTCAGGTTCGACTGCGTCTCGCGCTCGAGCGGCAGCGTCCCGCCCACCGTGTAGTACGGCTTGCCCGCCACGACCAGGTCCTCGGCCGGGAAGCGGGTAATCACCTCGCAGCCGTCGGCGGTCACCACCAGCTGCTCCTCGATCCTGGCCGCCGACCAGCCGTCGCTGGCCGGCCAGAACGTCTCGAGTGCGAACACCATTCCCTGGCGGACCTCCTCGGGGTGGTCGAGCGAGACGAGCCGGCTGAAGATCGGCTTCTCCCAGATCGAAAGGCCGACGCCGTGACCAAACTGGAGCGCGAACGCGGCCTCCTCGTCGGCGAAGCCGAACTCCTCCGCCCGCGGCCACACTTCGGCGATCTCGCCCGTGGTCGCGCCCGGCCGGATCAGCGCGATGGCGGCGTCGAGGTAGTAGCGGCAGCGCTTGTAGGCGTCGACGAGAGCGCGCGAAGCCCCGCCCACCGCGAAGGTGCGGTAGTAG
>DATDLN010000180.1:0-14694 GCA_036519295.1 Thermoleophilaceae bacterium
AGCGCGGTGACGGACTCGCGATGGTGGGACACGGCGGCGCTCCTCTCGCGCGGCGGACGGGACGATCGCCCACGCTACCGCGAGCGCTGCCGCGGACGCCTCGCGGGTAGCCTCCGGTCCGATGCCCAACGCCCTCGCGCACGAGACCTCGCCCTATCTCCTCCAGCACAAGGACAACCCGGTCGACTGGCGGCCGTGGGGCGCGGCGGCGCTCGCGGAGGCGCGCGAGCGCGACGTGCCGCTGCTCGTGTCGATCGGTTACTCCGCCTGCCACTGGTGCCACGTGATGGAGCGCGAGTCGTTCGAGGACCCCGAGACCGCCGCACTCATGAACGCGCGATTCGTCTGCATCAAGCTCGATCGCGAAGAGCGCCCCGATCTCGACGCCATCTACATGGAGGCCTGCCAGGCGATGACCGGCGCCGGCGGCTGGCCCCTCAACGTCTTCCTGACCCCCGACCAGGTGCCATTCCACGCGGGTACCTACTTCCCGCCCGAATCACGCATGGGGATGCCGGGCTGGCGCGCCGTGCTCGAGGCGGTCGCCGATGCCTGGGACCAGCGCCGCGACGAGATCCGCGCCGGCGGCGCGCGGATAGCGGAGCGGCTGAGCGGCGGCGCGCTGCTCGCGGCGTCGCAGGAGCCGATGGACCCTCGCTCGCTCGACGCGGCCGTGGCGGGCCTTCGCTCCCAGTACGACCGCGCCCACGGCGGCTTCGGCGGGGCGCCGAAGTTCCCGCCCGCCTCGGCGCTGGAATTCCTTCTGCGCCGCGGCGAGACCGAGATGGCGTCGCACACGCTGCGCGCGATGGCGTCGGGCGGCATGTACGACCAGGTCGGCGGCGGGTTTGCCCGCTACTCGGTCGATCCTTACTGGCTCGTCCCGCACTTCGAGAAGATGCTCTACGACAACGCTCTTCTGGCGCGGGCCTACCTCCACGGCTGGCAGGTCACCGGCGAGCCACTCTTCCGCCGCGTCTGCGAGGAGACGCTCGACTGGGCGCTGCGCGAGATGCGCGGCCCGGAGGGCGGTTTCTTCTCGGCGCTCGACGCCGACTCCGAGGGCGTGGAGGGCAAGTTCTACGTCTGGACCGTCGACGAGATGCGGGAAGCCTTGGCCGGCGAGCCGGACGCCGACGAGGCGATCGCCTGGTTCGGCGCCACCGACAGGGGCAACTTCGAGGGCCGCAACATCCCCGTGCGCGGGCCGGGGTCGCCGGAGCGCCTCGACGACTGGCGCACGCGGCTCTACGAGGTTCGCACGCAGCGGGTGTGGCCGGGCCTCGACGACAAGCGCCTCACCTCCTGGAACGCCCTCATGGTCTCCGCGCTCGCGGACGCCGGCGCCGTGCTCGAGCGCTCCGACTACCTGGACGCGGCGCGCGCCTGCGCCGACTTCGTGCTGCGCGATCTGCGCGATGCGGAGGGCCGCCTGCTGCGCACCTGGAAGGACGGTCGGGCGAAGCTGAACGCCTACCTGGAGGACCACGCCTTTCTACTCGAGGCGCTGCTGACCCTTTACGAGGCGACCTTCGAGCCGCGCTGGTTCACCGAGGCGCGCGCCCTCGCCGACACGATGATCGAACGCTTCGGCGACGACGAGAAGGGCGGCTTCTTCGAGACCTCCTCGGACCACGAGCGGCTCCTGGCGAGGCGCAAGGACCTCGAGGACCATCCCACACCGTCCGGCAACGCCGGCGCGGCCTACGGCCTGCTGCGACTGGCGGCGCTCACCGGCGAGCACGACTACGAGGCGCGGGCGGTGTCAGTCCTGCGATTGCTCCACGAGCTCGCTCCCAGGCATCCGCAGGCGTTCGGGCATCTCCTCCAGGCGCTCGACTTCCACCTCTCACCCGTGAAGGAGGTGGCACTCGTGGGCGACGACCTGCGCCCCCTCGAGCGAGTGGTGCGCGGCGCGTTCCGCCCGCATGTCGTGCTGGCGGCCTCCTCCGGCCACGCCAACGGCGTCCCGCTCCTGGAGGGCCGCTCGCCCATCGACGGCCGCCCCGCCGCCTACGTCTGCGAGCACTTCGCCTGCAAGGCGCCGGTGACGACGCCAGACGAGCTGGAGCAGTTGTTAGCGTAGCCCGCAGGCCACGCTATCTGCATTTGGGGCCATAGTCGCCCCAAATGCAGATCGCATGGTTTCGTGACGCCGCCGGGGTGGCTTCTACGTGCTCGTCGTTCCGGCCAGGGCAGCGCGGCGCTCGGCGGCGTCCGGCGGCGTCCCATCGTCCCGAGCCAGCCGCGACGGCCACCACACCTTCGGCCCGATCTTCATGACCAGCGCCGGCACCAGCACGCTCCGGACGAGGAAGGTGTCGAGCAGCACGCCGAACGCCACCACGAACCCGATTTCGGTCAGGAACACCAGCGGCAGGATGGCGAGCACCGAGAAGGTGCCGGCGAGCACGATCCCCGCGCTCGTGATAACCCCGCCCGTGACGGCCAGGGCCCGCAGCATCCCCTCGCGGGTGCCGTGTTTGAGCGTCTCCTCGCGCGCGCGGGCGACGAGGAAGATGTTGTAGTCGACCCCCAGCGCGACCAGGAACACAAAGGCGAACAGCGGCAGCGACGGATCGGAGCCGGGGAAGTCGAAGATGACGTCGAAGGCGAAATAGCCGACGCCCAGCGCAGCGAGGAAGCTGAGGATCACGGTTCCGATCAGCAGCAGCGGAGCCACGACCGCGCGCAGCAGAGCCACCAGGATGAGGAACACGACGACGAGCACGATCGGCGGGATCACGCTCGAGTCCCAGGCGGCCGCTTCGCGGACGTCGAACTCGACGGCGCTCGCCCCGCCCACCAGCGTGCCGGGCGCCGCGCGCTCGGCGGCGTCCCGGATCGGGTCGATCAGGGCGAAGGCCTCGGTCGAGTAGGGCTGCGGGTCGAGCGTGGCCTGCACGAGAACCCCGGGCTCGCCCTGGGCCACCGGCCGGGAGACCGAGTCGACGCCGTTCACTCGCTTCACTGCGCGGGTCACGGCGGGAACCTTCGACTCGTCCGGGACGACGATGTCCGTCGGCGCGCTGGCGCCGGCCGGGAAGCTCTCCGCCAGCAGTTCCTGTCCCTCGACCGCCTCGACCGTCGTCGTGTAGCTGTCGTTGGTCGTGAGGTCGGTAGAGAAGAACGCAAAGCCCGCGCACATCACGAGCAGAGCTGCGATCGTGCCCACCATCACGCGCGTCGGCCGCCGGGCCACCCGGTCGCCCACCCGCTTCCAGAATCCGTGGGTCGTGTCCACCGCGTGCTCGTGCTTTACACGCCGGAGCTCGTAGGGCTTGAAGAGCGCCCTGTCGAGCGGGCCGACGATGAGCGACGGGATCGCGCCCCTCGTGGCCTTTCGCAGCAGCGCGTTCAGGATCACGAGCGGAAGTAGCAGGGCCACGAGGATGCACCCGCCGATCACCGGCAACAGCGAGCCGAAACGCGACCCCTCCACGATCCTCTGCCCGAGCCCGCCCGACGGAGCCTCCAGCACGCCCGCCCACCGCGGGGTGTGCGGGACGAACGGCCAGAACGCGCGCCGACCGAAGATCGTGAGCAGCGCGGGCAGCAGCGTGAGCATCGAGAGGCAGGCGCAGGCCACGCCCATCGCGGCGATCGGCCCCAGCCCGGAGGTGCCGTTGACCTTGGCAATCGTCAGGCAGAAGAGAGCAGCGACCACCGTACCCGCCGAGGCGAGCACCGACGGACCGGCGGAAGTCATCGCCGCCCGGGCGGCCTCGTGGCGATCCTCGTAGCGGTGCAGCTCCTCGCGGTATCTCGACACGATCAGGAGCGCGTAGTCGGTGCCGGCCCCGAGCACGAGCACGGACATGATCGAGCTCGACTGGGTGTTGATCGTCACGCCGAGCTCCGAGATCCCGTACCCGATCGAACGGGACAGGATCTCGGCGAACATGACCCCCGCGAGCGGGATGAACAGGAAGATCGGCGAGCGGTAGATCAGGATCAGCAGGACAACGACCAGCGTGAACGCGGCGAGCAGCAGCGTCCCATTGATGTTCTCGAAGACCTTGATCGAGTCGGCCGAGTAGCCGGCGCCGCCGGTGATCTTCACCTCGAGGCCGCCGCCGGGATTGGACACGACGTCGCGCCACGCGTCGATGGGATCGAGGATCCGGTCACCCTCGCCGTTGCCCTTGATGTAGGCGGTGACGATGGCCGCCTTGCCGTCGGGCGAGCAGACCGGGCCCACGAACGGCGCATAGTCGCTCGGCTGGCCGGGGATGGGGGTGGTGGGGCCCCCGCAGCCCTCGGCCTGACCGCTCGGCGCTCCACCCGACGGAGGCTCCCCACCGGTGCCCGCCGCGCCCTGGGACGATCCACCCTGCCGACCGCCGGCGGCCGCGGTGGCGCCGTCGGCGACGACGCCCGGGAAGCGCTTCTTAGTCAGGCGCTGGACGTCCTGTCGGATCTCCTGCAGATCGGCCGGAGTGAGCCCGGACGCCCGGCGGTAGACGATGACCGCGGGCGCGAGCTCGCCGCCCTGGAGGTCCTCAGTGGCTTTGAGCGCCTTCGTCGACTGGGCGTCGCCGGGAAGGTACGAGGTGGACTCGTTGTCCTCGGCGTCGGTGAACTTCCCGGGCAGGTTCGCGGGGCCGGCGGCGATGAAGATGCCCACCAGCCAGACGAGGAAGACGACCCACTTGGCTCGGCGGCCGGCGGCAAAGGCGAAGATCGAGCGGCGTTCGGAGGTCATGGGAGGGGGTTCCGGGGGCTGGGAGCGGGTACCTCTACCGAGAACTCTCTTAATTGTCAAGATGGTTCGCCGTTAAGATTCCGTGACGTGGCCACGCCGACCGAACTTCTCGCCGCACTGCGCGCCTTCGGCCTAGAGGACGACCGCTTCGACGCGATCGTCGCCCGGCGCTTCGACGCCGCCCCGGCGGAGTTCAAGGCCATGGACCACATCCTGGCCTCGGGCGGCCTGACCCCCGGCCAGCTCGGCGACCGCCTGGCTCTCAGCTCCGGAGCCGTGACGGCGCTCGTCGACCGCCTCGAGCGACTCGGCTGGGTCAAGCGAGTCCCGCACCCGACCGATCGGCGCTCGGTCATTGTTAGCAAAGCGAGCGCCAACCTGAGTGCCGGCGAGCAGATCTACGGGCGGTTCGCGAAGGCCCTGGCGCGAGCGGCCGGCGAGCTGACGCCGGACGAGCGCGGCGCTTGCGTTCGGTTCCTCGAGGCGGCCGCCGAGATCGCGGCAGAGCAGGCTAGAGAACTGAGAGGTAGCGGTCCAGTTCCCACTGCGTGACCTGGACGCGGTAGTCCTCCCACTCGTGCCGCTTGATCTCCACGTAGCGGTTGAAGATGTGCTCGCCGAAGGTGCGCAGGACCAGCTCCGACTCGGCCGTCAGCTCGATGGCCTCGCCGAGGGTCTCGGGCAGCTGCTCGATCCCCAGCCGCTTCCGCTCGTCCGGGCTGATGTGGTAAAGGTTCTTCTCCATCGGCTCGGGCAGCTCGTAGCCCTTCTCGATCCCCTCGAGCCCGGCGGCGAGCAGCACTGCGAACGTCAGGTAGGGATTGCAGGCCGGGTCCGGGCAGCGGATCTCCGCGCGCGTGGCCTGCTCCTTGCCGGGGTGGTACAGGGGGACCCGAACCAGCGCCGAGCGGTTGCGCCGCGACCAGGCGCAGTACACGGGCGCCTCGTAGCCCGGCACGAGCCGCTTGTAGGAGTTGACCCACTGGGCGAACACGGACGTGATCTCGCGCGCGTGCCTCAGCTGACCGGCGATGAACGCCTTCCCGACGTCGGAGAGGTAGTACTGGTCGTTCGCGTCGTAGAAGGCGTTGCGCCCCTCCTTGAAGAGCGACTGGTGCGTGTGCATGCCGGAGCCGTTCTCACCGAAGAGCGGCTTGGGCATGAAGGTGGCGTGCCAGCCGTACTTCATGGCGTACTCCTTGACCGTGATGCGGTAGGTCATGGTGTGGTCCGCCATCTCGAGCCCGTTCGCGTAGCGCATGTCGATCTCGTGCTGGGACGGGCCGACCTCGTGGTGCGTGTACTCCACGTGGATGCCGAGCTGCTCGAGCGCGAGCACCGTCTCGCGGCGCACGTCGGAGCCGGCGTCGAGCGTCGTGAGGTCGAAGTAGCCACCCTCGTCGAGGATCTCCGGAACCCCATTCTCCGGCCGGGCGTTGCGGAAGTAGAAGTACTCGAGCTCCGGGCCGACGTAGAAGCGGTCGAAGCCCAGCTGCTCGGCGCGCTCGAGCGCGCGCCTGAGCACATGCCGGGGGTCCCCCTCGTAGGGCTCGCGATCCGGCGTGACGACATCGCAGAACATGCGCGCCACGCCCTTGTCCTCGGGCCGCCACGGCAGCACCGCGAAGGTCGAGGGATCGGGCATCGCGATCATGTCCGACTCCTCGATCGCGTTGAAGCCCGTGATCGACGAGCCATCGAAGCCCATGCCGCCCTCGAACGCGTCGTCGAGTTCCTCGGCGTTGATCGAGAAGCTCTTGAGCTGGCCGAGGACGTCCGTGAACCAGAGGCGGATAAAGCGGATGTCGCGGTCGTGCACGAAGGACTTGATGTCCTCGGCGGTGTTCGGCTTTTCGGCCACGGCCATGGGGCTCCTTCGAGGTCGCGGGTCGGCGGCGTTTTAGAGGCGCGTAGGCTACAGCCAGGCGCGAGCCCAGACCTTCAAGGCCCGGACGGCCGGCTCGAGGGCCTCGCCCTTGGCGGTGAGCGCATACTCCACCCGGACGGGCATCTCGTCGATCACGCGACGTTCGACGATCCCCTCGGCCTCGAGTTCCTTCATCCGCTCGGACAGGAGCCGGTCGGAGAGGTCCGGAACGAGCTGCTTGACCTCAGAGAAGCGAGCGGGGCCGTCGAGTAGGACGAACAAGATGGCGCCAGTCCAGCGCTTCCCGACGAGTTCGATCGCCTGGTGATAGGCCGAGCAGCAGGTTTCCCGGCGTACGACAGTGGCCTGCTCGGAGGCCATGTCGTACATCGTAGAGGTCCGCACGGCGAGGGTGGCGCTACGCGGCCTGAAGCACTCGCGAGGTCTCGCTCGACCCGTCCAGCGGCACGTCGCCGGCGCGGGTGACCAGGTTGCCGAAGCTCGCGAGCGCCACGTGGGCGACGGTCTCGAGCACCTGTTCATCCGACCAGCCGGCCTCGAGCGCCTCCTCGTGGAGGTGGCGCGGAGGTGTGCCGTCCTTCTCGAGCAGCGCCTTCACATATCGCAGCAGGATCGACTCGCGCTCGTCGCGTGAATCGAACTCACGCGCTAGGGCGATCTCGTCGAGGCCGAGGCCCGCGTCGCGAGCGGTGCGCTGAAGCGTGGAGAGCGCGTACTCGCTCCCCTGATGCTCGGCGACGGCGAGCGCGATGCGCTGCTGGGTGGCGTACGGCAGGCTGCCGTGACGAAGCTCCGAGCGGAAGCGCGCGTACGCGCGGAGGACCGCCGGCGAGCCGGCGAGCACCCCGATGAAGTTCGGAAGCTGACCGCCGCCCGCGAGCGCGCCCTTCAGGATCGGGATGCTGCGCTCGGGAGCGGTGAGCTCGTCGTGTACCTGGAACCTGCTCTCCTTGGTCTTCATCGCTACTTCACTTTCTGCGCACGGCTTACTGCCCGTAAGTGTAGGACAAAAAGGAGTGATCGGCACTCCAATGAGTGGTACGAAGAACGCGGCTTTACGGATCGATCGAGCGCGCGTCAGGCGTGCGCGGTCCCGGCGGCCACGGCCACCAGGAAGAGGCCGAGCAAGAAGGCCCAGAGGGCGATCCTGTCCGGCTGGGCGAGCTGGTTCTCGACCACTGAGCGCCGGCGCCGTGCTGGTCCGGGCCGGCCCATGATTGTGATGGTGCGCCTCTCCGCCGCCGGGGCGTCCCCCTCCGGGGCCTCCCCGTTTCGGGCCTCCCCGTTCCGCGCCCGCTGGAAGCGGCGCGGAGTGTCGTGGGTGGCGTCCTCGGTCGGCGCGGGGGCGAACCGGATGCGGCGCGGCTCCTCGCCGGCCTCCGAGTGCTCGTCGGCGCCCTCGAAGCTGCTCGGGCGGCCCTCGGCCTCCTCGATCTTGCGCTCCCACTGGAGGAGCACCGCTTCGCGACTCATTTCCTGCTTGTCGTCCTCAGGCAGGATGCGGGCACCGGCTGTCTGCATCGGCTCTCTTTCGGTTCGCCTGCGGGGTTAGCTGACGGGCTCGCGCTGAAAGAGTCGCGCTTCGCGCACACCGCGATTCGCCCCCGGCCAAACGGCCATCTGGGTCCCCCGTGCCCCTCCCGATCCGGGGCTTCGGCTTGATGGACGCGGCCATGCTACCAGCACAGCGGAGGCGTCGGACGGAAAAGAGCCGCAAGCAGCGGGATTCCTGTAAAGCCCGTGTCGACGGGCGCCTACTGGCCCGCCACCTGAGAGACGTAGGCGGCGACGTCCTGCGCGTCCTGGCCCTGGAGGAGCCCCGAGGGCATCCGCCCCTGTCCCGTGCCGCCGCGCCTGATCGCGTTCAGCACGCGCTGCTTGTCGAGCCCGCCGAGGTCGTCGAGGTCGGGGCCGGTCACGCCGCGGGCGTTCACCGCGGCGAGGGTGTGGCAGCTCTTGCAGGTCTGGATGAAAAGCTCCTTGCCCTGCTCCTGTGGTGCGGTGGGCTCCTCGGTGCGGAGCTTCCCCACGGCGCCCTCCGACTCCCCCCTAGAGGCGATCACGGCCGCCGGGACCGCGATCCCGAGTCCCACGTAGAGCAGGAGGATCAGGAGTGGGAAGGTCCGCCTGCCGCCGGTGAGGTAGGCCTCGCGCGCAGCGCCCGGACCGCCCGAGAACGCGACGAAGGTCACCCCGATCCCGAGCACGACGAACGGGATGATGACCAGGAGCCACTCCACGGGGGCGGGACTCTACCTGCCCCACGCGATGAGGCGGGAGGGCTGCGTAAGGCTACCCGGACGCGGCGGCGGCGCGGCGGGCGCGCTTCCAGCTGCCATAGGCGGCGAAGACATCGCTCAGTCCGGGCAGGCTCTCGTCGTCGGAGACACGCTGCTGGTAGTCGACCATGAGAAGCCGCTCGGGCCGCGCGCCGACCGCCTCGGCGACCTCGCGGATCGCCTGGCAGACGTCTTCCTTCGAGGCCGTGGGGTCGCCGCCGGAGCGCTTGGCCTCGTGTGCAAATACCCCTGCAGCGCTGCCGCGTGCCCCGGGTTCGGCCGAGGGCGTGGGCCGCGCGCGCCCGCTCCCAACGAGAAGCCGGCAGTGGGGGCAGCGGAGCGGCTCTTTAGGCCAGTCATCGCCCACCCTCCGCTCGATCAGAAGGTGGCAGTGGGGGCAGTAAGCGTCGCCCGCTGTCTTCTTGGTCGTCGCGGTTGGCATCGGCACCCGGGTATCGATCTATTCGCCGGGTCTGGCCGAGCCGAAACCCGAAGTTTGCGCCGGTCGCGCAGCGTGGAGGCTGTCGATTTCGCATCTGACCGTTTGTCGTGAAGGTAGAAGGACCCATCGACGACCGAGGAGCGAGCGGCAATGAAGGATTTCGAAGTGCGGTTCGAGGGCGAGTTGCCCGCCACGCCGCGGGAGGTCTGGGACGCGATTACCGTTCACACGAGCGGCTGGTACTGGAACATCAGCTACGAGCCACGCCCGGGCGGAGCCGAACGCGGCCTGACCTCCGCCGGCGGCACGGTGACAGCGTGGGAGCCGCCGCGCCATTTCGCGACGCGCGCCGAGCGGCCCGACGGCTGGTGGAACAGCCTGGAATATGTGCTGGAGCCGCGCTCGGGCGGTACGTTCCTGGACTACACCCACACCAGCGTCGTGACCCAGGGCGACTACGACGCGGAACTCGACGCGTGCCGCCGGCACACCGAGTTCTACTACCACTCGCTCGGGGAGTACCTGCGCAACTTCAAGGGTCGCGACGCGGCATACGTCGAGGCAGACGGCCCCGAGGGCTCGGCGCGCAGGGGTGCGTTCGCGGCGCTGCGCCGCCGCCTGGGGCTCGCCGAGGACGCGGCGGCGGGCGACAGCGTGCGGCTGACGCCCGGCGGCCCGGAGGCGATCGAGGGCGTCGTCGACTACGCCACGCCCGAATTCCTCGGCGTGCGCGGCGCCGACGCCCTGTACCGCTTCTACGGACGCGACGCGTGGGGCTGGCCCGTGGGCGTCGCGCACCACCTGTTCGCTGAGGACGTGGACGCCGAGCGGACGGAAGAGACCTGGCGAGTCTGGTTGCATGACGTTTTCGACAGCGGAAGGAGCGCGGCCTGATGGCCCAGTACGCGGTGATGATCTTCGAGCGCGAGACGCCTGGCGGCGCGGCTGACATCCCTGAGGTGATGGAGGCGCATGGCGCGATGCCCGGGCGCGTCGCCGAAGCCGGAGGCCGGATCCTTGGCGGGCTGGCGCTCGAGCAGACCGGAACGGCCACGACCATCCGCGACGGCGTGATCACCGACGGCCCCTTCATCGAGAGCAAGGAGGCGCTGGCCGGGGTCTTCGTGATCGAGGCGCGCGACCTCGACCACGCGCTCGAGCTCGCGCGGATGACGCCGATCGTCGAGGGCGGCGTGGAGGTCAGGCCGCTGATCGGCTTCACGACGGAGGTGGACTGACCGCGGCGCCGAAGGTTGATGTCGAGCGGGCGGTCGCTGATGCGCACCGTCGGGAGTGGGCCTTCGTTCTGGCCGCGACTGCGCGCGTCACGCGCGACCTCGACGCCGCCGAGGAGAGCGTGCAGGACGCCTACGTGGCCGCGCTGAAGGCCTGGTCGCGTGACGGCGTGCCCGACAACCCGGGCGCCTGGCTGACCACGGTGGCGCGGCGCACGGCCGTGAACGCGATCCATCGCCGCCGTACGCTGTCCGCCAAGTTGCCGTTGCTTCTGGAACCGGACGCGAGTGACATGATCGAGCCCGCCGATCCCGAGGCGATCCCCGACGACCGCCTGCGGCTGATATTCACCTGCTGCCATCCCGCGCTCGCGCGCGAGGCGCAGGTCGCGCTGACGCTCCGGCTCGCCTGCGGCGTCACTACGTCAGAGATCGCCCGGATGTTCCTGGTGTCCGAGCCGACGATGGCGGCGCGCGTGACGCGGGCCAAGAAGAAGATCGCGGCCGCGCGGATCCCGTACGCGGTGCCGGGGCCCGAGGAGCTGCCCGCTCGCCTGGACGCGGTGCTCACCGTCATCCACCTGCTCTACACGACGGGCCACACCGCGCCGTCGGGCGAGGAGCTGACCCGGGCCGAGCCGGCCGAGCGCGCGCTGGACCTGGCGCGCATGCTGGTGGCCCTGATGCCCGGCGACCGCGAGGCGCAGGGGCTGCTCGCGCTGCTGGTGGTCAACCACGCCCGGCGCGCGACGCGCACCGACGACGACGGCCGCCTCGTCCTGCTCGAGGACCAGGACCGCTCGGCTTGGGACCGGGCCGCGATCGCGGAGGGCCACGAGCTGGTGGTCGCAGCGCTCCGGCGCGGAACGCCGGGACGGTTCGCGCTACAGGCGGCGATCGCCGCCCTGCATGCGCAGGCCGACAGCCACGCCGCGACCGATTGGCCGCAGATCGTGACGCTCTACGACGAGCTCCTGCGGATCTGGCCGTCCCCGGTCGTGGCGCTCAACAGGGCGATCGCCGTCTCGATGGTCGATGGCCCGGGGGCCGGCCTTGCCGCCGTCACCGGTCTCGAGGCCGATGGCAGGCTGGCCGGATATCGGTACCTGCCGGCGGCGAAGGCCGACATGCTGCGCCGGCTCGGCCGCCCGGCCGAGGCCGCGGCGGCCTACCGAGCCGCGCTCGGCCTGGCCGACAACGACGCCGAGCGCGCGTTCCTCGAGCGACGCCTTGCGGAGTGCGAGGGCTGAGCGGGCGGCCGCCGCGGCGGGGGGTCCCAATAGAAACCCCCGCATCAGCGGGGGCTTCCGTAGCCGACCGATAAGCCGGATCCTGTCGTGAGCAGCCATCCATCTCGCCCGGCCGTTCGGCGCACCTTGCGGGGCGCCGCCGCCGGGTCGGGGCCTCTCTCGGCCCTGCGGCCTACCTGGAGCTCGGCGGGCAGCGTCGTCGCTCCTGCTTGGCCTTGCACCGGGTGGGGTTTGCCTGGCCGCCGCGTCGCCGCGACGCCGGTGCGCTCTTACCGCACCATTTCACCCTTGCCGGCACCGGGCTACAAACTTCCCTGCGCAGCCGGCCTGGCCGGCTGCTTCGGGCCACCTGAGGCCCGGCACTTAGGCGGTGTGTTTCTGTGGCACTTTCCCGCGGGTTTCCCCGGGTCGGTTCCCCGACCACCTTGCCCTGCGGTGTCCGGACTTTCCTCGAGGGGCCGGTTGTCTCTCCGACCTCCCCGCGGCTGCTTGGCCGGCAGCACGTCAATGGTAGGTGGCAACCCGCCGCACGTCGACCGCGCCTGCGTGGACCCCACCGACACTAGGGTCGATGGTCGGGCGAGCCGGCAGCGTGCCTGGCGAGGCACGCGGGCGCGGTCGATGCCAGAGGCACCGGCGAGCACCGCCGGTCGCGCCCGGCGCGGTGCCGGCCGGCCGACCGAGCACGAGCGTAATCGAGGTCGTGACCACTAAGTCATTTGCGCACCGCATCCGCCGCACTCGCCGGCGCCCGCACGGAGCTTCATCTCGCTGCCGCAGACGGGGCACTCGGCCGCGCCTTCGGCGTAGAGCCGGCGCCACGCACGCTGGAGCCGCGCCTCGAGCGTCACGCGCCCACCTCCTTGGGGAGCGGACGAGCACGCCTCGGCGAAGGCGCGCCCGGGGGCATCGAGCACCGCGGCGGTCACGACACCCTCCTACACACCCCGACGACGCGCCCGAGCACCTGCACGTCGCGGCTGCGGATCGGCTCGAGCTCCGCGTTTTCCGGCTGGAGACGCACGTGATCCTCCTCGCGGAAGAAGCGCTTGACGGTCGCCTCGTCACCCACGAGCGCCACGACGATCTCCCCGTTCTCCGCCGTGTCCTGGCCGCGCACGATGACGTGGTCCCCCTCGAAGATCCCGACGTCCTTCATCGAGTCGCCCTTCACCCGCAGAACGAACTCGCCCTCCTCACCGCCCGCGAACGACGGCACTTCGACGTACTCCTCGATGTTCTCCTCGGCGAGCACCGGCTGGCCGGCCGCCACCTGGCCCACCACGGGCAGGCCGGATGGGCCAACCGCCGCCTTCGCCTTCCCGACCAGCACCTCGATCGCGCGCGGCTTGGTGGGGTCCCGGCGCAGCACGCCGAGCTTCTCCAGATTCGAGAGGTGGGCGTGAACCGTCGAGGAGGACGTCAGCCCGATCGCCTTGCCGATGTCACGCACCGTTGGCGGATAGCCGTGCTCGCCGGCGTACCGCTTGACGAAGTCAAAGATCTCCTGCTGCCGCTTCGTGAGCCCCCGCTGCACCATCAGACCTCCCCGGAACGCCCTGTGCGATGTCGTGATTCGAACATGTGTTCGCAGACTAGCGAGGCGCTCGGACGGCATCAAGCAGCGCCGGTCGGCCGAGGCCCCGGCTCTATACTGGGCGCTCCACGCGCCTGTGGCGGAACTGGTAGACGCGCAAGGTTGAGGGCCTTGTGGCCCATTTGGGCCGTGGGAGTTCGAATCTCCCTGGGCGCACTAGGAAAGCTCCGCAAACTGCCGGGCTTTGCGCGTCGCGCGTGCCCGTGCCGTCCCTCGCTGGGACAGGGGAACATGTCGCTGACAACATGGGGACGGCGGTGGAAACACCTCGCGGGGGCTCAATCCGTGAGCGTGCATCTCGACAGGGCACATGGGTCGTACGTTGGCGCGAGAACCGCCGGCAGCGCTCCCGTCGCTTCCAAACCGAGGCCGAGGCGGTTGCCTTCGAGGAGGGCATCTCGGGCGGCGCGGCGAAGCCGCGCAGCTCGACCCCGAACGTCTACCCCTACGGGACCAGCGCCGGCACCCGCTGGGGACTCGCGCCGGCAGAGCCTCGAGCAAGCGCGGCTTCGCCACCGAGCGCGAGGCGGCCCGCGACCGCGAGCTGACCCTCGCCCGGATCCGCGACCGCGGGCTCTACGTCAGCCGGCTCACGTTCGGCCAGTTCTTCCCCGACTGGCTTCGCGCCCGTCGACCCTACCTCGCTGCCGGGACGTGGGCCGACTACGAGGTGCACTGCAAAAAGGGCCTGGTCCCGCACTTCGGATACGGCGCTTGACGGCCATCACCACCTTCGACGTGCAGGACGGGTTGCTCGAACCCCACGAGGCGGGCGCCTATGCGGCGAAGACGCTCAACAACACGCCTGAACGAGGTCGGCTCGTACCTGGACGCCTGCGCGCCCGCGTATCGTCCGCTCGCGGAGTGTCGTGATCTGGTCCGGGATGCGCATCAGCGAGGCGCTCGGGGTGTGCGACGGCACGGGAACGGCGGGGCGACTCGATACGGGGGTCGCCGAGGGTCGCCGGCGAGGGTGCGTGCCTGGCGCTGGGCCGGAGGGGGGAAATCGCCCGATGGTCTCGGTACGGTTCGACGCCTTCTACCGCCGATGGTCCGCGGTATTTAGTCCTTCGAGGAGTGCGGCGCTGGCGCGGTCGGGCCGCGAACGATGGGTGCGGGTATACGTGATTAGGTGATACAGCCGGGATCTGGGGCGTCGCTTCGGGTGCCCACTCCTTGAAGGCCCGCCGCCGGGTTCCCGTGCTGTGCCGCTCGTGGCCCGACCGCTCTTGCGAGGCGCGTAGAGCAGCGGGGCCAGCCATTCGAGTTCAGGAGTAAGTAGGTCACCGTGCTGGCGG
>DATDLN010000181.1:0-2317 GCA_036519295.1 Thermoleophilaceae bacterium
GCCGTAGCTGTCCGCAGGCGGCCGAGCGGCCGCGCAGTCGGCAGCGCGCCATCGCCTTCCCATCGACGTCCCGGATCGTCGCCGCCCAACCCGATGGCCGGGGGGTGAACGTGAAGAAGCCGTGCCGGGCGAGCGTCGTCGCCGTGGCGAGCCTCTCGCCGGCGACGTCCATCCCGACGAGCGGAGCGGTGATCTGCGGGAGCAGAAGGGTGCCGCTGATGCCGGCCACGATCTGCGGCGGCCGGACGCCGGCGAAGCCGAGCACCTCGGCCAGGTGGATGTGCCCGGTGAGCACCAGCCGCACCCCGGGCGGAAGCGAGTTGCCCGACGCCGCCTGGAGGGCCGGGTTGAGCACCGTCACGCTGGCACCGCTCGAGTCGGGCAGGAGACCCCACATCGGCTTGTGGGCCAGCAGCCAGGCGTTCGAGCCCGCCATCGCCCGCAGCGCCCCGAACTGGGAGACGTAGGGGTCTGGGTTTAGGGGAGCCCTGTCGCTCGCCAGCGCGGTGTCGAGCACCAGCATCCGGACCCGTCCGAGATCCACGGAGTAGGGCTCGGTGACGTCCTGGCAGCTCGCCGGCATGGGCCCGGGGTCGAGGAAACGAAACCAGCCGGGGCCGGCCCGACTGCACAGCTCGTGGTCGCCGCGGACGAACAGCCAGGGCGCCGCTCGAAGGGCGGGCGCCGCCGGGGAGAAGAAGTCCGCATCCCAAGTGGGCCAGTTCTGCCCGAAGGGGCTGCCCCGACAGCCACGGTTCCCCTCCGGGCACGGCTCCTCCCGGTAGAGATAATCGCCGACCTGGATGACCACATCCGGACGCCACCTGGCGATGCTCCTCGCGACCCGCGCGAACGGCCACGCCCCCGGGTCGTTGCAGGCCTGGAAGCCGTCGACCGCCTTGAGCCGGCAGCCCGTGTCGCCCACGACGACGATCCGGCGCGGGCGGCGGGCCGGCAGGGGCAGCCTTTGACCGGCCAGCGCCACCCGCTTGGCGTCCGGCGGCAGCGCGGTCTCACACGAGCGGACGGGGTAGTCCGGCGGGCTCGGCGCCGCCCGCTCCTCCATGCGCGCGGCCGCCCTGTCCACCGTCAGCTTCGGGCACGCGTCCGCCTTCGTGATCGCCCTCGCCAGCACGACTCCGGACGGTCCCAACTCGACCCACGCCGCCTCCGCGGCTGAGCGAGACAGCGCCCGCGGAACCTCAGCCTTCGGGGCATCCCCCTGGTCACCGCGCTCCACGGGCGCGGGCGTGTCGCCGCCGGACAACCAAGCCCTGGCCTCGGCCGCGGGCGGCGCGGCCGCCAAGACGGCCAAGGCGGCACTCGCCAACGCCAGCCGCAGATACCGCATCCTCTGAGGGCCCAAGCCGACGGCGCCACGGACACATCGCGGCCGCATTCAACGATCGTAAGTCGCGGCACGCCCCAAGGCAAGCTCCGGGCTCGGCCGGGGCGAGCGCACCGCATCTCCACCAACGGCACGCCGCCCGCGGTAGCCCAACGCTGGACGGCCCGCCTCCCATGAATCGCGCAACGAAGGAATAGCGCGACTCCTTGGGAAAGGCAGCAGATCTGCCACCGCGAACAGCCCCATCGGCGTCTCGCCGCGCAGCCGGCCAGGGCTGACAGGGTCCTCCTGCGTGCCCACGTCTACGAATCCATGTCGCTGCTGAAGTGGGTGCTGCTGTCGGCTTTCCTTACCGCACGTGGGGGAACCCTCTGCCCGGATCAATGCTTGAACGACGCAAAGTCCGCGCTGTCCCCCGCGCGATGCAAGGAATCGACCCCGAGGAGATCATCGCCGCCGTGTGCGCACGCCGCGCTCCGATGATGTCCGCCAGCGCCGGGCTGCGCCTCTGACCGAAACCGAGCACAGCGGGAGCGCACAGGTAGATCGAGGTCGTGCCGAGGTTGGCGTGCCCCAGTTGGCGCTGGATGATGTTGAGCGGGACGCCCTCTCGGGCGAGCTCCAGCGCGTGCGCGTGGCGCAGCTGGTGGCGGCGCGAAGCGACGCCGGACGCCCGCCCGCGCGGCGAGCCGGCGGAGCTCGAGCGGACCGCGGCGCTCGACCACGGTCGTCCGCGGGTCGGTCCGTCGATGATGCAGAAGAGCGGCCCGACGGGCAGCTCGCGCCGTGCGCACAGCCATCGGCGCAGCTGCTCCCAGCCCCACTCGCCCATCCCGACCTCTCGGCGCCTGCCGCCCTTGCCGTTGCGGACGAGCAGCGACCCGCGCCTGGGGTCGAGGTCGTGCTCGACGAGCGCGAGCGCTTCCTGAATGCGCAAGCCGCTGCGCCAGAGCGCGACGATCATCGCGC
>DATDLN010000182.1:0-22877 GCA_036519295.1 Thermoleophilaceae bacterium
ATCGCTGCCGCCCTCCTGCTGGCCGCCGCCGCGGCGGCCGGCACGCTCGGCGCGTTCGAGCTCGCGGCGGACGCCGAGCCGTGGCACCTGGTCGGCGGGCTCGGAAGCGCCGTCTACATCACGGCCGGCATCCTGCTCTTCCCGCGGCTCGGGGCCGTGGTGTCGGTCGGCCTCTTCATCGCTGGTCAGATGCTGGGGTCGCTCGCGCTCGACGGCTTCGGCTGGCTGGGCGTGAGCCAGGAGCCGCTCACGCCCGCCGCACTGCTCGGCGCGGCCTCCGTGGTGGTGGGCGCCGCGCTGATCGTCAGGGGTCAGGCCGGGGCGCGGGCCGTCGACGGAGCAGTGGGCGGGCGTACCGGCTGGCTGACGCTCGCCCTTCTGGCCGGCGCGGTGCTGCCGATCCAGGGAGCCGTGAATGGGCAGCTGCGCGCCGACATCGACGCCCCGGCCACGGTTGGCGCCCTTTCGTTCCTCGTCGCGGCCGCCGCGATGGCGCTGGTCCTGGCCGTGTCGCTGGCGCTCGCGGGAGGGCCGTCACCGCGCGTCGCTCCGCTTCGGCGGCTGCCGTGGTGGGGCTGGCTCGGTGGCCTCTGCGGCGCGAGCTACGTGACCTCGGTCTTCCTCCTCATTCCGGAGATTGGAACGGCGGCGACCATCGCACTGACGGTCGCAGGCCAGCAGATCACATCGCTCTTCGTGGATCGCTACGGCCTCCTTCGCCTACCGCAGCGGCCCCTGTCCGCTGTGCGCCGGGCGGGCGTGGGGACGCTGCTCGCGGGTGTCGCGGTCATCCAGGTCACCTGACGGCGAACAACGCGCGACGCACGGGACAGCCGGTCGGGCACGCGCCGGCGGCCGATTATCATGTCCTCATCTACCCGTCGCGCGGCCGCTCGGAGAAGCCGCGGAACCGAGGAGACCAATGGCCCGCTACGACCCGACGCGCGCCTACCGGCCGCGCCGGCCTCCAGCCACCGTCGAGGACCGCGACGCCTGCGCCCTCTATGCGCGCGTTGCGAAGGATGCGGGGCCTACGCACGAGGCGATCGAGGCCGCGCTCCACGCCCTCGAGAAGATGCTCCATCGGGCCGGCAACCTCGACGGCGAGGGAGACGGGTGCGGCCTGCTGATCGACATCCCGCGTGAGATCTGGGCCGAGGCGGTTCGCGCCGGCGGCCACGCCGGGGACCTCGCCCGCGACCCGCGTTTCGCGGTGCTGCACGCGTTCATCCCGCGCGGTGGCGATCCGCACGCGGAGCAAGCCGCGGCGCGCGAGCTGATGAGCCGGCACGGCCTGCGCGTGGTAGCGGAGCGAGAAAACGTAGTCGACTCCACCGCGCTCGGGCCGCGCGCACGCGAGGAGGAGCCCGTGTTCTGGCAGGTGGGCGGGCTGATCGAAGAGCCCCGCGCCTGCTTCGAGCTCACCGTGCGGCTCGAGGAGGTCCTCGCCGTGCACGTGGCCTCGTGCTCCACGGACACCGCGGTCTACAAGGTGCTGGGCGGCCCGACCACGCTCGGCCGCTACTACCCGGACCTCCACGACGGCCGGGCGAAGACGGCGGCGGTGCTCGGGCACAATCGCTACTCGACCAACACCTGGCCGTCGTTCAGACGGGTGCAGCCTTTCGGCGTGCTCGGGCACAACGGGGAGATCAACACAATCGCCCGGCTGCGACAGGAGGCGCGCATGCTCGGCGTGCCGCTGACGAAGGGCGGCTCGGACTCGCAGGACCTGAGCCGCACCGTCGAGGCGCTGATCGAGCGCGAGGGCCTGACCCTGCCCGAGGCGCTCGAGCTCATGCTGCCGCCGATCGTCGGCGAGATCAAGGGCATGCCCGAGGATCTGCGCGGCTTCTACATGTACCTCCGCCAGGCCTTCGGCCCCCTCGCCCAGGGCCCGGTGGCGCTGGTGGCGCGCCACGGAGACGAATGCGTGTTCTCGGTCGACGCGCTCGGCCTGCGGCCGCTGTGGTCCCTCGAGACCGTGGACGCGTTCGTGTTCTCCTCCGAGCCCGGCGTCGTTCCGCTCGCCGACCTCGTCTCGGAGCCGAAACCGCTGGCGCCGGGTGAGAAGCAAATGGTCGCGATCGACCGCGGCGGCGGCGAGTCGCGCTTGACGGAGCACTCGGAGCTGCAGAGCCTGTGCGTCGCGCGCTGGCGCGAGCGGACCGCCGGCAGCGGCGACGCCTTCGCCGAGGCGATCCCCACCGGCGGCCCGCTGGAGGGCGCCGAGATCCCCGGCTACACGAGCGCGGGCCCGTCGGAGCCGGTGAAGGTCGAGGATCGGGTCCTCGGCGGGTTTGGCTGGCAGCGCGAGGACATGAAGCTTGTGCAGCAGATGGCCGCCACCGGCGCGGAGCCGATCGGGTCGCTTGGCTACGACGGTCCGCTGGCCTGTCTCTCGCGCGAGCGCCAGAACCTGGCCGACTACTTCAAGGAGTCCGTCGCCGTGGTCACGAACCCGGCGATCGACCGCGAACGCGAGGTGGAGCACTTCTCCTGCCGCGCGGTGTTCGGCCCGCGGCCGGGATTGACCGAGGTGCCGGCTGAGAAGCGCACTCTCGAGACGGCCTTCCCGGTGATCCTCGGCGGTCACGACGGCCCTGCGCCGCTCGGTGACTCGGTCTACCGCCGGATCGCCCGCGAGCACAAGACCTTCCTGCTCGAGGACCTATGGGAGGAGTTCAGGGGGCGCGCGAAGGTGCTCGACCTCTCGTGTCTCGAGTCCGAGGACAGCCGCGGCGCCGCCCAGCGGCTGAGGCACGAGGCGGTCCGCGCGGTCCGCGGCGGCGCCGAGCTGCTCGTTGTTTCGGATCGGATCGCCTACGAGGGCGACCGCCGCTACCTGGACCCGCACCTCGCGTTGGCCGCCGTGGACCTCTCGCTGCGCGAGCACGACACGGGGCCGGACGACACAAACCTCCGTCGCCGCTGCGGGATTGTCCTGCGCTCGGCCGCCGTGCGCAACGTGCACGACATGGTGCTGGCGCTCGGCCTCGGCGCGGACGGAGTGTGCCCGTACGTGATGGTCGAGGTGGGGCTGATGGACGACTACCGAAGCGACGTCTTCAACCTCGCCGCGGCGCTTCGCAAGGGGATCGAGAAGGTGATCTCGACGATCGGCATCCACGAGGTGCGCGGGTACGCGCGGCCGTTCGCCTCCATTGGGCTGAAGCCCGAGCTCACCGAAATCTTCGACACGCCCGCATGGTTCGGCTCCGACCGCGCCGGCACCGGCTTCGCCGAGCTCGACGCCGACGGCGACGCTCGCCGCCGGATTCTCGCGGACGCGCAGGAGTCGAAGCCGGGCAAGACGTTCCGCTTCTACCCGAAGGTCTACAAGGCGGCTGTGGCCGCCGCGAACGGCGGCGGCTCCTACGAGGACTACTCGCGGAAGGTGCGCGAACTCGAGCTCGAGCACCCGATCTCGCTGCGCCACATCCTCGACCTGCGCTCCGACCGCCGGCCGCTGTCCGAGGCGAGCGCCGAGGTGGGGCTCCACTCGTATCCGATCGTGATCTCAAGCATGAGCTTCGGCTCGCAGGGGGAGGTGGCCTACCGCGCCTATGCCGAGGCGGCGAAGCGGATCAACGTCGTGGCGATGAACGGCGAGGGGGGCGAGATCCAGGACATGTACGGCCGCTACCCGCTCTGGCGCGGTCAGCAGGTGGCGTCCGGCCGCTTCGGTGTGACGAGCGAGATGATCAACTCGTCCTACCTTGTCGAGATCAAGATCGGCCAGGGGGCGAAGCCCGGCGAGGGCGGCCATTTGCCCGCCCGGAAGGTGACCGAGCGGGTGGCGGCCGCTCGGAACGCGACCGCCGGCACCGACCTGATCTCGCCCTCGAACAACCACGACCTCTACTCGATCGAGGACCTCGCCGAGCTGATCGACGAGCTGAAGACGGCGAACCCGGACGTACGCGTGTCGGTGAAGGTGCCGGTGGTGCCGAACATCGGCACGATCGGCGTGGGCATCGCCAAGGCGGGCGCGGACATCATCACGCTGTCCGGCTTCGAGGGCGGTACCGGAGCCGCCCGCTCGCACGCGCTGCGGCACGTCGGCCTGCCGTCCGACCTCGGCACGCGCGCCGTGCATCTCGCGCTGATGGAGGCGGGCATCCGCTCGCGCGTCGAGATCTGGGCCGACGGCGGCTACCGGCACGGCCACGACATCGTGAAGCTCCACTGCCTGGGAGCGAACCGGGTCGGCTTCGGGACGCTGGCCATGGTGTCGCTCGGCTGCACGATCTGCCGCGGCTGCCAGCTCGATACCTGCCACGTTGGGATCGCCACCCAGATCGAGTCGGAGGAGGAGGCGCAGCTGAAGGGGCTGAAGAAGTTCACACCTCAGGTCTACGAGCAGGCGGTGGGAAGCTGCGCGCGCTTTTTCCATGCGATGGGCGAGGAGGTGCGCGAGCTCACGGCCGCGCTGGGCTTCGAGCGAGCGCAGGACCTCGTGGGACGCAGCGACCTTCTGGTCCAAACCCGCGGCCGCGCGGCCATCGACCTGCACGAGCTCATTCGGCCGCTCGACGAAATGCTCGACCTCGAGCCGCTCGACCTGCCTATGCCGGCGGACGAGCGCCAGGCGGCCGGCCTGATCGCGGCGCGGCCGATCAGGATGCGAGCCAGCGAGACATCGGCCCGCATCGCGGCGCTCGCCTGCGAGGTGGTGCCCGGCCGCAAGCTGGTGCGCGCCTGGGACGAGCCCGCCGACTCGGACGACCGCGTGCTCGGCACGGAGCTGGCGGGCGCGATCTCGCGCAGGCGCATCTACGAGGACGGCCCGCCGTCCCGCGTCGGGACGATGGCCTCGCTGTCGTTCAATGCGGGCTCGGTCGGCGGACAGGGGCTCGGAGCCTTCAACGTCTACGGCGTGGACATCACGGTCGAGGGTGGGGCCCAGGACGGCGTGGCGAAGACCATGTACGGCGGCAAGGTGGCGGTGATGAAGGGGCTCGACCGCCTCGGGCGGCGAACCGGGGGCTCGGTGGGCAAGTCGTTCGCCTACGGCGCCCAGCGCGGCCGCCTCTTCGTCCAGGGCGACGCCGACTCGCGCTTCTGCATCCGCCTTTCGGGAGCGGACGTGGTGATCGGCGGCGAGCCGAGCGAGCCGCTCGACGACTCGCTCGGCTGCGTGGCCGACAGGGCCAACATCAAGGGCTTCGCCTTCGAGTACATGACCGCCGGCCGCGCGGTCGTGCTGGGCGACCCCGGTCCCTGGCTCTGCGCCGGCCAGACCGGGGGACGCGTGTACCTGCGGACCAACCCCGACTGGAACCTCGACCGAGCGGCCCTCGAGCGCCGCCGAGGCAAGGGCGCGAAGGTCGCGATCGAGGAGCTGGACGAGAAGGGCGAGCAGGACATCGGAGAGTTGCTCGGCGCCTACGCGGACGAGCTGCGGGCAACAAGCCAGGAGGACGAGGCCGACCGCATCCTCACCTTGGCGCTTGACCCGGGCCGGCACTTCCTCATGTCGGTGCCCGAAGGAGAGCAGACCGACCCGTCGATCTCGACGGAGTAGCGCGCGCGGGCGCCCTAAGCCTCTAAACGACGGCGGGCGCGACCTGGCGCCCAATCTGCCTGATCGCGTCGAGGTCCCTGTGCAGAAGGTGCTGAAGCATCACGCGATCCACACCCGCGGCGGCCAGACGGTGTAGCTGCTCCGTCGCGTCGTCGAGGGTTCCCACGATCCAGCTGTCGTCGAGGGTGTCGAGCAGGCCCTCGGCCCCGCCCGGGTGGGCGCGCCACTCGGCGAGCCGACCGGCGCGATCGAGCAGCTCGGCGCGGTCTTCGCCCACCAGCCAGCCCGTCATCAGCGAGAGCGGCAGCGGATCGCGCCCCTCCCGAGAGCACGCGTCGTCGAGCTCACGCCGGATGGCCAGACACTCGCCGGCCGTCTTGTGGAAGGTGTTGTACTCGTCGGCAAAGCGGGCGCCGACGGCAACGCTGCGCCGACCGCCCCGACCGCCGACGATCAGGTGCGGGCGCGGCCGCTGGAGCGGCTTCGGCAGAGCGTCGAGGTCACGGACCTTGTAGCGGCGGCCCTCGAAGGAGAACGGCCCGCCCGCCCATTCACGGGACACCAGCTCGAGCTGCTCCTCGAGCTCCGCGAACCGCTCGGCCAGCGGAGGGAAAGGGAAACCGTACGCGTTGTGCTCCGCCTCGAGCCAGCCGGTGCCCATCCCGAGCTCCACGCGACCGCCCGAGACATGATCGACCGTCGTGACGACCTTCGCGAGCTCGGACGGATGCCGGAACGTCGCCGGCGACACCAGCGTTCCGAGCCGCAGCCTGTCGGTCACGGCCGCAAGCGCCGCGATCGTCGCCCAGGCGTCGAGCGAGCCCCGAGCCGTCTTTCCCTCCACGGACAGGTAGTGGTCGGAGCGGAACAGCGCCTCGACACCGTGCTCCTCGCAGGCGCCCGCCAGGGCCAGCCAGTCGGCCCAGGTCACGTCCTCCTGGCCCTCGATCATGAGGCCGATCCGCATCGCGTTGAAACACGATCGCAGACTCGGCTGCGGGCGGTCCGCTCAGGATCCGGCTCCGCCGCCGCCCCCGCCCGACTCGATCACGAACCCCTCTCTCGAGAGCCCCTGCTCCTCCACCTTCTCCCGCTCGAGCACGACCGTGAGGTCCGGGCGTGGACGGAGCGTGTAGCCCGGCGTCACCGCGCGCGCCCTGGTCGAGATGGTTTCGCAACCTCGTTGCAATGGGTGCGCACCCAGCGGGGAAGTCCGCGAAGGAGGTCGCACATCGGGGTCCTGCTCGTCGCCCGGCGCCGCAGCGCAAGCTTCGCCTGCGCTGCGGCTTTGATCGCCCTGGCACTGCTGCCGGGCACCGCGCTGGGGGCGGATCCGCCGCCGGGCGCGGCGATCTCCGACAGCCTTGAGTACGTGACACGCGTGCCGGGCTCGGGCCAGATCGTCGAGGGCAAGTTCGATCGCGTGCACGGCCGGAGGGTGCTCGTGACCACGGGGCGCTTCGGGTTTCGGACATACGACGTGAGCGATCGCCGGGACCCGCGGCTGCTCGACACGTTCCAGCCGCCCGAGATCCTCGGCGAGTTCGGCTACTGGCAGGACGAGGACATGGAGCTGGACACCCGCCGGAAGCTGATCATCGGCGCCCTCGACCCACGCCACGACAACGTCAACCAGGTGGCTTGCCCGGGGATCGGGACGGCGAGCGCGAAGACACGCAATCCGCTCTGCAAGAGCGGGTTCTATGTCAGCTCCTACGGCAATCCGCGGAACCTGCGGCAGATCGGCGACTTCGTCGAGCTACCCGCGGGACACACCGCGAGCTGCATTCAGGGCTGCAAGTACATCTGGACCGGCGGGCCCGCGACGACCTCGCCTTCCTCGGCCCCTTCACGCCCGGGGGGCGCGGCGACGGCCGGCCCATCTGGGTCACCGACCTCACGAACCCCGCGCGGCCGAAGGTCTTCGGCAACCCGATCTACCTCTGGCGCAACGACGGCCTCACCGACTACTCGCACGACGTGCAGGTGGACGCCGACGGCATTGCGTGGGTCAGCGGGCGCGGCGGCATCCGGGGCTACGCGACCAGCGGCCGGCATCGCGACCCGTTCATGAACATCGTCCGCGAGGCGGAGCCCTGGGATCCGATCCTCGTGGCCGGGGGGTTCGTGGGCGGCGTGAACCAGCCGCAGACGGGCTTCATGCACAACTTCGCTTCGCCCCCTCGACGGCTCGACGCGGGCCAGTGGCGTCTCGGACGGGAACGTGCTGATCGGCACCGAGGAGGACTTCACGACCCCGTGCGACCGCAGCGGACGCGTCGTCCTATCGGACATCACCGATTCGCTCGGCGGCGAGCCGGCCGTGAACTCCACGCTTGAGAACCCGTACCGGTTGCAGGCGCTCGACACGTTCCATCCAGCACAGGACGCCGGCGAGCCGATCGATCCGAGCCAAGGCTGCTCGGCCCACTACTTCGAGCTGAGCGGCTCCACGCTCGGCGTCGCGTGGTACGGGCAGGGCCTGCGGCTGCTCGACGTGTCGAACGCGCGCGACGTGCGCCAGATCGGCTTCTACCGCGTGACCGGGACCGATCCGGCAACGAACCCGACCTCGAACTCTTGGGACCTGGCCTGGAACGGCCGCTACGTCTACCTGTTCGACATGAACCGGGGGATCGAGGTCCTGAGGGTCAAGCGAGGCACGGCGGCGCGCGCGGTGAGCCGGCTGCGGAGCGTCGCGGCGCCGGCGGTGCGGCGCGACCCGTTCGCCTCGGTGCCGGCCGGCAACGCAGCGGGCGGAACGTTCATATGCCCGGCGTTCACTTCGTCTGAGGCGGCTCGGCAGGTGCTCGCCGCGCGGCGCGGATAGTCGCTGCTGCGACACTGCGGGTCCGTGGGCGCTGTGCGCTTCGGTCCCTCCTACCTCCCCTCCCGGGAGTCACCCGAGGAGGCCATCGAGCTGCTGCTTCAGCGCGGCTATGACGCCTGCGAGATCGACTTCGAGGGCAAGTTCTGGATGGACTGGGAGTTCGCGCGGCGCCTCGGCGAGCTCGCCCGCAAGGCGGGGATCGTCCTGTCGGTCCACGCCCCGCTGTTTGCCATCGTCGGGCGTCCGGAGAAGGACAGGAAGCACCGGATGGCGGTCGGGATGCTCGACCACACCGCCGGCCTCGCGGTGGCCTGCGGGGCGGAGGTCGTGGTGGTCCACCCCGGCTACCTGTTCGGGCGCGATCACAAGGACGCCGTCGACTCCGTCGTCGAGCAGCTCGCGGAGGTTCGGGAGCGCCTCGAGGGCAAGGATCGGGCGGTGCCGTTCGGAGTCGAGGTCATGGGACGTGTCAACGAGCTCGGCACGCTGGAAGACGTGCTTGCGATCGCCGCCCGCCTCGACTGGGTCCGGCCCGTTCTCGACTTCGCGCACCTCCACGCCGTAACCGACGGCGGCTTCACCGATGTCGGGGCGTTCGCGGACGCGCTCGCCGCCGCCGACGCCGCCATCCCACCCGGAGCGCCGTTCCACATCCACTTCTCCGACATCAGCTATGCCAACCGCAACGAGAGATCGCACCTCCCGTACGGCGAGGGGACCCTCCGGGCCGACCCGCTCGCCGAGGCGCTCGAGAGCTTCGAGCGTCCTGCAACCGTGATCGGCGAGTCACCCGACGAGGAGTCGAATCAGGCGATCCGGGCCGCACTCGGGTAGCTTGGGCGGCCATGCCGACTGCATTCGTCACCGGCGGGTCCGGATTCATCGGCGGGGCGCTGATCGAGCGCCTCGGCAAGGAGGGCTGGGACGTGCGTGCGCTCGCGCGCTCGGACAGCGCCGCCGACCGGGTCCGCCAGCGCGGCGCCGAGCCCGTGAGCGGCGACCTCGACGATCACGACTCGCTGCGCGCAGGGGCCGAGGGCGGCGACGCCACGTTCCACGCCGCCGCGGCGCTCGGCGATTGGGGCGACCCCGCCGAGTTCGAGCGAATCAACGTGGGCGGCACCGCGAATGTGATCGCCGCCTGCCGGGCCGCCGGGGTGCGTCGGCTCGTGCACGTCGGCACCGAGGCCGCGCTCATGGCGGGCGAGCCGCTCGTCAACGTGAACGAGGACGCGCCGCTGCGCCCGGACTCGCCGGCTCTCTACTCCGCCACCAAGGCCAAGGCCGAGCTGCGCGTGCGGGCCGCGAACCGCGACGGCCTCGAGACGGTGGTCATCCGCCCGCGGTTCGTCTGGGGCCGGGGGGACACCACCCTCCTCCCGGCGCTCACGGCGTTGGTGCGCTCGGGCCGATTTCGCTGGATCGGCGGCGGCAACCACCTGACGGCCACCACGCACGTCGACAACACTGTCGAGGGCCTCTGGCTGGGCGCCACGAAGGCGCCCGCGGGCGGCGTCTGGTTCGTGACCGACGGCGAGCCGGTGGTGTTCCGCGAGTTCGTGTCGCGAATGCTCGAGACTCAGGGTGTGACGCCGCCGGAGGGCTCGCTGCCGCCGGCGGTGGCCCGGGTCGCGGCGCTCGCGTCCGAAGGGGTCTGGCGGCTGCTGAGGCGCGGCGGACACCCCCCGCTTACGCGGTTCGCGATGTGGATCTCCTCACAGGAGTGCACCATCGACATCTCGCGCGCGGAGCGCGATCTCGGTTACCGGCCGATAAGGACCCGCGAGGAGGGCCTCACCGAGCTGGCCGCCGCGGGCGGCGCCTAGGCAAACGCTGTCCGCGTCTCCTTCGGGCTCCGCTCGCCGCTGAGGCTCAAGTAGAAGAGCCGGAAGCGGCCTATCCCGATCTCGTCGCCGTCCTCGAGCTCGGCGAGCTCAACGCGCTCGCCGTTCTTGAACACACCGTTCAGGCTGCGATCGTCGAGGATGCGGGCGCCGCCCTCCTCGCGGTAGAGCAGGGCGTGCCGGCGCGAGACCGTCGGATCGTCGAAGCGCACGTGGGCCGAGAGGCTCCGGCCGATTCGGGTCCAGCCCTCCTGAAGCGGGACCACCCGCACGCGCTCGTCGTCCGCGAATGCGAGGTAGTCGCCTTCGCGCACGAGAGCTTCACGCGCCTCCTCGAGCCATGCCGGCGCGCCTTCGACGTCGTGGTGGTCGTGCTTTCTGAGCGACTCGCCGAACAGCGTCGCGCGCCGGAACTGACGGTGCCCGCATTCGGGGCATGCCGGGACCTGATCGAGCTCATGGAGCGCTATGGCAAAACCGCACGAGTCGCAACGGAAGGAGCCGGCCCCTGCCAGGGTTCCGGCACGGAAGGCTTCCATTGATATGTCTCTCCTCGGGGGTGGGGGTACGGGGATGGTAGCGGCGCCCGTCAAGTGTCCAAGCAGAAGATCCGCTATTTGCGGGCTTTTTGCCATCGGAGGCCAAAGGTGCACGCCCCTTTTCGACATTTCGGAGTGGGGAGGAGCGCCGTGCTCTGCCGCGAATTCGCTCGCATGCCCGATCTCGCCGCCATGCTCATGCGCCGATGCCTCGGCGCGCTTCCGCCGGGCGCGCCGCGCTGCGCCGACTGCCGGCGCATCCCGCTCCCGGGCGAGTGGGTGCACGAGCTCGACTCTGGTCACACGCTCTGCGATCTCTGCTTCGCCGCGCTGCCGGAGGAGCGACGGCTCGCCGTGCGCACCGAGCGCGTCCACGCAAGCGAGCGACCGCTCGAGGTCGCGCCGAAGGCCGCCTGACCACCTCCTAATCAACCATCTAAGGGCGCCCATACAATCCGGGCGCCCATGCGTGAAGTAACCGTCTCCACCGTCATCTCCGCCCCCCGCGAGGAAGTGTTCGACTTCGTCTGCGACCTGGCGGGCCGGCCCGCCTACACGGACCACTACATGCACGACTACCGGCTCGCCCGGGTCAACCCGGTGGGCCTGGGCGCCGCGGCGCGCTTCCGCATCCGGGCGCCGCTCGCAAAGGAGTACGCGGAGCTCGAGATCAGGGAGGTCGACCGGCCTCGCCGGATCGTGGAGGAGCTCCGCGTCGGGCGCCGCGGCCGCAACCGCTCGCTCGCGGTCTACGAGTTCATGCCCGAGGCGGGTGGCGTCACGCGGGTCGAGCTGACCACCTTCAGCCAGCCCGCCACTGTGTTCGATCGCATGAAGGAGATCGGCGCCGCCGGCTGGGTGCGGCGCCAGACCAAGAAGTCGCTCGAACGGCTGCGGATGATCTTCGAGGAGCCGCCGAAGGAACCGCTCAAGCGGGCGACCATCGCGGGATACGAGGAAGCGACGGCGCCCCGCTTCGGAGCCCCCACCGGCATGAATCCGGCGCGTGCACCGCGTGACTAGACTGCCCCGCCCGATGGACGTTCTGCTGCGCCGACTCGCCCTGGTGGCCTGCGTGCTCGGCCTCTCCCTCGGTGTCGCCGCTTGCGGGGAGGACGAGCAGGGAGTGGACGAGCCGGCGCGCGAGGGGCTCGCGCTCGACCTCGACGGGGTGGACTACAACGTGTTCATCACCCGTCAGCTGAACCCGGCGATCCCCCCCGACGACACCTACTACACGGGGCCGGAGCCGGCCCCAGACGAAAACCTGTACGGCGTCTTCATCCAGGCCTGCAACAACTCGGACGAACGCCGGCGGACGACCGACACCTTCACGGTCGTCGACAATCAGGGCAACGAGTTCGAGCCCGAACAGGCCGACGCGGGCAGCGTGATCGCGTACGAGCCCGGTGAGCTCGACCCCAAGGAATGCATTCCCGCGGCCGGCAGCCTCGCCCAGCTGGGTCCCGAGGCTGCCTCGATGCTGCTCTTCAGGCTGCCGCTCAAGACCACCGAGAACCGCCCGTTGGAGCTCGAGATTCACGGCGACGGTGACGAGAAGCTCACCTTCGAGCTCGACCTCTAGCGGCGCCTCCTCAGCCCCTCCTCGAGCACCACACGCGCGGCCGGCGCCGCCGTCGCCCCGCCCGCCCCGGCCCGGACGAACATGACCCCGACCGCGATTCGCGGACGGACGGCGGGGGCGAAGGCCGCGAACCACGCGTCCGTGTTCGAGCCGTCTGCGTCCGACTGGTCCGCGTTCGGCCCCCGCGTGTCCTCGAGCTCCGCCGTGCCTGTCTTGCCGGCCACCTTCACGTCCGCGATCGCGGCCGCCGTGCCGGTCCCGTAGGAGACGACGTCGACCATGAGCGATCGGATCGTGCGGGCTACCCGAGGGGTGGTCACGCGGATGCTCTTCGCCTGCTCATCGGCGGCGAGCGTGGGTTCGTAGCGCACCCCGCCGGCTGCGATCACCTGGGCGGCCGAGGCCAGCCGGAGCGGCGTGGCAAGCACCTTGCCCTGGCCGATCGCGGTCGAGCCCATTTCGAGCGGCGTGCGGATCTCCGAGGCCGGGGGCAGTGTGCTGGCGACCTCTCCGGGGATCGATGGTTTCGCGTTCCACCCGTAGCGCTCCGCCACCTCCACCAGCCGCGCCGAACCCACCTTCACCCCGAGCGGGGCGAATACCGAGTTGCAGGAGTGGGCGAAGCTGTCGCGGAAGCTGCCGCCGCAGGACTCGCCGTTCGCGTTCTCGAGCTCCACCCCGTCGATGGTGGCGGCCGTCGCCACCGGGAACTCGTCCCTCAGCTTCACCAGTCCCGCCTCGAGCGCGGCGGTGGTCGTCACGATCTTGAATGTCGAGCCCGGCGGCTGCGGCGCGGAGAAGGCGATCCCGGCGAGAGCCAGGATGTCGCCGCTCAGGGGATCGAGCGCCGCGATCCCGCCGAAGCGGCCGGCCAGCGCGACCACGGCCGACTCCTGCACCCGGGGGTCGATGGTCGTCCGCACCGGCGAGGCCCGGCGTGGACGCGCCCGCGCCAACACCCGCCGGCCCGCGAGGAGCTCTCCGCCCGGCCGTCCGGCCAGCCGATCCTCGAACGCCTCCTCGAGCCCGCTCTGCCCTACCGGCGAGCCGCGCGGGAAGCCGCGCGCGTAGAGCGCCTCTCGTTCCTCTCGCGTCTCCTCGGGCTCCATGCTCCCCGCGATCGACTCGGCGATTCCCACGAGCGGGGAGCTGCGGGCGTCGGCCGGGCCCTCGGCGAGCACCTTGCCGTTCCGCGACAGGAGCGTGGCGCGCTCGGGTGGCACGCTCTTGCGACGCAGCCGCTCGCCGTCCCGGAGCTCGGGGAAGACGAGCCGCGGCTCCCACTCGACACGCTCCTCCTCGACGGGCACGAGCAGCTCCCCGCCCAGCCGGCCGAAGACCCTGGTGCGGAGCGTCATCGGCACGACGATCGTGCCGTCCCGCGCCCCCTCGGGCTCGCCGGCCGCGACCGCAACCAGCGTCGCCGTGTCCGCCGCACGCCGGTATGCGCGGCGGAAGCGCTCGAAGGGGTGGGCGGAGCGGGCGGAGTCGCTCAGAAGGGAGTACATGGCACGCTCGTCGCCACGCTCCCATGCCTCGGCGAAGTCGCGCGCTGCATGCTCGTCGGCGGAACCCGCGAGCGATCCGACCAGCGTTCCCGCGGCCAGCGCAAGCGCGGCCAGCCCGCCCATGGCGGGAAGCGCGCGGTGCGTCAGGCGCCTGCGGCGCTCGCTGCTGAGGTCGATCACGGGACGGCCGGATCGATGGTAACCCGGCGCGCCGGGGCTGCCGCGGACGCGTCGCTATTACGCTGCTTTGGGCGCGTGACCCCGCTCGATTGGTTCATCGTGGCGTTTACGGCGCTGATGGCTCTCTGGGGTTACGCCCAGGGTCTGATCGTTGGAGCGCTCTCGCTCGCCGGCTTCGCCGGCGGGGCCCTGCTCGGTTCGCGAGTCGGGCCGCTGCTGCTGGAGGAGGGCTCGAGCTCGCCCTACGCGCCGCTGGCCGCGCTCATCGGCGCGCTCGCGTTCGGGGGCATACTCGCCGCCGGTCTCGAGCTGCTCGGGTTCCGGCTCCGTCACCGGCTGGGCAGCCGTCTCGGGATCCTCGACGGCGTCGGTGGCGCCGCACTCGTCGGCGCCCTCGGTCTTGGGCTCGTCTGGATCGGCGGCGCAGTGGCGCTCCACACTCCCGGCGCGAGCGAGCTGCGGGAGCCGATCCAGCGCTCGGCGATCCTCCAGGAGCTCAACGAGCGGCTCCCGCCGTCGGGGCCGATCCTCCAGGCGCTCGCGCGCTTCGACCCGTTCCCGCAGGTCGAAGGCCCCTCGCCGGACGTCCCGCCTCCCACCGCGGCGATCGCCCGCGATCCCGACGTGGAGCGGGCCGGGGAGAGCGTGGTCAAGGTACTCGGCACGGCGTGCGGACTGGGCGTGCAGGGAAGCGGCTGGGTCGCGGGCGACGGAGTGGTCGTCACGAACGCCCACGTCGTGGCCGGACAGGACGACACGACAGTCCAGGTGCGGGGCGAGGGTGCGCGCCTCGACGTCCAGGCGATCTGGTTCGACCCGCGCAACGACCTGGCGATCCTGCGGGCTCCGGGCGTCTCGGGCGTCCGGGCGCTCCGGCTCAACGTGGGAGCCGGCGAGGGCGCCTCCGCGGCGATCCTGGGCTTCCCGGAGAACGGGCCCTACGACGTGCGGCCGGGCCGGCTGGGGCAGACCTCGACCGTGATCAGCCAGGACGCCTACGGACGCGGCCCGGTGCAGCGCTCGATCACCTCGCTGCGCGGCCTCGTTCGCTCGGGCAACTCGGGGGGCCCGATGGTGGACGCCTCCGGCCGAGTTGTCACGACCATCTTCGCGGCGTCCGTCTCGGACGGAGGCCGGAGCGGCTTCGGAGTGCCCGACTCGATCGTGCGCGACGCGCTCGGGCGCGCGGGCGGTCCGGTGGACATGGGACCGTGCGCCCGCTAGCCCATGCGTTACTCACGTCGGCTGGAGCAGAGCGACCACGGCGTCGATGTCCGCGCTCCTCGCGGCGATCAGTTCCTCCGCGTGCCCGCGCAGCCGACGGAGGTTCTCCTCCGTGGCGTCGTCCAGCTCGTCGCTCGCCCGTGTGAGCTCGACCTGAAGCCGCCAGTAGCGGCCGTCGCCGAGCGCGTGGCGGAGCTGGAAGTCGACGGCGTCCGAGATCCCGTCGAAGACGACGTCGAGAAGCGGTCGCGCCCACTCGAGCAGGCCCCAGTCCTTGATCTCGTCGAAGCTGTGGCGGCGCGTTCGCTCGCCGGTGCCGAGCGAGAGCAGGACGACCTCGGCGCCCGGTTCGAAGCGGAGCACCTCGGCGAAGGCCGACATCGCCGGGTTGACGGCGAACACTCCGCCGTCCACCAGGGCGCGGCCGTCCACCGCTGACGGCTCGAAATAGGTGGGAGCGGCGGAGCTGGCGCGTGCGACCACCGCCAGGGGAAAGTCGTCATCGGAGCTTTCACGCGCCTGAGTCGTCTTGAAGAAGTAGGGGCCCGGCTCCGCGGTGTCGTAGGCCGGCACGAGCAGGTCCGGGCTGGTCCGGCTCAGGAGCTTGTCGGCGAGGAAGCGGTCGAGCGTGCGGTCGAGGGCCGCCGAGTCGTACTTCTCGTCGAGCAGCCCGTTCGCGCTCCTGATGCGCTGGAAGATCGAGCGGGAGAAGATCTCGGGGCCCTTCTCCTCGTACAAAGCCACCACCCGGGAGGCTTCGAGCGGGTCGGGCGCGCACAGGGCGCAGGCGAGGATTGCCCCGGTCGAGGTCCCGGCGAGCAGGTCGAACAGCTCGTGCACGCGGCGCCCGGTGCGGCGCTCCACCTCCTCCAGGACGAGCGCGGGGATGAGGCCGCGGATCCCGCCGCCGTCGATGGAGAGGACACGCATGGCGTCGAATCTAGTCGCTACAACTACGGCGGTGCGTGCCATGCAGATAGCGCTGCTCGCCGCGCTCGCGGGTGTCACGGCCGGCTTTCAGCAGCCGCCGCCCGGCGGCCCTCCCGGCCAGGAGCAGCTCGACCCGAACCCGTGCATCGCCCCGGAGGCGGTGCAGCTCCGCTGCCCCGACCTCGTGATGCGGCGCCCCTACGGCCTCTACACCGACCGTCTGACGAAGGCCGGGCATACCGTGCTCCGCGCGGGCAACGTGATCGACAGCATCGGTCCCGGGCCCGCCGAGCTGCACGGCGTGCGGATCGGCCCTCGCTTCATGCGCGCCTATCAACGCATCTACGCCCGCAATGGGGGGCGGATCGACGTGAACACGGGGGCGCGCCTCGAGTTCAAGTTCGCCCACCAGCAGCGCTATTGGTGGAAGTTCTACAACGCCGCTCGCTTCGAGCTCTGGCGCGTGGACGCTCAGGGCCGCCGGTCTCGCCGGGTGCGCACCGGGCCGAAGGTCGCCTACTGCCTGCGCGACCTGACCCACACGCGGCCGCAGGTTCGGCGCTCCCCGCGCCGGCGGGTCTACCCGGCCTGCAACACCGACCCCGACCGGAAGCGCGTCAGGCTCGGCACCTCGCCGGGGTGGGCGGACGTCTACCCGCCCGCGTATCCGGAGCAGTGGATCGACGTGACCGGCCTTCACGGCTGCTTCGCCTACGTCCACACCGCGGATCCGGAGAACGGCGTCTACGAGACGAACGAGGACAACAACGAGGCGCAGGTGATCGTGCGGCTGCCGTTTCGCGAGGGAGAACGTCGCGGGGGCTGCCGGGGGATCGATCTGGGCCGCGGCTTCGATCCTCTCGGCTACGACGACTGACATTCGGCTTGCGTCCGACCCCAGCCCGCGCCGGCGCAGCTAGAGTGAAGGAGCGCGCCCGCCGGGACCGTCCCTCTGGCGGGCGCGGCCTGCTGTCGGCCGCCGCTACGGCTGTGGCGGGGGCGGTGGCGCCAGGCGCGGCGGTGGCTGCTGGGGACGGCTCGGGCCGCACGGGATCGGAATTCCCGCGGCGTCGCGGCAGCCGGGCGGTCGTGACGGCGGCTCCCCGCGCGGTGGCTGCTCGGTAGGCGGCTGCTCCGGCGGTGGTTGCCCGGTCGGCGGCTGCTCTGGTGGAGGATCCGAGATTGGGGGCGGCGGCGGGCTCTGGGTCGCCCGCGGGGGACTCGGTCCCGTCGGTGACGCCGTTGTCGCTCCGGCCGGTCCCGCCGCGGCGCCGGCCGGTGCCCCGGTCGGTGGGCTCCCGCGGCGCGTCCTCGGTTGCCGGCGTATTCGAGGGCGCGGAGGGAGAGTCGCCCTGCTGGGCGGGCTCCTCGTCATCGGTCGACGGCTCGGAGGTATCGGGCGCGGCGGCCGGGGTTCCCGCGGCGCCGCTCTTCCTCTGCTTCGCCTCCTTCGTCTTCTTCGGCGTCGGCCCGTCCGCCTTGCCGGACCGGGCGGCGGGCAGGTCGTCGGCCACGGGCATCGGAGCGTCCGCCGGCGGGTCGTCGCCGGTCGCGCCGGCGAAGACGACGACGATGAGCAGCGGCGCGACCAGCCCGATCAGGACGATGCGGAGCCGGCGGTTGCGAAACACCGAGGCGCGTGCTCCGATGGCGCCGGCCGCGCCCGCCCCGGCGGCGCCCGCGGCCGCGGCCTCGTGCCGTGCGATCGCATCGCCCCAGTCCGCGCCCGCGGCCTCGGCGGCCTCGGCCATCGTCTCGCGGAAGCAGCGGGCCCGCGGCGATCGGTAGCCAGGCGCGGTAGGAAACCCCCGCCTCCTCCATCGCCTCGCGGCTCAGGCGGCAGGTCTCACAGTCGAGCAGGTGGCTGGCGAGCCAATCGCCGTCGGAGGCCTTCTGGCGGTCCTGCCTCGCCGCGAGCAGGCTGATGGCGCGCTCGCAGTCGGCGGACGAAGCGGCGATCGAGGCGAGCGCGGTGCCCCGCAGCGCGTCGCGCAGGCCGATGCGCGCACGCGAGATCAGCTGAGCCACGGAGTTGCGGTTCATGTCCATGATCTCCGCGATCTCGTCGTACGAGAGGTTCTCCAGCTCGCGCAGCGCCAGCACCTCGCGCTGGCGCCCGGGAAGCGTCGCTTGGCCGCCCGGATCTCCTCCTGGCCCGCGGCGAGCAGGAGGCGCCGCTCGGGGTCGTCCTCCGGGTCGCCTGGGTCGAAGCCGACTCCGCTTCCGACGGGGATCGAGGACTCGGGGATCTGGTCGCTCGGCTCGGCCCGCCTGCGCCGCTCGATCAGGTCGTAGCAGGCATTGCGGGCCGAGGTGAACACGTACGACCCGAAGGCCAGGTCGCGCCCCTGGAGCTTCGGCAGCCGCTTGAAGACGTTGACGAACGCCTCCTGCGTGGCGTCGGCGGCGTCGTCCTGGGAGCCGAGGATGCGGTAGCAGAGGTTGTAGGCGCGCTGCTCGTAGCGGCCGTAGAGCTCGGCGAAGGCGTCGCCGTCGCCGCCGGCGGCCTGCTGTGCGAGGCGGGCCTCGTCGATGGGAGGGCCGGCGGTCTGCGCAGGGACGAGCCCTTGGGCGACGCTTGCCATCGCCCCTCCAACCGAGCAACCGTGGCCGAATTACGGTCCACCGACGGCGAACGTACAGCGGCGGCCGGGCGCGATGTGTGACGTGCGTTCCAGGCTCAGCGCGCCAGGTGGATCCCGAACGCGCGCGGCGCCGAGCATATGGCCCGGGTGATCGGATCCGCGCGGGCGCCCTGCTCCTCGACGCGCTCACTACGCACCAGCGCCGAGCGCACCAACAAGCCGCCGAGAAAGGCCAGCGGCTCCGGCGGGACGAGCGCGCCCGGGCCGGAGTCGACGATCGGGAGGCGGGTGAGCGCTTCGCGGCGGTCGAGGGCCAGCGAGGCGAGGATTCGACCGGCCAGGTGGGAGGGGCCCACCCCGTTGCCCGTGTAGCCGAAGGCGAAGTGGACCGCGGCTCCGGGCAGCGTCCCGAGCTGCGGGATGTGGCTGGGGGAGACGTCGATCGGCCCGCCCCAGGCGTGCGTGATGCGGCGGTTCGCGAGCGCCGGGAAGATCCGCCGCAGGTGGACCCGAACGTCGTGCGCAACGTCGGCGTCCAGTTCGGCCCGCCCGTTCACGCGCCCCCCGTAGGCGGGCCTGCCGCCGCCCCAGCCGAAGGCGATCCGCCCGTCGCGGGTCGTACGGAAGTAATGGATCAGCGTGCGCCCGTCGGTGATGCACTCTCCACCAGTCCAGCCGAGCTCGGCCAACACGTCTGGCACGGGTTCGGTGAGGACGATGTGGGAGGAGGTCACCGACAGCCGCGTGCGCAGCGCTCGCAGGCCGCGGGCGGCCGCCCCCACGGACAGGACGGCGGAGCGCGCGCGAACGCTGCCGGCGTCGGTCTCGGCGACCACCATTCCCGGACCTCCCCGCAGCGCCCGCACCCGCGATCGCTCGAACACGCGCGCGCCGCGGTCGTGGAGCCGCCGTCGCAGCCCGAGCGCCAGCCGGGCGGGCTGCACGGTGGCGAAGTCCGGAATCAGGACCCCTCCCCGGAACACCGGGGACGCGCAGCGTGCCCGCACCTCCTCGGCGGAGAGCTCCACGACGCGGTCGGGAGCTCCGAGAGCCCCCGCCGCCTGCGCCGCGCGGCGCCCCACCTCGTCGAACGCCGGCGCCGTGGACACGCAGAGGTAGCCCGACTGGTCGAACCACGCGTCCACCTCCTGGTCGTCACACCAGGCGCCGATCTGTCCGACGGTCTCACTCGAGGCATCGAGCAGCTCGCGGGCCGGGCCGTCGCCGAAACGGTCGCGCAGCGCAGGCGCGCTCATCCACATCGACTCGCAGAAGCCGCCGTTCCGGCCGCTCGGCCCGTGGCCGCAGATACCCGCCTCCAGCAGGGCCACGCGGGCGCCCGACCCCAGTAGCTGCCAGGCGGCCCACATGCCCGTATAACCGCCTCCGACCACCACGACATCGGCGTCGATCGACCCCACGAGCGGGGGGCGAGCCTCTACCCTTCCTGCCTCCTCGAGCCACCAACCGGTGGCGGTGTGACTCCCTATCTGCGTATCGTGGAGAGAGATGGGCAAGACCCTAGTCATCGCTGAGAAGCCTTCCGTCGCGCGCGACTTCGCGGGCGCGCTGCCGGGATCCTTCAAGCAGTCGAAGGACAAGACACACCTGATCGGGGACGACTACGTGGTCACCTGGGCGGTCGGCCACCTGGTGGGTCTGGCCGAGCCGGATGCGTACGACCCGAAGCTGAAGAAGTGGCGCTTCGCCGACCTGCCGATCCTCCCGGACGAGTTCAAGCTGGTGCCAAACGACGGCCGCGCGGAGAAGCAGCTGAAGGCGATCCACAGGCTGATGGCGGACGACGAGATCGACCTCATCGTGAATGCCTGCGACGCCGGCCGCGAGGGCGAGCTGATCTTCGCCTACCTGTACGAGACCGCGCCGGTGAAGAGGCCGGTGGAGCGCCTGTGGCTCTCGTCCATGACGAAGAGCGCGATCGAGGAGGCGTTCGGGCACCTTCGCCCGGGGAACGAGATGAAGCCGCTCGAGGCCGCGGCGCGCTCGCGCTCGGAGGCCGACTGGGTGGTGGGCATGAACGCCACGCGCGCGGCGTCGATCCGCCTCCGGGCGGCGTTCGACGGCGCCGTCTCGCTCGGTCGAGTGCAGACGCCGACGCTTGCGCTGGTCGCCCGCCGCGAGGAGGAGATCAGGAACTTCAAGCCGGAGCCCTACTGGCTGGTCGAGGCGCGCTTCGCGGCCACCGGCGAGCGCAACTACCTCGGCCGCTACCTGGGCGGCAAGCGGCTCGGGAGCGAGGACGACGCGAAGACGATCGTCGAGGCCTGCAGGGGACGGCCCGGCGAGATCACGAAGCTCGAGAAGAAGGAGGAGCGCGAGCGGCCGCAGCTCCTCTACGACCTCACCTCGCTCCAGCGGCATGCGAACACCTTCTACGGCTTCTCCGCCCGGCGGACGCTGGCCGCGGCCCAGCGCCTGTACGAGGAGCACAAGGCGCTCACCTACCCGCGCACGAACTCGCGGTTCCTGACCGGCGACATGGTTGCGGAGATTCGTCCCACCGCCGAGCTAGTGGGCCACCACGCCGCGTACGCCCGCGGCGCCCAGTACGTGACCTCGCTGGCGAAGCTCCCGCTCGGGCGGGTGGTCAACGACAAGAGGGTCGAGGACCACCACGCGATCATCCCGACCCGCTCCGAGCACAACCTCGGCCGGATGGGGCAGGACGAGCTCAAGATCTACGACCTCGTAGCGAAGCGCTTCCTGGCCGTCTTCCATCCCGACGCGGTGTTCGAGCGCACGCGGGTGGAGACGACGGTCAACGAGAACATCTTCCGAACGAGCGGCCGCCGCCTCATCGAGCCGGGCTGGAAGGCCGTCTACGGCGAGGAGGCGGCCCCCGAGCGCGCGGACGACGACTCCGGCGGCGACCAGCTGCTGCCGAAGCTCGACCAGGGCGAGCGGGTGGACACGCGCTCGGTCGAGTTCCTGCGCAAGGAGACCCAGCCGCCGCGGCGCTTCACCGACGCCTCCCTTCTCGGCGCGATGGAGACCGCCGGCAAGGAGATCGAGGACGCCGAGCTGCGCGAGGCCATGAAGGACTCGGGGATCGGCACGCCCGCCACTCGGGCCTCGATCATCGAGCGCCTGGTCGACGTCGGCTACATCGAGCGCGAGGGCCGCGCTCTCGTCGCCACCGAGAAGGGGATCCAGGTGATTCGGCTGCTGAACGGCCACCCTCTCACCTCGCCCGAGCTGACCGGGAACTGGGAGAAGCGGCTCGGCCTCATCGAGCACGGCGAGGACACCCGGCCTGCCTTCATGCACGACATCGCGACCTTCACGACGGAGACGGTTCAGGAGCTCGACAAGCTGAAGGGCGTGCGGATCGAGCGGGCCAAGCTCGGCCCCTGTCCGGTCTGTGGCCGCGAGATCACCGAGAACCGCAAGGGCTACTCGTGCTGGTCGAGGGACGACCCAGGCTGCGGCTTCGTGATCTGGAAGCGCAAGGCCGGCAAGTCGCTCCCGGTGGCCGTCGCGACCGAGCTGATCGAGTCGCTACGGGCGTCGCGCGAGGCGGGCGAGGAGCCGGGCGTGGGCCGGACGGCCAAACCCGTGACCGGCTTCCGCAGCCGCTCGGGACGCACCTTCCGCGCGAAGCTCAAGCTGGAGCAGGACGAGGAAGGCAAGTGGCGCGTGGACTTCGACGAGGACTGGGCCAAGGAGCCGCCCAAGGGCGAGTCGGAGGAGGAGCGCGACGAGGCGGGCGCCGGCGCACCGGGTGGCGACGGCGACGCGCGCGAGCCGGTTCGGTCGTCGGCGCGGGCGGGCTGAGGCCTTCCTCGCCGCTGCGCTCAGTGCGGGCGTTGCGTGCGAAGCCGTCCGCGTCCGGTTGGGCTGGGTAAGGGGTGAGGTGGGCCCCGCGTCTCCACAATGCGCCCAGGCGTTCGACCTTCCGCGGGACATGGCGGCAAAAGGTCGAACGCGTGGGGGACCGCTCGCCGCTGCGTCTCATACCCAAGACGGATGCGGAAGCGCCCGAGATCCGGGACGATCGGCCCATGCGCGGCGCGTATCCCCTGCTGGGCCGAGTGGTCGACGTGGCGATCCCGTGGGGCGTCGGCGTGTTCCTCGTTCTCCTCATCCTGGACGAGTCCGAGCGGC
>DATDLN010000183.1:0-19785 GCA_036519295.1 Thermoleophilaceae bacterium
TAGTCCCCCGAGAAACACGCATCGCAGTGCGTCGCGCGCGAGGAGCGGATCGCCTCGTAGACCCCCTCGAGCGAGAGATATGCAAGCGAGTCGCACTCGAGCTCGCGCGATATCTCCTCCTCCGTGCGCCCGTGCGCCACCATCTCCTGCGTCGTGGACATATCGATGCCGTAGTGACACGGGTGACGGATCGGCGGCGCGGAGATGCGCATATGGATCTCGAGGGCACCGGCATCGCGCAGCATCTTCACGATCTGACGCGTGGTGTTGCCGCGCACGATCGAGTCGTCCACGACGACGAGACGCTTGCCGGCCACCACCTCACGGAGCGGGTTGAACTTCATGCGCAGGCCGTGCTTCCGCAGCTCCTGACCCGGCTGGATGAACGTGCGAGCCACATAGCGGTTCTTGATCAGCCCGTCGTCGCGCGGAATGCCCGACGCGCGCGAATAGCCGGAGGCGGCCGGATTGCCCGAGTCGGGCACCGCGATCACGACGTCGGCCTCGACGGGCGCCTCGCGAAAGAGGATCTCACCCATCTTGCGCCGCGAGACCTGAGTCCGGTTGCCCTCGAGGATCGAGTCCGGGCGGGCGAAGTAGATGTGCTCGAAGACGCAGAAGGCCTTCCGCTCGGACTCGACGAGCTGCCGCGTCTCGATGCCGCGTTCGCCCAGGGAGACCATCTCGCCGGCTTGCACCTCGCGCAGGAGCTCGCCGCCGATGATGTCGAATGCGCAGCTCTCGGACGCGACGCAGTAGCGGTCTCCGAGCCGGCCGATCGAGAGCGGTCGGAGCCCGGAGCCGTCGCGGAAGGCCACCACCGAGTCCTTGGTCATGGCGACGGTCGAGAAGGCGCCCTCGAGCTGGGGCACGACATCGGCGACCGCGTCCTCGATGCGCTCGGCCTCGTGCGTGGAGAGCAGCGCGGCGATGAGCTCCGAGTCGGACGTGCCGCGGAGCTGAACGCCGCGGTCGCTGAGCTCCGAGTGCAGCTCCACCGCGTTGATGAGGTTCCCGTTGTGTGCGAGCGCGAGCTGGCGGCGGTCGGAGCGCCACACCGGCTGGGCGTTCTCCCACGCCGACGAGCCCGTGGTCGAGTAGCGCACGTGCCCCACCGCCATCTGGCCTTGCAGCGCGCGCAGCTTCTCCTCGTCGAAGACCTGGGAGACGAGGCCGAGGTCGCGCACGGTCATGATGTGACCGTCGTCGCAGGCCGCTATCCCCGCCGACTCCTGGCCGCGGTGCTGGAGCGCGTACAGGGCGAAGTAGGCGAGCCGGGCGACGTCGTTTTCCGGCGCGTAGACGCCGAAGACGCCGCACTCGTCGCGAGGACCGTCACGCTGGAGCAGTGGGTCTTGACTCATCCCTGAAACGGAGGCTTCCGGAAGAATCCCGGCAGCGAGCCCCCGCCCGACGGAGCGTACCAACGGCGCCCGTCGCTTCCCGGAGGACGGCGGCGGCCGCATGCGTTGCCTAAGCGGCAAGCGCCCCCGGGATTGCGCCTTCGTAGACCTCGCGCAGGCGCTCGACCGGGATCGAGAGAACCCCCGCTATCTCGAGCGCGTCGCCACCGACCACGCCGATCACCCGCGCGCCCTTTACAGCCTCAACCGTCTCGGCGGAGCCCGCGATCAGGACGCCGCCCGGGCCCTCGCCGAAGAGGTCCGCCTCGCCACTCGACGCCGGCTGTACCCGCGCCCCAAGGCCCCCCGCGATGCAGCACTCGGCCAGGGCGCACGCCAACCCACCGTCCGAGATGTCGTGCACCGTGGCCAAGCGTTCCTCGCGCACGGCCGCTCGCAACCGCACCAGAGCGTCGGCCTGCGACTGGAGATCCACCCGCGGCAGGCCTCGCGCGAGGCCGCCGCGCAGCTTCTCGAGCTCCGATCCCTCGAGCGAAGGCGTGAACGGGCCGACCAGCGCAAGCGCGTGGCCCTCCTCGGCGAAGCCGAGCCGGGGCGCGGCGGCGGGATCGGGGAGCTTGCCCACCATGCCGACGATCGGCGTCGGGTAGATCGGGCCTTCGGCGCCCTCGTTGTAGAGCGACACGTTGCCGCCCACGACCGGCACGCCGAGCGCGAGGCAGGCGTCCCGCAGCCCGTGCACCGCCCGGGTGAGCTGCCAGGCGATGTGCGGCTTTTCCGGGTTGCCGAAGTTGAGGCAGTTGGTGAGGCCGAGCGGCTCCGCGCCGACACAGGCGAGGTTGCGCGCGCACTCGAGCGCCGCCTCGGCCGCGCCGGTGTACGGCTCGCAAGCCACGCGACGCCCGTTGCCGTCGATCGACACGGCGAGCGCACCGCCGCCGCCGTCCTGCGCCAGCATCAGCAGCGCCGCGTCCGCCTCCTGCGGACGCCGCGCCGTGCGCGAGCCGACTATCGAGTCGTACTGCTCGAACGCGAAGCGCTTTGACGCCACGTTTGGCGAGGCAAGCAGGGCGAAGAGCGTCTCCTCGGCGCTCGCCCCGGGCGCGAGCCGCCGCGGCGGATTCGGATAGAGCGGTTCCGACGGCGGTTCGGGCTCGAGGTCGTAGAGCGGCGCACCGTCCACGAGCGCCGTCACCGGAATGTCGGCCACCGGCTCGTCGCCGTCGAACACTCGCAGGCAGCGCGTGTCCGTGACGGAGCCGACCGGCGTGGCCCGCACGTCCCAGCGCTCACACACCTCGAGCAGCTCGTCGAGTCTCTCGGGCTCGACCACGCAGAGCATCCGCTCCTGCGACTCCGAGATCATGATCTCGTAGGGCTCCATGTCCGCCTCGCGCAGCGGGACCCTGGACACGTCGAGGTCGATGCCCACACGGCCCTTCGCGGCCATCTCGGACGAGGACGACGACAACCCCGCGGCCCCGAGGTCCTGCAGCGAGGCCAGGGCGCCTTGCTCCAGCAGCTCGAGGCAGCACTCGATCAGCTTCGACTCCTCGAACGGGTCGCCGATCTGCACGCTCGGCCGCTTGGAGGCGTCCTCCTCGGACAACTCGGCGCTCGCGAGCACCGACGCGCCGCCGATGCCGTCGCGGCCGGTGCGCGCGCCCAGCAGTACGACCAGGTTCCCACGGCCGGCGGCCGCGCTCCGGATCAGCCGCTCCAGAGGAGCTATCCCCACACACATGGCGTTGATCAGACAGTTCTGCTCATAGGCCGCCTCGAAGTAGAGGTCGCCGCCCACGGTCGGCACGCCGACGGAGTTGCCGTACTGACCGATCCCCTTGACCGCCCAGTCGAACAGGTAGCGTGAGCGGGCGGAGTCGAGCTCGCCGAAGCGCAGGGAGTCGAGCACGGCGATCGGCCGAGCGCCGACGGCGAAGACATCGCGCAGAATGCCGCCGACGCCGGTGGCCGCCCCCTGGAACGGCTCAACCGCGCTCGGGTGGTTGTGCGACTCGACCTTGAACGCGACGGCGAGGCCGTCGCCGACATCGACCACGCCGGCGTTCTCGCCGGGGCCCATCAGGAGATACGGGCCCTCCGTCGGCAGCTCGCGCAGCAGCTTCCTCGAGTGCTTGTAGGCGCAGTGCTCCGACCACATGAGCGAGAACACGGCCAGCTCGACCGCATTCGGCTCACGCTCGAGACGCTCGCAGATCCCCTCGTATTCGGCGTCGGTCAGTCCGAGCTCGCGGTGGCGCGCGGTGGCGCTTCCGCTCACGCGGCGGGAACCATGGAAACGGACTCGAACAACCGGCCCCCATCCGAGGAGCCCATGAGCGGATTCACCGCGTGCTCGGGATGCGGCATCAGGCCGACGATGTTGCCCTCCGCATTGCAAACGCCCGCGATGTCGTCCTGGGCGCCGTTCGGGTTCTGGCCCGGCGCGTAGCGCAGCACGACCTGCTCGTCGCTGATGCCGGGGGCGTAATAGCGCCCGGTGGTGTGCTTGACCGGCACCGACAGCAGGTCCCCCTTCTCGCACGCGCGCGTAAAGGGGGTGTCCGGGTTCTCGACCACGACCTCGACCTGGCGGCAGACGAAGCGCAGCGAACGATTCGGAAGCAGCGCACCGGGCAGGAGCCCCGCTTCGCAGAGGACCTGGAACCCGTTGCAGATACCGAGGACCGGACCGCCCGCACGCGCAAAGTCGATCACTGCCTCCATGAGGGGCGAGAAGCGTGCAATGGCGCCCGCCCGCAGGTAGTCGCCGTACGAGAAACCGCCGGGGACCACGACCGCGTCCACCCCGCCGAGGTCGCGCTCCTTGTGCCACAGCAGCTCGGCCTCGCCGAAACGGCGGCAGGCGAGCAGCGCGTCGATCTCGTCGCAGGAGCCTGGAAACCGAACGACGCCGAATTTCATGCCTCGACGACCTCGTAGTCCTCGATCAACGGGTTGGCTAGAAGCCGCTCGCACATCTCCGGCACCTCCGACGGATCGTCCACGTCGAGCTCTATCAGACGGCCGACGTGCACGTTCCGCACGCCGCTGAAGCCGAGCGCGGGCAGCGCCTGTTCGACCGCCTGGCCTTGTGGGTCAAGAATGCCCTCCTTCGGCCTAATCAGAACCCGCGCTCTCACTCCAACCGTTCCAGCCAGGCCTCGAGGGGCTCGCCGGCGGTGCGCTCGTAGGCCTCCAGGTAGCGCGCCCGCGTTCCCGCCACCACCTCGTCGGGGATCGGCGGCGCCGGCGGGGTCTTGTCCCAGCCGGAGGCGGCCGCCCAGTCACGGACGTACTGTTTGTCGAAGCTCGGTTGCGAACGGCCCGGCTCGTACCCGTCGGCCGGCCAGAAACGGGAGGAATCGGGGGTCATCACCTCGTCGCCGAGAACGAGCGTGCCGTCCGCCCGGCGGCCGAACTCGAACTTCGTGTCCGCCAGGATGATCCCGCGCGCCCGCGCGTGTTCCGCCCCACGCCTGTAGATGTCGATCGAGACTCGCCGCAGCGCCTCCGCCAATGCGCGGTCGCCGACTATCTCGACCATGCGCTCGAAATCGATGTTCTCGTCGTGCTCGCCGAGCTCGGCCTTCGTGGCAGGCGTGAAGAGCGGCTCATTGAGCTGCTCGGATTCCTGAAGATCGGCAGGCAGCTCGATCCCGCAAACCGTGCCCGTCGCCCGGTACTCCTTCCAGCCCGAGCCCGTGATGTAGCCGCGCACGACGCACTCCACTGGGACCATCTCGAGCCTTTCGACCAGCATCGCGCGCCCGCGGTGCTCGTCGGGCACGTCGGTGAGCGACACGAGGTGGTTCGGACAGATGTCGGCGGTGCGGTCGAGCCAGAACGCGGTCAGCCCGGTGAGAACCTTCCCCTTGTCGGGGATCGGCGTGGGGTGCACGACGTCGTAGGTCGATATCCGATCGGAAGCGACGAGCAGCAGGCGATCTTCGCCCGCCGCATAGATGTCGCGGACCTTCCCCTGGAAGACGCGGCTCACAGCCGGAGGCTAACAACGGGCCCGGATCTGTGGCCGCTCTCTCACACGTGGTACGAGGAAAGTGCCAAGTTTGCGTCGCCGCTCTACGAAGTGACAAGATTGTCCATTCGGCTCGCACCTGGCTCATCGGAGACTCGACCTTGACCAGCCGCACCGCTCGACGGCTGCTTCCAACGTTCGTGCTCGCATCCGCCGCCTCGCTGGCGCTGGCGCAGGCCGCGGGGGCGGCCCGAACCGTGTACTTTGCGGACCCGGCCGCCGGGGCCATCGCCCAGTTCGCCGTCGGCCCGGGCGGCGCGCTGGCGCCGCTGGCAACGCCGTCCGTCCGCGCGGAGCGACCCCTGCGGCTCGCGATGACGCCGGAGGGCGACGACCTCTACACCACGGCCGACGACGGGATCCTGCAGTACGACGTCGCCGCCGACGGCAGCCTGAGGTCGAAGTCGCCGCCTCTCCGGCCGGCGTACGGCCTGCCGTTTTCGATCGCGATCCACCCGGATGGAACGAGCGCGTACGTGACCGACCTGCGGCGCGGCAAGGTGCTCCAGTACGACGTCGCCGGCGGCGGTCAGCTCGAGCCGAAGGATCCGCCCGCAGTCCCCGCGGGTGACTTCCCGACGGGCATCGCCGTCAGGCCGGACGGCCGCACCGCCTACGCGCTCGTGAAGGGGGGCATCGCCGTCTTCGACGTCGGCGTCGACGGCGGCCTCGCGCGGCGCCCCGAGCTCGCCGCCGTGGCGAAGTCCGCGCTGATGGACCTGGCGCTCACCCCCGACGGACGCCATCTCTACGCGACCTCGCTGCGCGGCCGAGTGCTCCAGTTCGACGTGCGCGAGGACGGCACGCCGGTACCGAAGTCGCCGGCCGAGCTCGATCTCGGGCCCGGCGCCAGGCCGGTCGGCATCGCGGTGGTTCCGAACGGGTCAGCCGTCTACGTCGCGAGCCGCGGCTCCTCGGAGCACGGAGGGCGGGGCGTGTTCGCGTTTGCCGTCGGCCCGGACGGGAGCCTGGCGCCCGGGGCGACGCCGGCGCTCGCGGTCGCACGATCGAAGCCCTGGTTCCTCACCGCCAGCCCGGACGGCAAGAGCCTCTTCGTAGCCGGCGGCGACGGCTACCTGTTCGACCTCGGCGCGGGTGCGTCGCTGGCGCCGAAGGCCGTGCCGTCCGTCGACCTGCGCGGAGCGTTCGGTGTGGTGGTGAGCCCGAACCAGGCGCCGGTCGCGGGCTTCACGGCCAGCGCCGGGGCGGCCGGCGCGCCCACGCAGTTCGACGCCTCCTCGGCGGTCGACCCCGACGGCTCGATCGTCCGCTACGACTGGGACTTCGGCGACGGCAGCGGCCTAATGGACGGCGGGCCCACCCCGACCCACGTCTACACCTTGCCCGGCAGCTACAACGCCACGCTCGTCGTGACCGACAACGAGGGCGCCTCCACGACCACGATCTTCACCGGCGGCACCGTGCTGGGCCACGGCAGGCCGGTGGCCCAGGCGACCCTTCAGATCCAGGTGGCCGCGGCGGCCGCGGCGCCACCTGCACCTCCGCCGCCGGGGGTGGTGGCCCCGACCCAGGCGCTCCAGCCCGACTTGGGCGAGACCCTCCTCGCCGATCCCATCTCCGGCAGCATCCGCGTCCGGCTACCCGGCGCGGAGAGCTTCCAGCCGCTCGCCGACATCGAGGAGCTTCCCATGGGGTCGACGATCGACGCCCGCCGCGGGCGCGTCGAGCTGACGACCGTGCGCGACCGCAGCAACCGCCTCCAGGAGGGCCGCTTCTACGGCGGAGTCTTCAGGGTCCGCCAGCGCGCCAGAGACCGGTTCATCACCGAGCTCGTGCTCAGCGAGCGCCTCGCTCGCTGCCCACGTCGCGGCAGCGCGAGCGCTGCTCGCGCGGCCAGGCGGCGGCTGTGGGGCGACGGCGACGGCCGCTTCCGCTCGCGCGGGCGCTACTCGTCGGCCGCGGTCCGCGGCACGCGCTGGCTGGTCGAGGACAGCTGCGAGGGCACCCTCACCCGCGTGCGCCGGGGAGTCGTGAGGGTGCGCGACTTCGTCCGCGACCGGACGGTCGTGCTCAGACGCGGCGAGCGCTATCTCGCCGCGCCCCGGTAGCGGGCGCGGTCCCGTCCGCGGAGGTGGTCCAGATGACCACCTTCGCGCGCCGCCCCCGAATCTCCAGCTCGTCGACGTGCTCGAGGTCCGGGTGTGGTCCCACGAGCATCAGCCGCGTCGATTCCGACAAGTAGATCGTGTGCGGGGTCCCTTTGGTCATCCCTTCGATCCGGGACGCGGTGTTCGTGGTGTCCCCGATCACCGTGTACTCGAGCCGCCGTTCCGATCCGACGTTGCCGGCCATCACCGCGCCGCTGTTGAGCCCGATACCGATCCTGAAGCCCTCACCGTGGCCGGCCGAACGCAGCCAGTCGTTGAAGCGATCGAGCGCCGGGCCGGCCATCTCCCGCGCGGCAGCCAGGGCGCGGTCGGCGTGGTCGTCGGTCGGAATCGGGGCGCCGAACACGGCCATAATGCCGTCGCCCATGAACGTGACGAGCGTGCCGCCGTGCTTCAGGATCACATCCGTCATCGACGTCAGGTAGCGGTTCAGAACCTCGATCACCGTCTCCGGCGAGCGCGTCTCCGAGAAGCCGGTGAAGCCGCGGACATCGCTGAACAGCACAGTCACCAGCTCGCGCTCCCCGCCGAGCCGGAGGTTCTTGTCCACGTTCTTGAGCACGTCGTCGACCACGGGCTCCGGGACGAACCGGGAGAACACGTCGCGTACCCGCTCACGCTCGAACGCGCCGAGCACGAGGCCTATTGCGAGCGCCCCAACGACGCCGATCACGAGGGACGCCAGCGGATACAGGAACGAGACGATGAGACCGCCGTTGAACGCCAGCTGCACGGCCACCGCATACAGCGCCGCGAGCAGCGCGCCGCAGATGGCCGCGCGGATCGGACCGAGCGCGATCGCGATCCCCGGACCCACGAGGCCCAACAGCACGATCAGGGCCACGTTCAGCGCGCCGGGCGCGGACTGGAGCGGAAAATCGTCCAGCACCGTGGCGATGGCGTTGGCCTGGATCTCGGGGCCGGACATCGGAGTGTCGCCGCCCACGGCCGTGGGATGCACGTCCTGGAGCGACGGCGCCGTGGCGCCGATGACGACGACCTTGTCCCGGAAGAAGTCCGGCGGCGTGCGGCCCGCGACGAGGCGTGAGAACGGCACCGACTCGACGGTGCCCGGCGGCCCGCGGAAGTCGATCCACTCGAACCCCTCCCGCACGGGCAGCCGGCGGCCGCCGAACTCCTCGGCCGCCACGACGGCGAAGCTCTCGAGCCCCTCGACCGCGTACGGCTGCCGGCGGATCACACCGTCCGAGTCGTTGACGTAGTTGCTGTTGCCGGCGCGAGCGCCGGTCTCGCGCAGAACCTGGTCGCCCCCGAAGACGTTCGTCTGTCCGCCCTGGCCCACCTCGGTTGTCGCGAGCACCACGCCGTCGGCACGGTCGACCGCGCTTATGAGGGCGTTGTCCTCCGCCGGCTTGGTCGGCTCAGTGAATTGGATGTCATAGGCGATAACGCGGGCGCCGGCGCTCCGGAGGCGGTCGATCGCCTCGGCGTGAAGGGAGCGCGGGAAGGGCCATGCCTGGTCCAGCTCGTCGAAGCTGACGTCATCGATCTCCACGACGACGACGTCGGCCGGCGCGCCCCTGTCGCCCCGGATCTCGAAGCGCGCGTCGATCGTGTCGAGCTCCGAGCCGTCGAGCAGATCCAGGCCGTACGCCGCGATCACGAGCCCGATCAGAATCAGCGCGTTGACTGCGAAGAGGACGAGCTTCAGTCGGCGAAACGATCGCCGTCGGGAGCCCGCCGCGGAGGGGAGCGAGTCCTCCATCTGTGCACAGTCTCACGCATGATCCGGCCCCGCGTGCCACAAAATTGGGGTCTCCGATGGACTGGGCAGAGGTGTTCGTGGTGTTTCTCGTCTCGCATCTTGTGGGCGACTTCGCGATCCAGACCGAGTGGCAGGCGCGCCACAAGCACGGCGGGCTGGGGCCCGACCCGACGGCGCGGCGCGCGCTGCTGGCCCACGTGCTGACATACACGCTCGTGTTCGTGCCCGCGTTCGTATGGCTCTGGGACGACCTGGGTGCGGGCGTCCTCGCGCTCGCCGCACTCGTCTTCGGGACCCACCTGGTACAGGACGACGGCCGCATGCTCGATCGCTACGTCGTGTACGTGAAGCGCACGGACCCCGTCCGCCACCCCGCGGTGAGGCTGGCGGTGGACCAGACCTTCCACGTGGTCGTTCTGTTCGGACTCGCGGTGCTCGTCGGGGCCTAGACGATTCGATCCATCCGCCGCACGATCGCCTCCGCGTGGCGGACGAAGGCGCCGGCGTCGAACACGCCGTCCAGGTCCAGCCCGGGCGCCGCCTGCCCCAGCAGTCCGCGGAACTCGATGCCCTCGTCCCAGGCGCGCTGCGCCGCGTCCTGCACGATCCGGTAGGCGTCGTCGCGGGAACGGCCCGCCTCGACGAGCGCCAGGAGCGCCCGCTGCGAATAGAGCGCCCCGTGCGTGGCCTCGAGGTTCTCGCGCATCCGGTCGGCGTGCACGGTCATCCCCTCGACGACGCGGGTCGCCTGATGCTGGGCGTAGTCGAGCAGAATCGTCGCGTCGGGCAGTGCGACTCGCTCGACCGACGAATGCGAGATGTCGCGCTCGTGCCAGAGGGCCACGTTCTCGATCCCCGCTTGGGCGTAACCGCGCAGGAGCCGGGCGATGCCGGTGATCCGCTCGGACACGATCGGATTGCGTTTGTGGGGCATTGCCGACGAGCCCTTCTGAGCGCCCGCGCGGAATGGCTCCTCGACCTCGCGCACCTCGGTGCGCTGCAGGTGGCGGATCTCGGTCGCGAATCGCTCGAGCCCGGCACCCGCCAGCGCGATCGCGTCGAGCAGCTCCGCGTGGCGGTCGCGCGGCACGACCTGGGTCGAGACGTCCTCGCGTCCCAGGCCGAGGCGGCGAAGCACCGCCGCCTCGATCTCGGGGCCGTTCGCCGCGTAGGTGCCCACCGCCCCCGACAGCGCCCCGACCGACACGCCCTCGGCCGCCCGTTCGAGTCGCCGCACGTTGCGGTGTGCCTCGAACGCGAAGCCGGCGAGCTTCACCCCGAAGGTGGTCGGCTCGGCGTGGACGCCATGCGTGCGGCCGACGCAGAGCGTGTCCACGTGCTGGCGCGCGCGCCGTATCAGCGCGTTGCGGTAGTCGCGCGCCCCACCCACCAGGATCAGCCCGGCCTGGGAGAGCTGGAGAGCGAGGGCCGTGTCGAGCACGTCCGAGGAGGTGAGGCCGTGGTGCACCCAGCGCCCCGCCTCGCCGACCGAAGCCGCCACGACGTCGACGAAGGCGGCCATGTCGTGCTCCGTCTGCCGTTCGCGCTCCTTCACCGCGTCGACCGTGAACGAGGCGCGGTCTCGCACCGTCGCGGCGTCGTCCTCTGGCACGACTCCCTGCTCCGCAAGTGCCTCGACCACGGCGAGCTCGACCTCCAGCCAGGTCTCGAGCTTCCTTTGCTCGGACCAGACCGCGCCCATCTCGGGACGGGTGTAACGATCTATCAAGGCTTCCTCCAAGAATCCGGATGATGCTTGGGCGAGCGAAAACCGAGCCCAGCGATCGAGGACGGGGCCGAGCGATGGTTTGCAGCCGCCCAAGCCCATACGAAATCGCAGGAGGGAGCCTTCAAGCGTGCAGGATCCGGGCGGCCAGGACGGCCGCGTTCTTCGCGTTGTCCACACCCACCGTCGCCACCGGCACTCCCGGCGGCATCTGGGAGATCGCAAGGAGCGCGTCGAGACCGCCCGCGACCGACGTCTTGGAGGTCAGCGGCACGCCGATCACCGGAAGATCGGTGTGTGCCGCGACAACCCCGGGCAGCGCGGCGGCCAGGCCGGCGCCGGCGATGATCACGCGCAGGCCACGCAGCCGTGCGTTGCGCGCGTACTCGGCCACCGTCTCGGGCTCCCGATGCGCACTCATCACGCGCAGCTCGTAGCGGATTCCGCGCTCCTCGAGCTCCTGCCCCGCCCGCTCCATCAGCGGCAGGTCGCTCTTCGAGCCCATGACGATGCCCACCTGAGGCGCATCGGACACATCGAGCTCGTCGAATTCGTGCTCGACCTCCGTCTCGGTGACGGGCGTGAACTCCTCGGTGCCGTCGCTCACGCCTCGACCCTATCCACCCGCTCCACGGCGCGGGCCGCGATATCGGTGCGCATCTGCCGGCCGTCGAAGCGGATGCGGTCGGCCGCGGCATAGGCGCGGTCGCGGGCCTCGCCGGGCGTCGCCCCCAGCGCGGTCACGTTCAGCACACGGCCACCCGCGGTCACGATCTGCCCATCGCGCTCGGCGGTCCCGGCGTGGAGGACCTCCGCGTCGCCGGGAGCATCGAGCCCGTCGATCGGGTCCCCCTTCGACGCCGATTCCGGGTAGCCGCGGGAGGCGAGCACCACCGTCACGGCCCAGTCGGGCGACCACTCGGGCCGGGCTCCCTCGAGCCCGCCGGGCCGAACGGCGGCCTCCAGCAGGGCGAGCAGATCGGATCTGAGCCGCGGGAGCACCGCCTGGGTCTCAGGGTCGCCGAAGCGACAGTTGAACTCGAGCACCTTCGGTCCGGCGGCAGTCATCATCAGCCCCGCGTAGAGGACTCCGTGGTAGGGCGTCCCGCGCCGGCGGAGCTCGTCCACGATCGGCTGGTGCACCCGGCCGACGAGCTCCGTCGCCCGTTCGTCGTCGATCCCGGGCACCGGCGAATAGCTCCCCATGCCGCCGGTGTTCGGCCCCCGGTCGCCGTCGAAAATGCGCTTGTAGTCCTGCGCGGGCGCGAGAGGCGCCGCGCGTTCGCCGTCGCACAGCGCGAGCAGCGACAGCTCCTCCCCTTCGAGGAACTCCTCGAGCACCACCTCGGTCTCGCCGAAGCGCTTCTCACCGAAGAAGACGTCGAGGGCGGCGCGCGCCGCCTGCTCGTCCTCCGCGATGATCACGCCCTTGCCCGCCGCGAGCACGTCGGCCTTCAGCACCGCGGGGTACGACGCACACGCCAGGTGCACCGCCGCCTCCTCGTGGTCGCGGAACAGCACGTGCGAGGCGGTCGGCACTCCGCAATCGCGCATCAGCTCCTTCGCGTACGACTTCGAGCCCTCGATCCGCGCTGCCTCACGCGTGGGTCCGAACGCGGCGATTCCGGCGGCGCCCAGCTCGTCGACGATGCCGGCGACGAGCGGCGCCTCCGGGCCCACGACCACCAGATCCACATCGTGGTCGCGTGCCAGCGCCACCGGATCGCCCTCCGAGAGGCACTTCACCCCGTCGCGCGCAATCCCCGGGTTGCCGGGCGTGCACAGCAGCTCTGGACGCCTCGGGCTGCGCAGCAGCGTGCGGACCAGGGCGTGCTCGCGGCCGCCGCCGCCGACGACGAGGACCCGGGTGCACCCAGTCAAAGCGCGGCGATGAAGTCGTCCACGGGGATGGCCGAAAGCGTCTCGTAGTGCGCCGTGCCGCGGGAGCCGAGCTCCAGCGACACGCGCGCGATCGTCTTCTCGTCCGGCGCCTCGACGACGTTCACGAAGTCGTAGCGGCCGAGCACCGCCCACTGCGCCTTCACGGTCACCCCGAGCTGCTCGATCTCCTTGTTGACCTCGCGAATGCGCTGCGGATTGCTCTTCACCGTCTGCACGCCCTCGGGGGTCAGGGTGCTGAGCATCACGTACGTCGGCACGTAGCGCTCCTTTCGTTCGAACTCCGTCCGCGCGGAATGTACCCTGACGCTCGCCACCCCGACCAGGAGCATCGAATGAAGCCGCCCCTTGCAGCCTTGGTGATCGCCGCCGTCGCCCTGACAGCCCCCGCCGCCGCTTCGGCGCAGGTCACGCTCAGGACCACTCCCACGAAGCCGTGCTTCGGCTCGGGCGACAGGGTCAACTTCCACGGCAGCGGCTTCACTCCCGGCGGCGTCGTCGACTTCACGCGCGACGGCGAGGCGGTCCCCGCCGACCCGCAGATCACCGCGCTCCCCGACGGCACGGTGAACGCCGGGCTGACAGTCTTCAACGCGCGCGGCGTGGAGCAGCGCAGCTACGCGGCGACCGATCGAACCAACCCGGCGCTGACCGCTGCCGCCCCCGTCACGGTGAGCGAGCTCGACGTGGACATGCGTCCCCGGAGCGGTGAGCCCACCCAACCGCGGAGGATCTCGGCCGTTGGCTTCACCGGAGGCACCACCTTGTGGGCGCACATCGTGTTCAAAGGCAATGTCCGCAACCTCAAGATCGGCGCGCTCAAGGGAGCCTGCCGCAATCTGACGAAGATGAAGCGGCTCTTCGGGGCAGACCCGCCCTTCGGCCGCCACCTCATCCACTTCGATGCGAGCCGCAGGTTCAGACGGAACGTCCCGAACACGTTCCAGCGGGTCTCGTTCAGCTTCCGGATCTTCGGGACGACGAACGCGGGCGGCGCCGCCAGGGTGTCCGCGGCCGTTCGACGCTGACCGGCGGGATCAGGCGGTAGCCGGCTCGGCGGCGGTGACCGTCGCCTTGGCGAAGCACAGGTCGCCGTCGGCGGCGTCCACCAGCACGCGGTCGCCCGGCTGGAACTCACCTTCGAGGAGCTTCAGCGCCAGCTTGTCCACCAGCCGCTTCTGGATCACGCGCTTCAGCGGGCGCGCGCCGTAGGTGGGGTCGTAGCCGAGGTTGCCGAGCAGGGTGCGGGCGTCGTCGCTCAGCTCGACCTCGACGCCGCGCTCCCGCACACGCTCGATCAGCTTCGCCACCTGGAGCTCAACGATCTGGCCGATCTCCTCGCGCGTGAGCTGGCGGAACTCGACGATCTCGTCGAGCCGGTTCACGAACTCGGGCTTGAAGGTCGCGCGCACGCCGTCGATGCCGCCGGCCACGTTCGAGGTCATGATGACCCCGGTGTTCTTGAAGTCGACCGTGCGGCCGTGGCCGTCGGTCAGGCGGCCGTCGTCCATCAACTGGAGCAGGACGTTGAAGACGTCCGTGTGCGCCTTCTCGATCTCGTCGAGGAGCACGACCGAGTAGGGACGCCTGCGCACCGCCTCGGTCAGCTGGCCGCCCTCCTCGTAGCCGATGTAGCCGGGCGGCGCGCCGACCAGCCGGGAGACCGAGTGCTTCTCCATGTACTCGGACATGTCGATCCGGACCATCGCCTGCTCGGAGTCGAACATGAACTCGGCGAGGGCCCGGGCCAGCTCGGTCTTGCCGACGCCCGTGGGCCCGATGAAGAGGAAGGCGCCGATCGGGCGGTTCGGGTCCTGCAGCCCGGCGCGCGAGCGCCGCAGCGCGTTCGAGACGGCCTCGACCGCCTCGTCCTGGCCGATCACACGCTCGTGCAGCCGCTCCTCCATGTGCACGAGCTTCGCGACCTCGCCCTCCATCAGCCTCGAGACCGGGATGCCCGTCCACTTCGCCACCACCTCGGCCACGTCCTCGTCGTCGACCTCCTCCTTCAGGAAGGTGGTGTCCGACTGGATGCCGGCCAGGCGCGCCTCGTGGTCCGCGACCTCCTCCTGGAGCTTGGGAATCTCGCCGTAGCGCAGCTCCGCCGCGCGCTGGAGGTCGGCCTCGCGCTCGGCTCGCTCGGCCTCGCGATGGGCCTGCTCGAGCCGCTCCTTTGCATCGCGGATCGCCTCGATCGCGTCCTTCTCGCCCTGCCAGTGCGCCTTCATCTCGCTCGACCGCTCACGGAGGTCGGCGAGCTCGCGCTCGATCGCCTCGCGTCGCGCCACGCTCGCCTCGTCCTTCTCCTTCTTCAGCGCCTGCTGCTCGATCTCGAGCTGCTGGATGCGTCGCTCGACGGCGTCGATCTCCGTCGGCATCGAGTCGATCTCGATACGCAGCCGCGAGGCGGCCTCGTCGATGAGGTCGATTGCCTTGTCGGGCAGGAAGCGGTCGGCGATGTACCGACTCGAGAGGGTGGCCGCGGCGATGATCGCCGAGTCCTGGATTCGCACGCCGTGGTGAACCTCGTAGCGCTCCTTGAGCCCGCGCAGGATCGCGATCGTGTCCTCGACGCTCGGCTCGTCGACGTAGACCGGCTGGAAGCGGCGCTCGAGTGCGGCGTCCTTCTCGATGTGCTTGCGGTACTCGTCGAGGGTGGTGGCGCCCACGGCGCGCAGCTCGCCCCGCGCGAGCATCGGCTTCAGCAGGTTGGCGGCGTCGACGGCGCCCTCGGCGGCGCCGGCGCCGACGATCGTGTGCAGCTCGTCCATGAACAGGATCACCTGGCCCTCGGCCTCGGCGATCTCCTTCAGCACCGCCTTCAGGCGGTCCTCGAACTCGCCGCGGTACTTCGAACCCGCGATCAGAGCGCCGATGTCGAGCGCGATCACGCGCCGGTCGCGGAGCGAGTCGGGCACGTCGCCGGAGACGATCCGCTGGGCGAGCCCCTCCACGATGGCCGTCTTGCCCACGCCCGGCTCGCCGATGAGCACCGGGTTGTTCTTCGTACGGCGGGAGAGGACCTGGATGACGCGGCGGACCTCGTCGTCGCGGCCGATGACCGGGTCGAGCTTCCCCTGCTCCGCGGCCTCGGTCAGGTCACGGCCGAACTTCTCGAGGGCCTGGTACTTGTCCTCGGGATTCTGGTCGGTCACCCGGTGCGGCCCACGCACCTGCTGCACCGCCTCGGCGAGCTGGTCGCGCGCGGCGCCCGCGTCGACCTTCGGGTCGGAGGCGAGCGCGAGAAGCAGATGCTCGGTCGAGACGTACTCGTCTCCCATGCCGCGCGCCTCGTCGTCGGCGCGCTTCAGGAGCTCGATCAGGCCGCTGCCGAGGGCCGGCGCCGAGGTGGCGTCGCCGCTCACGGTCGGCAGCCCGTCGAGCGCCTCGTTCGCGCGCCGGCGCACCCGCTCCGGATCGGCGCCCGCCCGGCGAAGGACCGGGACCACGATGCCGCCCTCCTGCTCGAGCAGAGCCACGAGGAGATGTGCGGGCGCCACCTCGGGATTGCGGCGCGCGCCAGCGAGCCGCTGCGCTGCGGCAAGAGCTTCCTGTGACTTGAGCGTAAAACGATCTGCCTGCATAGAAAATCTAAGTGGGTATATAGCAGATCAGTGCGCGGCTGACCACCCGCTTCATGCGCCGGCCGCGCCCGATGCCCAGAGGTGATGCGTCGCGTAGGAGCGGAACGGGCGCCAGCGCTCGGCGGCGCCGGCCTCTCCGCCGAGGCGCTGAAGCGCCCGGCGCACGCCTAGGTCCGCCGCGATGAACACGTCTGGATCATCGAGGGCGCGCAGGGCCACGTAGTCCGCGGTCCACGGCCCGATTCCCCGAATGGCGAGCAGACGCGCTCTGATCCTCTCGCGGTCCGCGCCCGGGTGCAGGTCGAGCTCGCCGTCGCAGAGGGCACGGGCGAGCGCGGCGAGCGTGCGGGCGCGAGCGCGCGGCATGGGCAGGGTCTCGGGATCGATCTCCGCGAGTTGCTCGCTTGTCGGGAACAGGCGCGCGCCGGCGGACGGAGAGCCGTGGGTCTCGGCGATGCGACCGAGGAGCGTGCGCGCGCCGGAGAGCGAGATCTGCTGGCCGACGACGGCCCTGACGGCGAGCTCGGCGCCGTCCGCTGCGCCGGGCGAGCGCAAGCCCGGGTGGGCGACGACGAGCGGGGCGAGCAGCGGATCGTCCCCGAGCGCGGCCGCGATGGCCGTCGGGTCCGCGTCGAGGTCGAGCAGCCACCGGCAGCGCCGAACCGCCTCATGGATGTCGCGCTGCTCGCTCGTCCGCACGACCGCCTCCACCTCCTCCGTTCCGATTCGGAGGTCGATCGAGGCTGGCCCGCCGGCCAGCGAGAGTGTGCGGCTGAACCGGCCCGGCGACACCGTCTCGACGCCCGGCACCGCCCGTGCGCCGAGATACGCGAGCAGATGGTCGCCGTCGAACGGCGCCCGCGGCAGGAGGCGGATCCTCATCGCGCAGTCCTTCCAGGCCGCGTAGCGCTCGGGCAGGCAGACGGCGCAGGGCCGGTAGCCGGCGGCCAGCGCGGTCGCCTCGTCGGCGAAGAACACCCGGTGACGCACGTAGTGCCCCTTCGCGATCCACCGCAGCGCGGCCGGGCAGTCGAGCCGGCCGTAGCCCTTCGAGCGCCGGTGACCCCCGAGAGCGCCGGGGGCCGCGCTGCTGTAGGGCCGGCCGTCCGATCCGATCAGGGTGTAGGTCACCGGGCGGCCGCCATGAGACATTCAACGGAGCGCCGGCGAGTTCTGGGAGAAAGGCTCAGCGCTCGGGGCGCTCTATCGGGATGCGGACTGCCCTGTCCGCGACGCGGGAGGGCATGAGCGCCTGCGAGGGAGGCTCGTAGAGCACGAGCTCGCGCTTGAAGGAGCGGCGGACGCGCTCCAGCTCCTTCTCGAGCTCGCTCTGCACGCGCGCGGCCGCGCGCTCGAGGTTGCGCATGCGCCGGCGCATCCGGTCGATCTCCTGCTCCAGCTCGAACACCTTCTCGACGCCCGCGAGGTTCATGCCGAGCTCGCTGGTCAGCTCCTGGATGCGGCGCAGCCTGTCGACGTCCTCCCGCGAGTAGAGGCGCGTGTTCTTCGGCGAGCGCTTGGGGGTGATCAGGCCGCGCGCCTCGTAGATGCGAAGCGTCTGGGGATGCATGCCGGCGAGCTCGGCGGCCACCGAGATCATGTACACGCCGCGCGTGGACTCCGGAGACTGGTCGTCGTTCCTCGCCGCCATCGCCCGTCACCTCTGCGAGAGCAGGCGCTCCCGCGGGTTGCCGTCGATCGAAGACGCGAACTCGTCCACGATCTCGCGCTGCTCACGTGAGAGCGAGCGCGGGACGTCGATCTGAAGTCGGTAGTGAATGTCTCCCCGGCCGCGGCCTCCGAGCTTCGCCGGCCCCTCGCCGCGCAGGCGCTGCACGGTGCCGTGCTGGGTGCCGGGTGGGACTCGGATGCGCTTGGTGCCCGCGAGCGTGGGCACCTCGATCGTGGCACCGCGGATCGCCTCCGGGATCGTGATCGGGACCTCCACCTCGAGGTTGTCGCCCTTTCGCTTGAAGATCGGCGACTCGCCGACGCGCGTGATCGCATAGAGGTCGCCGGAAGGTCCGCCACGAAGTCCCGCTTCGCCCTTGCCGGCGAGCCGCACGCGGCTGCCGTCGCGCACCCCGGCGGGGATGTTCACGCGGTAGCGCTTGACCTGGCGGGTGCGCCCGGTCCCCTGGCACGTCGGGCAGGGATCCTTGATCTCGGTGCCGGTGCCGCCGCACTGCCGGCATGGCTGGGAGATCGAGAACAGCCCCTGCGACTCTGCCTCGACGCCGCGACCCTGGCAGCGGCTGCAGACGGTCGGTTGCGTGCCGGGCCTCGCGCCGGTCCCGTGGCAGGTGGGACAAGGCGCCGAAAGCGGCACGGCCACGGGGACCTGCGCCCCCTCCATCGCTTGATCGAACGAGATGTGGACCTCGGTCTCCAGATCGCGGCCGCGCTCGGGACCGCGGGCCGCGCCGCCGCGGCCGCCCACGCCGCCGAAGAGGTCGGAGAGGATGTCGCCGAAACCGCCGAAGCCGCCGCCGCCCGTGCGGAAGGCGCCGGGGTCGAAGCCGCCGCTTCCGAAGATGCCGCCCCCGGCGTCGTACGTCTTGCGCTTCTCGGGGTCGGAGAGGACCGAGTAGGCCTCCTGGACGTCCTTGAAGCGCTCCTCGGCCGACTCGTCCCCGGGATTGCGGTCGGGGTGATACTGGCGCGCGAGCTTACGGTAGGCCTTCTTGATCTCCTCGTCGGAGGCCTTATTGTCGACGCCGAGCGTCTTGTAGGGGTCCTTGACGGCGGGCATTTAGGTCCTCACCGCCGAAAGTACGGTCGATGATCGGGCGAGCCAGCAGCGCGGCTGGCGACGCACTGGCCGTCCGATCGCGACCGTAATTGAGGTGGTGGCCACTAGGACGAGACCACCACCCTGGCCGGACGGAGGATCGTCCCGTTCGCCCGGTAGCCCTTCTCCACGACGTCCAGCACGAGCCCCGACTCGGCGCCATCCTGGTCGCGCATCGACAGCGCCTCGTGCTCGGCGGGATCGAAACGCTCGCCGCTCGGGTCGAACTGCTCGACGCCATTGCGCTCGAGCACGGCGATCAGCTCGGAGTGGACGAGCCGCACGCCCTCGGCGAGGTGCTGCTCCTCCTGACCGGCGGACGCGAGCGCCCGCTCCAGGTTGTCGACCACGGGCAGCAGCTCGCGGACCAGCCCGCTCTTGGCGCGCTCGCCCGCGGCCGCCGCCTCGCGCGCGGCGCGCTTGCGGTAGTTCTCGAAGTCCGCCTGCGCCCGGCGCGCGAGGTCGAGGTACTCGTCGCGCTCGCGCTGAGCGCGCACAAGCGGATCTTCCGCCTCCGCCGCCGTGCG
>DATDLN010000184.1:0-35403 GCA_036519295.1 Thermoleophilaceae bacterium
CGTTCGACCTTCCGCGGGATAACGCCGCGAAAGGTCGAACGCGTCGAGAGGAGGCGGCCTCGGGCCCGGGCGTTCGGCTCGGCTCGCCTGCGCGCTAAGGCGGCCACACCGCCGCGAAAGGTCGAACGCGCGGCGCCGCGACAGACCCGACGGGCGCCAAGGCGAGCGCCGCCGCCCCGTCGGCCCGGCGGGCCTCAGCCCGTCCGCAGCGCCCGCGAGCGCTCTGCCACGGGCTGGAGGAAGTCCGGCAGGGGTCGCACGAGGCCTCGGCCCGTCTCGCGCTCCCAGATCTGCTCGAGCTCGGCGAGGTGCTCGTCCATGACGGCGTCGATCAGGGGGAAGTCGGCCGAGCGCACCGCGGCGAGCGTGCGCTCGTGGATCTCGATGGTCCAGTCCGGGACGAGGGGCGCGTGCATCGCCATGTCGCGGGCGATCTCAAGCTGTCGCAGAAGGGAGCGCATCAGCGCGACGATCGTGGCGTTGCGGGTGGCGCGCGCCATCGCCAGATGGAACTTCAGGTCGAGCTGGAGGAAGAGGTCCTCGTTGCGGAGGAAGTCCTCGCTCGCGGCCAGCTCGCGCTGGCGCTCGATCGTGCGCGCCATTGCGGCGAAGTCCTCCTCGCTCGCATGGACCGCCGCCAGCTGGGCGACGCGCGGCTCGAGCAGCCGCCGCGCCTCGAGCACGCCGGCCACCTCGCTGAAGCGGATCTCCTGCCTGCTGTGCAGGAGCTCGCGCGGCACGACCTCTGAGGCGACGAAGATGCCGCCGGACTGGCCGCGGCGCACCTCGAGCACTCCGGCCTCGACGAGCACCTTGACTGCCTCCCGCAACGTTGGCCGGCTGATCCGCATCTGCGCGGCGAGGTCCCGCTCGGAGGGGAGGCGGTCGCCGACGTGGAGGTCACCGGACTTCACCTTCTCGGCGATTTGCTCCACTGCCTCCTCGAAGGTTCGGCGCGTGGCTACGGGCTCGAACGAGCGCATACCGGCACGCGTGTACAGCCGCTCGTCGACCAGCAGCGCCCGGTTCATCGCCTGGCGGCCTCCACCCGCTCGAGAGCGTGCCGCTCCGCGACCTCGAGCGGCGTCGAGTCCTCGGCCCCGGCCTCGACGAGCGCCCGGTCGAGCCTATCCATCGCACGCTCGATCAGCTCACGCTCGCCGTCCCGGCCCCACCACTCGAGCGATACGTGAATCAGGCCGCCGCAGTTCGCCAGGAAATCGGGAACGTAGAGGACCCTGCGCTCCGCGAGGACGCGCGCCACGCCGCGGTTGGTGAGCGGATTGTTCGCCGCGCCCGCGACGACCCTGCACTCGATCGAGCGCGCCAAGGCTTCGTCGATCATCCCGCCGGCGGCACAGGGGGCGAGCACGTCGAGCTCGGTCGCCATGATCGCCTCGGCCGACGGGGCGATCTCCCCGCCGTGCTCCGAGGCGAACCGCTCGCTGCGCTCGGCGTCGAGGTCGGAGGCCACGATCCGCCCGCCGGCCTCTGCGAGTCTCGCCGCCAGCACGTAGCCGACCTTGCCGAGGCCCACCACTCCGATGCGGCGGCCGTCGAGCTCCGCGGATCCGGTGGCCGCGTACAGCCCACGCCGGAGCGCCTGGAAGACGGACTCGGCCGTGATGGGAGACGGGTCGCCACGGCCGCCGCGCTCCACCGAACGGCCCGTCACGAACCGTGTGAAGCGGGCGAGGTGATCCATGTCGGAGGTCGAGGTGCCGATGTCCTCGGCCGTGATGTATGCGCCGTGGAGGCTTTCGATGACCTGGGCGGCGACCTCGAACCGTGCGTCGCGCCGCTCCGGCCGGCCGTCGTCGATCATCACCGACTTTCCGCCACCGAGATCGAGGCCCGCGGCAGACGCCTTGAGCGTCATCGTGCGCGCGAGACCCATCACGTCGTCGAGCGCTTCGCGAAGTCCGCCGGGATACCGCTTGAGCCGCATTCCGCCCAGTGCGGGGCCGAGCACCGTCGAGTGGACGGCGACGATGAAGCGAAGGCCTGTCTCCGGATCCTGGCGTACTACGACCTGCTCGTGGTCGTCGTCGACGAGGTGCGCGGTTGACGGGGCCGCACGCGGGGTAGCAATGGTCACAGTGCTTGACCTTATACCCGACGTGGGCTGACTTCAAGCTGCTGGCTGCGCATTGGGAAGCCCCAATTGGGGTGCGGGATAGGGCTCATGTTATTGCCCTCCGTGGACCACTAATGGTAAATTGGATTTCCCAAAAGCCCGAGTCGCGCGCCTGAACAGGGAGGAAACCGCCGCATGACGTCCACCGCCGCACGCCATCGCGCCGCCCGCCGCCCCCCGGCGGCCGGACGCCCCCGCGGTGACGGCGCGGGTGGCCTCCCCTGGGGCGTTCGCCGCGAGGTGAGCCTCCAGGACAAGTACCTGCTCGACGACGGTCGCATCCTCCTGACCGGCGTGCAGGGCCTCGTGCGCCTCCCGCTTGACCAGCACAGGGCCGACCGCCGCCGTGGCCTCCACACCGGCACCATGATCTCGGGCTATCAGGGCTCGCCGCTCGGCGGACTCGACCTCGAGATCCAGCGCAACCGGAAGCTGATCGACGAGCACCACGTGCGCCACGTGCCGGGCCTGAACGAGGAGCTCGGCGCCACCTCGGCCTGGGGCAGCCAGCTGGCGGCCAACCTGCCGGGCGCCGAATACGACGGCGTGTTGGCTATGTGGTACGGGAAGGCGCCGGGTCTCGACCGCGCGGCCGACTCCCTTCGCCACGGCAACTTCGTCGGGGTATCCCGCACCGGGGGCGCCCTCGCGGTGGTGGGGGACGACCCGAGCTGCAAGTCCTCGACGATCCCGAGCGCCTCCGAATCACTGCTCGCGAGCTTCCACATGCCGGTCTTCTTCCCCGGCAACGTGCAGGAGGTGCTCGATCTCGGCCTGCACGCGTTTGCCTGCTCGCGCGCCTCGGGGCTGTGGTCCGGCTTCAAGATCATCACCAACGTCGCCGACGCCGTCGGGACGGCCGAGGTGGCGCCGGACCGCGTCACGCCCGTGCTGCCCGACCTGGGCTACGAGCACCAGCCGCACGGCAACCTGCTCGCGCCCGCCTCGCTCGAGATGGAACGCACGCTCTTGGGCGTACGTACCGACCTCGCTTTGGCCTACGCGCGCGAGAACGGCGTCAACCGAATCGAGGGCGCGAACGACGCTTGGCTCGGCATCGTCGCGCCCGGGAAGGCGTATTTCGACCTGCGCCACGCCCTGCGCAGTCTCGGCCTCGACGACCGAGCCCTCGACCGCGCCGGCGTGCGCATCCTCAAGCTCGGCATGATCTGGCCGCTCGAGCCTGAGATCGCCCGCGAGTTCGCCCACGGTCTCGAGGAGATCCTCGTGGCGGAGGAGAAGGGCCCGTTCGTGGAGACGCAGCTGAAGGAGGCGCTCTACGGCACGCCCTCCGCTCCACGGATCGTCGGCAAGCGCGACGAGCGCGGCGAGCGCCTGCTGCCGGCGGAGCTCGATCTCGATGCCGACGTGATCGCCCGCGCCGTCACAAGCCGCCTGCGCAACCGCGTCCAGCTCGATTCCATTGATGCGAGGCTGCGCAAGCTCGACGAGATCGAGGGCCGGCCCGCCGCGCTGCCGATGGCGCAGCGCATCCCGTTCTTCTGCTCCGGCTGCCCCCACAACAGCTCGATCAAGGCGCCCGACGGCACGCTCGTCGGCGGCGGCATCGGCTGCCACACCATGGTGCTGCTGAACCCGGAGGGCAAGGGGGAGATCACCGGCATCACGCAGATGGGCGGCGAGGGGGCGCAGTGGATCGGCATGGCGCCCTTCACCGAGGATCGCCACCTGGTCCAGAACCTCGGCGACGGCACCTTCCATCACTCGGGCTCGCTCGCGATTCGCGCCGCGGTCGCCGCCGGCGTGAACATCACCTACAAGCTGCTCTACAACGAGCACGTCGCCATGACCGGCGGCCAGGCCATCGAGGGCCAGCTGAACGTGCCCGACCTGACCCGCCTGCTCGAGCTCGAGGGCGTGCGGCGGATCATCGTGACCGCCGAGGACACGAGCCGCTACAAGGGCGTGAAGCTCGCGGACATCGCCGAGCTGCGCGACCGTAAGGAGCTGCTCGCATCCCAGCAGGAGCTCGCGCAGGTCGAGGGCGTGACCGTGCTCATCCACGACCAGGAGTGCGCCGCCGAGCTGCGCCGCAAGCGCAAGCGAGGCAACGCGCCCGAGCCGGCCGAGCGCATCTGGATCAACGAGCGCGTCTGCGAGGGCTGCGGTGACTGCGGCCAGAAGTCGAGCTGCCTGTCGGTGATCCCGGTGGAGACCGAGTTCGGACGCAAGACGCAGATCCACCAGGCCTCCTGCAACAAGGACTACTCGTGCCTCGAGGGCGACTGTCCATCCTTCCTCACAGTGGTGCCGGGCGAACGAGCCAAGCGTGGAACCCCCGCGCTCGAGGTGGAGCTGCGCGAGCCCGAGCGGCTCGCCACGGCCGACGACTTCGCGGTCCGCATGATGGGAATCGGCGGCACCGGGGTGGTGACGGTGAACCAGGTCTTGGGCATGGCCGCGCTGATCGACGGTCTGCACGTCTCGGGACTCGACCAGACCGGGCTCTCGCAGAAGGGCGGCCCGGTCATCTCCGACCTTCGCATCTCGAACGAGCCGCTTGCCGCGGCGAGCAAGTCGCCCGCGGGCAGCATCGACCTCTATCTCGGCTTCGACCTGCTCGGCGCCGCGAGCGAGAAGAACCTCGTGACCACCGACCGCGAGCGCACGGTTGCCGTCGTCTCCACTCACGCCGTCCCGACCGGGCGCATGGTCGTCGACGTGAACGAGCGCTTCCCGGAGCTCGCCGCCCAGCTTGACCGCATCGATGCCACCACGCGTCGCGACCACAACCTGTACCTCGACGCCCAGATGCTCTCCGAGCGCCTGTTCGGCGACCACATGATGTCCAACACACTGGCCCTGGGCGCTGCCTACCAGCGCGGGATGCTGCCGGTGTCGGCCGACGCGCTCGAGGAGGCGATCCGCCTGAACGGCGCCGCCGTGGAGAAGAACCTCGCGGCCTTCGCCTGGGGCCGGGCTGTTGTCGCCGCTCCCGACGCCGTCGAGCGGGCCACGCGCCCGCCCGAGGAGATCGTCCCGGTGCGCGAGCTGAGCAAGGGCGAGCGGGAGCTGGTGGACGTGGCGGTCAACGGGGATCGGGGCGAGCTGCGCCGCTTGGCCGAGGTGCGCGTTCCCGAGCTGGTTGCCTACCAGGACGAGGCTTATGCACGCCGCTGGGCGGAGCTCGTGCGGCGGGCGCAGGTCGCGGAGCAGGAGCGCACCCCGGGCCACGGCGAGCTGGCCGAGACCGTGGCGCGCCAGCTCTTCAAGCTGATGGCCTACAAGGACGAGTACGAGGTCGCGCGCCTGCACCTCGACGCGGTCGAGCAGACCAAGCTGCGCGTCGAGTTCGGCGAGGACGTAAAGGTGGCCTTCAACCTTCACCCGCCACTGCTGCGGGCGATGGGCCTAAAGCGCAAGCTGAAGCTGGGCGGCTGGTTCGTGCCGGCGTTCCGCTCGCTGCGCCGCATGCGCCGCCTGCGTGGCACCCGCCTCGACCCCTTCGGCCGCGCCGAGGTGCGCCGCGTCGAGCGCGAGCTGATCGGCGAGTACGAGGCGCTGGTGGACGAGGCGCTGACGCTGCTCACGCCCGACACCCACGAGACCGCCGTCGAGCTGCTCGAGCTGCCGGACCTGATCCGCGGCTACGAGGACATCAAGCTCCGCAACGTCGTTCTCTACCGCAAGCGGGTCGAGGCGACCCGCAAGCGGCTGCGGGCGGGCAAGCCGGCTCCGCGTATGTCTCTCTAGGCGCTCTCGACGAGCTCGCGTGCGCGCGGCGCGGCCGACTCGGTCGTCGCCTGCCCCGCCGACCCCGGGAGAAGCCGGGCCACCACCACCGCGGTGGCGGCGCCGAGCGCGGCGCCCACGGCCAGTCCAATCCCCATCGCGCCGACAAACGCGTCGCCCGCGGCCGAGAGGAGGGCGTGGCCGGCCTCCGGGGGCAGCTGGGCGGCCAGCGCGCCCGCGGCCCCGATCGACTCCTTGGCGGCATCCTGCGCACCGGGCGGAAGCGCGCCGACAGAGTCGCTCACGTCATCCGCATAGAGCGAATTGACGAGCGAGCCGATCACCGCGACGCCCAGTGCGCCCGCGACCATTCTCGCGACCGTGTTCATCGCCGACGCGACGCCCGACCTCGCGGCCGGCACCGCGCCAACGACCGCGTCCGTAGCCGGGGCCATGACCCAGCCCATGGACAACGCCAAGGCGAAGAACCAGGCGAGTAGCCAGCCCACCGAGGTAGTCGTATCCCACAGCAGCGTCAGGGCGAGAAGGGTCGAAACCCCGACCAGGCCCACGCTGACCACGCGGGCGGCTCCGAGGCGGGAGACGGCCCGGTTGGACGAGCCCGCGCCTATTACCAGCCCGAGTGCCATCGGCGACATGATCGCCCCCGCCTCGATCGCGCTGTATCCGTGCGCGAACTGCAGGTACTGCGTGAGGGCGAAGATCCCGCCGAGCAGCGCGAAGAAGGCGACGCTCACGGCAAGCGTGCCGACGCTGAAGCCGGCGCTGCGGAAGAAGCTGAGGTCGAGCATCGGCTCGGCTGTGCGCCGCTCCCACCACAGGAAGAGGGAGAGGAGCACGGCGGAGACGCCAAACAGGCTCAGGGTGAGGCCGCTCAGCCAGCCCTCGTTAGGTGCCTCGATCACCGCGTAGACGAGCACGCTGAAGCCGGCCGTGGAGAGCGCGGCGCCGGCAAGGTCGAACGCACCCGGCCGCGGGTCGCGGCTCTCCGGCAGAAAACGGATGCCGAGCAGCAGCGCGGCGAGTGCGAACGGGACGTTCACGAGGAAGACCGCCGACCAGTCGAACCACTCGAGCAGCAGCCCGCCCGCGAGCGGCCCCAGCCCGATGCCGAGGGCGGCCAGGGCTGCCCAGATCCCGATCGCCTTGCCGCGCTCCTCGGCAGGGAAGACGTTGGCGATGATCGACAGCGTCGCCGGCATGATCATCGCCGCGCCGACTCCCATCAGGGCGCGCACGGCTATCAGCTGCCCGGCGGAGTCGGCGACCAGCGCACCGAGGCTCGCGAGGCCGAAGATCGAGACGCCCGCCTGGAGAGCGCGTTTGCGGCCGAGGCGGTCCCCGAGCGTGCCGAAGACCAGCAGGAGGCCGGCGAAGACGAGGAGATAGGAGTCGACCATCCACTGCAGCCCGGACGCGGACGCGTCGAACTCCTCCTGAAGCGTCGGGAGCGCAGCATTCAGGATCGTGTTGTCGAGCCCGATGATGATCAGGCTGAGCGAGAGCACGCCGAGCGTCTTCCAGCGCATCGCGTGGACCTGTGCAGCTGGAGCGATGTTCACGACGGCTCCCAACGCGAGGATCGAAAACGAATGCACGTTCTTTTTACACTTTGGGGCGCAACTTGTCAAGAGCGAACGTTCGCTCTATTTTCTTGAGGGCGAACATGCCCAAGGTCAGTGAGGAACATCTCGCCGCCCGACGACGCCAGATCCTCGACGCCGCCCTCGTGTGCTTCTCCCGCCGGGGGTTCCACCAGACGCCGATGCAGGCGATCTTCGAAGAGGCCGGCCTCAGTCCGGGCGCCGTGTATCGCTACTTCAAGAGCAAGGAGGAAATCGTCCGGGCGATCGCCTCGGAGACGCTCGAAGGCTTCGTCGCGGCCATCGAGCCCGGGCCGGACGGTGAGCCGCTCGGCCCGGCGGACATCCTCGACCGGTTCTTCGACGCGATCGAGGCGGTACAGCGCCGGCCGGAGCGGGTGAGGCTCGCGATCCAGGCGTGGGGCGAGGCTCTGTACAACCCGGAGCTGGGGGGCTTCCTGCTCGAAAGAATGGACGGCCTCCGGGCGCGCATCAGCGCCGTTCTGATCCAAGCGCAGAGGCGCGGCGCCGTCGACCCGTCGCTCGACCCCGAGGCCGCCGGTCGCGTCCTGATCGCGATCGGCCAGGGCTTCGCCGTGCAGAACGCCTGGTATGAGGACCTCGATCGCGACGCGTTCAGCGCGGCAGCCCGCGGCCTGCTGTCACAGGTGGCACCGGCGTCTCGTCTCAGCGGGTAAACGAGACGAAAAGGACCCGTCATGAGGATTTTCGTAGCAGGCGCAACGGGGGCGCTCGGCAAACAGCTCGTCCCCCAGCTGGTGGCGAATGGTCACGAGGTGGTTGGCATGACCCGCGCTCAGTCGAACCAGGACCTGGTGCGGAGTCTGGGCGCACGACCGGCGGTGGCCGACGCGCTCGATCCCGATGCGGTGGCGCGGGCCGTCGCCGAGGCCGAGCCCGAGGTCATCGTGCATCAGCTCACGGCGTTGTCGGGAGCGCTCGACATGCGGAAGATCGCCGAGTTCTTCGCGGTGACCAACCGGCTGCGGACGGAAGGCACCGATCACCTGCTCGCGGCCGGTCGCGCGGTCGGAGCGCGCCGGTTCGTGGCCCAGAGCTACGCGGGCTGGCCGTTTGCGCGCACCGGCGGACCGGTGAAAACCGAAACCGACCCTCTGGACCCGAGCCCGCCCCAGGCGATGCGGGAAATGCTCGACGCCATCCGCCACGTCGAGGACGCGGTGACCGGAGCAGACTGGGTCGAGGGGATCGTGCTCCGCTACGGTGGCTTCTACGGACCGGGGACCTCCGTGAGCTCGGATCCACGCGCCGAGATCAGCGAGAACGTCCGCAAGCGGAAGTTCCCTGTCGTCGGGAGCGGCGACGGCCTGTGGTCGTTCGTCCACATCGCGGACGCCGCGACTGCGACGGTGGCGGCCATCGAGCGCGGCGCGCCGGGGATCTACAACGTGGTGGACGACGAGCCCGCGCCCGTGCGGGAGTGGCTCCCGGCGCTGGCGAGCGCGCTGGGCGCCAAGCCGCCCAGGCGCCTGCCGCGCTGGCTCGGGCGCCTGGCCGCGGGCGAGGCCGCGACCGTGATGATGACCGAGATCCGCGGGGCGTCGAACACGAAGGCAAAGCGAGAGCTGGCCTGGCAGCCGAGATATCCGAGCTGGCGGCAGGGCTTCGCGGAGGGCCTCGGCTGAGATGGCGGACACCTTCGAGGAGCTGCGCCCCATTGCGTTCGGGATCGCGTACCGGATGCTCGGCAGCGTGAGCGAGGCGGAGGACGTAGTTCAGGAGGCGTTCCTCCGCCTCCACCGCGCCCAGGACCAGGGACAGAGGATCGAGTCGCCCCGCGCCTACCTCTCGACCGTGGTCACCCGGCTCGCAATCGACCAGCTCCGCTCGGCGCGAGCCCGCCGCGAGACGTATGTCGGCGAGTGGCTCCCCGAGCCGCTCGTGACGAGCCCCGAGGAGGATCCGGCGCGGCAGGCGGAGATGGCCGATTCGCTCTCGCTCGCCTTCCTGGTCCTGCTCGAGAACCTGTCACCCGAGCAGCGCGCCGTCTTCCTGCTGCGCGAGGTGTTCGACTACCCGTACGATCGGATCGCCGAGATCGTCGGCAAGAGCGAGGTGGCGGTGCGGCAGCTGGCCGTGCGGTCACGCCGGCACGTGGAGGAGGGCCGCTCGCGCTTCGAGGCCTCGCGGGAGCAGCGCGACGAGCTGGCGCGCCACTTCCTCGCGGCCGCCCAGGACGGCGACCTCGAGGCGCTCGAGGCGCTGCTCGCGCACGACGTCGTCCTGCACGGCGACGGCGGCGGCAGGGCGCCCGCGCTGGCTCGTCCGCTGCACGGCCGCGCGCGGGTGGCGCGCACGCTGCTCGCGTGGATGAAGGCGACCGTGCGCTTCGGGGGCGTCAGCCTGCGCCCGGTCGAGGTGAACGGCCAGCCCGGAGCCATGTCCTTCGACCCGGAGGGCGGGCTGATCAACGTGCTGGCGCTCGACATCGCCGACGGCCAGATTCAGGCCATCAGGTCGGTCGTCAACCCGGACAAGCTGCGGCATCTCGGTCCCCTGGCCGACCTTGGCGAACTGCTCCGCGGCTCCGGCTGAGCCGTCAGAGCTCGCCGATTCCGCGCGCGATCTCCGTGAGGGTGCCTGCCGCCGTGCGGCGCTCGGCGGGGGAGAGCGCGTCGAACAGCTGACGCTGCGCGGTTGTCACCCAGGCCCGTTTCTCGTCGAGGACCTCGAGCCCGGCGGCGGTGAGGGCGACGGTGACCAGGCGGCCGTCGTCGTGTCCCCGCCGACGCTCGACGAACCCCCGTCGCTCGAGCGCCCGCAGCGCGCGGGTGGCGCTGGGGACGGCAACCCTCGCGGAGCGCGCCACCTCGGTCACCGTGAGCGGCTCGTCCGCGAGGGCATCCATCACCCAGTACTGGGACATGGTCAGCTCCGTCTTGCCGCCCGGCACGCCCCGCCCGCTGGCACGCAGCACCGCGCGGAACAGCTCCTCGAGTGCGGCGGCGAATTCCGCCTGAGCCCCGCTCGGGCCCCGTGGCCTGGTGAGCTGCTCCGAAACCGCCACCCCGTGAAATTTAGCGCGCTAAGGAACTGTGATAGGCTTTTAGCACGCTAAGGATCAGGAGCCACCATGTTCCACCGCATCCTCGTCGGAGTCGACGACAGCAAGGCCGCCCGGGAAGCGCTTGCGCGGGCCATCGAGTTGGTGGAAGCAGGCCACGGGCGGCTGGGACTTCTTAGCAGCGCCCCCGCGGCTCCCCCGCTGACGGGGGCGGGTCCGGTGGTGCTCCCCGTCAGCAGGGAGCGGCTCGAGAAGGACCTGCTGAACTGGGCGGAGAAGAACGTCGAGGAAGCCGCGCGGCAGGTGCCGGAGGACATCCCGATCACGAAGCTCGTGACGCGCGGCCGGCCGGGAGCCGCCCTCCTCCGGGAGGCCCGCACCGGCCGCTGGGACCTCGTCGTCGTGGGCCAGTCCCACCGGCGTCGCCGGCTGCTCGACTCGGTGGGCGAGCGACTCAACCGGCGAAGCGGCGTTCCAGTGCTCGTCGTTCACGAGGATCGGAGCGAGCCCCAGCGCGGCCGGCGCGCCGGTCTGCTACCGCAGCCGCGCCGCCGCCGGCGCGCTCAGCCGACGATCGCCTGAGCCCGGCGCGCCGTCCGGGCTTGCGCCGGGTATCCCGGCAGGCTCGCGTGGCAGCATGCGTAGTCTCGATGGAATGAGCGACACCTTCACCATCGGCGGCGACCTCGAGGTGCGCCGACTCGGCTTCGGCGCCATGCGACTCACGGGCCCGGGCATCTGGGGCCCCCCGGACGACCCGGACGAGGCGCGCGCCGTCCTGCGTCGGGCCGTGGAGCTCGGTGTGAACCTGATCGACACCGCCGACTCCTACGGCCCCGATGTCAGCGAGAACCTCATCGCCGAGGCCCTGCATCCCTATCCGGACGGGCTCGTCATCGCCACCAAGGGCGGGCTGCGCCGCACCGGTCCGGGGCAGTGGCCGCGCGATGCGCGGCCGGAGCGGCTCAAGGAGTGCTGCGAGGGGAGCCTGCGGCGGCTGCGGCTCGAGCGCATCGACCTCTACCAGCTCCACTCGCCGGACCCGGCCGTGGCGCTCGAGGACTCGCTGGGGGTTCTCGAGGAGCTCCAGGACGAGGGCAAGATCCGCCACATCGGCATCTCGAACGTCTCGCTCGAAGAGTTCGAGCGCGCCCGCGAGGTGGTCGAGGTGGTGACGGTCCAGAACCGCTACAGCCTCGTCGACCGGCACTCCGAGGACGTGCTCGAGGCCTGCGAGGAGCTTGGTATCGGATTCATTCCCTGGTTCCCGCTCGCCACCGGCGATCTGGCGAACCCGGGCGGCCCGCTCGACGAGATTGCGCGCGCCCATGACGCCACGCCCGGCCAGGTGGCGCTTGCCTGGCTCCTCGCGCGCTCGCGCGTGATCCTGCCGATCCCGGGCACGTCATCGGTCGCGCACCTGGAGGAGAACGTGGCGGCGAGGGACCTGCGCCTCACAGACGAGGACGTCCACGGATTGGCGGAGGCCGTTCGGGGTAGGAGCGCGGCGTGACGGGACGATTCAGTCCCCATAGCCTCGACCACGTGGCGCTCTGGGTGACCGAGCGCGAGGCACTCACCACGCTCCTGTGCGACCACCTTGGCATGCACGTGATCGAGGAGACCGACTCCTTCACGCTCGTCGGCGTCGACGCCAAGCTGGGAAAGCTCACCCTCTTCGATGCAGAAGGGCCGCGCTCGGCGGGTGCGCTCGAGCGCGTCGTCCTGCGCGTGGGCGACCTCGAGGACGCCGTCGGACGGCTCCCCATGGAGATCGAGCGAGACTCGGACGGTGTCGTGTTCCAGGCGCCCGATGGGCTGCGCCTGGGCCTGGTCGAGGCCGATGGGGTGGACTTCGATCTTCACCACGTGGTGCTCCGCCTGCCCGATCCGGAGGGCGCCGCGGGGGAGCTCGCGGAGATGGGGTTCGAGCGGCGAGACGGCCATGTGGCGGTCGCGGACCGGCAGGTGCAGCTGGTCGAGGGCCGGCCCGACGACGGCGGCCGGCCGTTGCTCAACCACCTCGCCGTGCTGGTGGACTCGGCGCACGAGGTGCAGGATCACGCTTCGGAGCAGGGCTTCGAGATCGATGACGTGAAGGACGCGCCCAACACGTTCGCGGTCTTTCTTCGCGGGCCGGCCGGCGTGCGAATCGAGTACGTCGAGCACAAGCCGGGCTTCGCGCTCGTCTGACCAGTGCCCGACCTGGTCGTCGCCGGGGCCGGGATGGCCGGCCTCGTGGCGGCGGCTGAGGCGCGCCGGCTCGGGGCCGAGGCGCTCGTGTGCGAGAAGCTCGACCGCCCGGGCGGCTCGATGCGACTGTCGAGCGGCATGATCTGGCGCCATGGGGACTTCGCGCGCTTCAGGGCCGAGTGCCCGCGCGGCGACGAGCGCCTCCAGCGGAGGCTCTTCGAGCGTCTCGACGCCGACTTGGGCTGGCTCGAGGGGCTCGGCGCTCCGGTGACCGAGCGGGAAACGGGAAATCCCCTGACGACCGGTCTGCGTTTCGATCCGCCCGGCCTGACCGAGGTTCTCGTCGCTGCCGCCGGCGGGCTCCGGCCGCGCGACCGCGCCGGCGTCGTGACCGGCAGCGCTCTGCGTGAGCCGCCCGGAGGTACGCCGCTGATCCTCGCCACGGGCGGCTTCGCCGCCGACCGCCGCCTTCTGCGCGAGCACGTCACGCCCGAGGCGGAGCGCGTGCTGCTTCGCACGGCCCCGGGGAGCACCGGCGACGGCCTGCGACTCGGTCTGGCCGCCGGCGCGGCAGCCGGCCCGGGCCTGGACGAGGTGTACGCGCGCGCAATGCCGGCGCCCCCCGCGCGGGTGCCTCCGGAGGACTTCGTGCGGCTGGCGCAGCTATACGCGCGCCATGCGGAGGTGGTGAACGAGGGCGGCGAGCGCTTCGAGACGGCGGCCTGGTCGGAGATCGACGTGGCGCAGTGGATGGCGCGGCAGCCGCGGGCGCGCGCCTGGCTCCGCGTGCCGCGGGCAAGGCTCGGCGAGCGCGTGCGGGAGCGCACGGTCGGCGAGATGGTCGAGGCGGCCGCGGCCGCCGGCGCCCCCGTCCGGCGCGAGCCCGAGCATGTGACCGTGGAGACGGTGGCGGGCATCACCACGACCCTCGGCGGTCTGCGAGTCGACGAGCACGCCCGTGCCGCGCGGGACCTGTTCGCCTGCGGGGCGGACGCCGGCGGAATCGCGACCGGGGGCTACGCGAGCGGCTTGGCGGCCGGGCTCGTGTTCGGTCGGATCGCCGCGCGGGCCGCCCTGGGCGAGACGCCGTGAGCGACGGCGAGGCTCACGCCTTCGGTCGTGGCGAGCCGTTCACGATCGGGCTGGAAGAGGAGGTGCTGCTGGTCGACGCTGACAGCTTCGAGCTGGCGCATACGGCCGACCGGATCCTGCCGCGCATCGATCTTCCCGAGGGCCGGGCCGATCACGAGGCCTTCCTCGCACAGATTGAGCTGCGCTCGGAGCCGCGCGGATCGATTTCCGAGGCCGCCGCGCAGCTGGAGGAGGGAAGGGCGCTGGCCCGGGAGGCCGGCGCCACGCTGCTTGCGGCCGGGGTCCATCCCGACGCGAGGTTCGGCGACGTGCGCCTCGTCCGCTCCGAGCGCTACCGGCGCGTGGAGGACCAGATGCGCGGGCTCATCCGCCGCACCCCGGAGTGCGCGTTGCACGTGCACATCGGCGTGCCCGATACGGCCGCGGCCGTTGCCGCGCTGAACGGGTTGCGCGACGCGCTCCCCCTCCTGCACGGACTCGGAGCGAGCTCACCCTTCTGGTTCGGGCTCGACTCCGGGATGGCGAGCTCGCGCGCGGCCGTGATCCGGGCATACCCCGGCCGGGGCGTGCCGCCCGCGCTGAATGACTGGGACCACTACCTCGAGACCCTCGACGCGATCCGCGCCGGGGGCGGACCGAGCGACAAGACGATGGTGTGGTGGGACGCCCGGCCGCAGCCGCGGCTGGGCACGGTCGAGCTGCGCGAGATCGACGTGCAGTCGAATCTCGATGCCGCCGCCGGGATCGCTGCGCTGGCCCGCGCGCTCGCGCTCCGGGCGGTCGACTCTCCGCTCGAGCGTCCTGCGCCCGACCACGCGCTTCATTGGTCGAGCTTCCGCGCCGCGCGCGACGGGCTGGGCGCCGACATCCTTCACCGCGGCCGGCTACGGCCGCTGCGCGAGGCCGCGCGCGAGCTGCTCGGAGACCTCCGCGGCGAGGACCCCGCGCTCGAGGGCATCGAGCGGATTCTCGCCGACGGAGGGGGAGCGGACCGGCAGCGCGCCGCGCTCGCGCGCGGCGGCATGCCGGGCCTGCTCAGCTTTCTGGTAGGCGAGACGGCTCGGGCTCGCTCGTCGCGGCGCTAGGCAGCGTCCCGGAGAGCGGAGACCGAGTCGTCCTTCGCGAGGCGCCGCAGGGCGCGGTCCTCGAGCTGGCGAACGCGCTCGCTCGAGAGGCCGAGCCGGCGGCCGGTCTCGCGCAGTGCCTGGGGCTCTTCGCGATCGAGGCCGAAGCGCAGGGTGATGACGTTGCGCTCGACCTCGGGCAGGGTGCCCACGGCGCTCCGCAACCGCTCCCCGTCGAGATCGGTTGCGACCTCCTCCTCGATCGAGGGGCCGTCGGCGGAGATCAGGTCACCGAGCTCGGTCTCCCCGTCCTCCCCGACGCCCTGGTTCAGGCTCGTCGGGCCACGGTCGGCGCGACGGATGTCGGCAACCTCGTCGAGCGGAAGGTCGACCCTTTCGGCGATCTCCTCCTCGGTCGGCTGGCGGCCGAGCTCCACCGCCAGCTTACGCTCGGCATCCTGGATCTTGCGCGCGCGGGCCACGATGTGCACCGGAAGGCGCACGGTGCGACCCGAGTTGGCGAGACCGCGGCCGATGGCCTGGCGGATCCAGAGCGTGCCATAGGTGGAGAACTTGAACCCCTTGCGCCAATCGAACTTCTCCACCGCGCGGATCAGTCCGAGCATGCCCTCCTGGATCAGGTCCCCGAGCGGCAGCCCCTGCCCCTGGTACTTCCGCGCGACCGAGATCACGAGGCGCAGGTTGGCGTTGATCATGCGCTCCTTGGCCTCGAGGTCGCCGCGCTCGATACGCTTGGCGAGCTCGACCTCCTCTTCGGCCGTGAGCAGCGGGTGGCGCCGCGCCTCGTTGAAGAAGAGCTGGAGGGAGTCCTCGAGCTCCGGCGCAGTCGCAGCACGGCTCTCCGGCGTCGCGGCCGGACGAATCAGCGTGTCCTGAGGCGTATTTACTCCTTCGTTAGATAGTTCGACGTCCGTGAAAGTATACATCATTCGGGTTTGCCGGTTACGCCACGCCGGCGGTCCCGGCGGGGCGGCAGCGGGGGTGTGGCAGGCGTACCCTTTGGGGTAGGGAACTCCGCAAGAGATGCTCTCGGCGAAGGAGGCCAGGCCATGCAGGTGACGGCTCCCGACCCCGACCAGCTGCGCAAACTCGCGGAACTGCGGCTGGACCGGCCGGTGGTCCTCAGCCTCTACCTCGACCTCGACCCGACCGAGTTCGCCACGCCGCCCGCTCGCGCCACCGCCGTGCGCTCGCTGCTCGACGAGGCCGAACGCAAGGTCAAGGAGCGCGACAACCTGCCCCACGAGGACCGGATGGCTCTCGAGGGTGCGCTCGAGCGCACGCGCACCTTCCTGGAGCGCGAGCTCCCGACCGACGGAGCGCACGCGGTCGCCGTCTTCGCCAGTCAGCCGGTGGATCTCTTCGAGACGCTCAGGCTCCCGCGCTCGGTGCGCAGCCGCGTGGCGATCGGACGCTCCCCGCTGGTCGGGCCGCTGGCACGGCTGGCTCGGGGCGAGCGCTGGTGCGTCGCGCTCGTCAACCGCCGCAACGCGCGCATATTCCGGGGCTCGCCCGACGGTCTCCGCGAGATCCAGCAGATCCACGACACCGTCTTCGGCCAGCACGACCAGGGCGGGTGGTCGCAGGCGCGCTACCAGCGCGGGATCGAGAAGGAGAAGGCCGACCACCTGAAGCACACGGCCGAGGAGCTTATGCGCCACTTCAAGCGGCGCCCCTTCAAGCGATTGATCACGGGGGGTCCGCGCGAGGTCGTCGCGGACTTCGAGCAGAAGCTTCACGGATACCTCAGGGAGCGCCTGGCCGGTCGTATCGAGGTCGACGTCGACACCGCATCGCCAGACCAGGTGCTGGCGGCGGCGCAGCCACGCTTCGAAGAGCTCGAGCGGGAGCGCGAGGCGGAGGCGCTCGAGCGGCTCGGCGAGCGCGGCGCCTGGGGGCCGGGGGAGGTGCTGCGCGCGCTGAACGAGCGCCGCGTCGAACTGCTCCTCCTCGACGAGCAGTTCTCGGAGCCCGGCAGCCAGTGTCCGGAGTGCGGCTGGCTCGGTCCCGCTGACGAGCGGCGCTGCCCGGTCGACGGCACGGCGCTGGTCGGCCTCGACGACCTCACCGATGCGGCGATCGAGCTGGCCCTCCAGCAGTCAGCCGGCCTGCTCGAGGTGCGCCACAACCGCGACGCCCTGAGGGCGCACGGCGGGGTCGCCGCCCTCCTCAGGTTCTGATCGGGGGGGCCGAGCGCTCGGTGTGCTCGAGTGCGGCGCGCAGGGCGTCCCGCAGCGCGTACTGCTGGTCGAGCGAAAGCGCGGCGATCGCGGGTGGCGGCTGGCTCATCTGCCGCCACGCCGCCTCGCGGACCCGCTCGCCCTCGTCGGTCAGGGCGAGCAGCTTCACGCGCCGGTCGTATACGGCGGGACGACGCTCGATCAGCCCCCGTGCCTCGAGCCGATCGACGATCCCGGTCACGTTCGACGCGTCGCAGAAGAGCTTCCCGGCGAGCGAGCTCATCGGCAGCTCCGCTCCGGGCTCGATGAGGCGCAGGGCGTGCAGCTGCATCGGGGCCAGGCCGAGCTCGTGCGCAAGCGCCATGAAGCGGGGCTTGTTGGCCTGCATGATCCGCCACAGCAGCCCCCAGGCCTCCTGGGCGGGATCCTTGGTCGGGGCCATGGTCGAGACAGATGATAATCGAAGGTATAGATAATTGACAACTTCAAATATTGCCTGCTAGGGTGCGCCGCTCATGAGTACGGCTGCAATCGAGACCTACGGCCTCGTACGCGAGTTCAAGAAGGGACCGCGCGCCGTCGACGGAATCGACCTGAGGGTCGAGCCGGGAGAGGTCTACGGCTTCCTCGGTCCCAACGGCGCCGGCAAGTCCACAACGGTCCACATGCTCACAACGCTGCTGCCGCCCACCGAGGGCTCGGCGCGTGTGGCGGGCCACGACGTCGTGAAAGAGGGCGCGGCCGTCCGGGCCGCCATCGGCGCCGCCCTCCAGGAGGCGGCGCTGGACCCGTTCCTCACGGGACGCGAGCACATGAAGCTGCAGACCGCGCTGCACGGCATGCGGGGCGAGGACGGGCGCCGCCGCGCCGACTCGCTGCTCGCTCGGGTGGGCCTCATCGAGGCGGCCGACCGCAAGGTGCGCGGCTATTCGGGGGGCATGAAACGGCGGCTCGACCTGGCGCTTGCGCTGGTGCACCAGCCGCGAATCCTGTTCCTCGACGAGCCCACCACGGGACTCGACGTGCAGAGCCGCAGCGCGCTCTGGGCGGAGGTGCAGCGGCTCGCGTCCGACCGCGGTGTGACCGTCTTCCTCACGACGCAGTACCTCGAGGAGGCCGACGTGCTCGCCGACCGCGTGGGCATCATCGACCACGGGCGGATCGTGGCCGAGGGCACGCCCGAGGCGCTCAAGGCGGAGATCGGCCGCCCGAGCGTCGAGGCGGTGCCGGCCGACCCCGCCGACCTCGCGCGGACGAGGGAGGTGCTGGCGCGCTTCGGCGAGGAGGTGGCCTCGTCGCCCAAAGGCGCAGCGGTTCGCCTCTCGGGCGGCGACGCCCAGCTGGCCGAGGTCGTCCGCGCACTCGACGCCGAGGACATCCGCGTGGAGCACGTTCAGCTCCACGCGCCGACGCTCGACGACGTCTTTCTCGCCAAGACGGGTCGTTCGCTCGAGGGCGCAGGGGACGGCGGCGAGGAGCAGGCCGCTGCCGCGGACGCCGGCGCGAGCCGGCAGCTGGCGGGGCAGGAGGCATGAGCCGATCGACGCTCGCCCTGCAGGTGGGCATGCTCGCCCGCCGCTCGGTGGTGCGCACCATGCGGCAACCGGCCATGATCGTGCCGGCGCTCTTCTTCCCGCTGCTGCTGCTGGCGATCAACAGCAGCGGGCTCGACTCGGCCACCAACCTGCCCGGCTTCCCCACCGACTCCTACTTCCAGTTCGCGCTCGCGATCGCCTTCGTTCAGGGCGCCCTATTCTCGGCCAACAGCGCCGGCACCAACGTCTCCGCCGACGTGGAGACGGGCTTCCTCAACCGGCTGTCACTGACACCGCTTCGACGCGTGGCGCTGCTGCTCGGCCAGCTGGCCGGCATCCTCGCGCTGGGGCTGATTCAGGCCGTGACCTTCCTGGCCGTCGGGGTCGTGTTCGGCGCTGGCATTCAGGCGGGCGTTCCCGGAGCGCTCGTGATCGTCGCGCTCTCCCTCCTCATCTCGCTCGGCTTTGGCTGCATCGGCGCCTTCGTGGCGCTGCGCACCGGCTCCGGAGAGGCAGTTCAGGGCATCTTTCCCCTTCTGTTCGCCGCGCTCTTCCTCTCCTCGATGGCCCTGCCGCGCAACCTGATCGAGACCGACTGGTTCCAGACCGTCGCGACCTGGAACCCGGTGTCGTACATGCTCGAGGGCATTCGCTCCCTGGTGATAACTGGCTGGGACGGTGAGGCGCTGGCGCTCGGCTTCGCCTGCGCCGGAGGCCTGGCGGTGCTGACGCTGGCCGCCACTTCCTCGGCACTGCGCACGAGGATGGCGCGCACATGAGCCGCGGCAGTTTCACGTCGGTGGCGTTGGCCGTGGGCCGGCGGAACGTCCACAACTACTTCACGAACCCGGCGATGATCATCCCCGGGCTGCTCTTCCCGCTGTTCTTCTTCACCGCCTTCGCGGGTGGCCTGTCACGGGTGGACTCGGTGCCGGGCTTCGACTATCCCGCCGGGTACACGGCCTTCGTGTACGGATTCGTCCTGCTTCAGGCCTCGGCCTTCGGCGGAATCTTCACCGGGTTTTCGATCGCGCGCGACTTCGAGTCGGGCTTCTCGCGCCGGCTGATGCTCGCCGCGCCGCGGCGCAGCGGGATCATCGCCGGCTACTGGGTGGCCGCGGTCACGCGCGCGATGTTCAACGTGCTGCTGATCACGGCGGTCGCGCTGATCGCCGGCCTCGAGATAACCGGCGGCCCGCTCGACCTGCTCGGTCTATACACGCTCGCGCTGATCGTCAACGCCGCCGCGATGCTGTTCGGCAGCGGCGTGGCGATGCGGCTGCGCACGATGCAGGCCGGGCCGGCGATGCAGGTGCCCGCCTTCCTCTTCCTGTTCCTGGCGCCGGTCTGGGTGCCGTACGACCTGCTCGCCGGCTGGGTCCACGCTGCCGCCACGGTGAATCCGATCACGCTCGTGCTCGAGGCGGGGCGCGGCTTCATCGCGGCCGACCCGGTGAAGGTGCTGCCCGCGTTTGCCGTGGCGCTCGGCCTGGCGGGGACCAGCGTGCTCTGGGCGCGCGGCGGATTGCGCAGCGCCGAGCGCGCCGCGTGAGAGTACGCTGCGCGCCATGGGGGACGAGGTAAACGAAGTCGTCGAGGGCGACGGCTACGCGCTCGGCAACATCGACGCGCTTGGCGAGGGCCCGGGCTTCCGCAAGGTTCGCCGCGCGCTCGGGGTCACCGCCTTCGGCGTCAACGCGATCGAGCTCGCGCCCGGCTACGAGACCGGCAGGCACTATCACGAGCGCCAGGAGGAGCTGTACTTCGTCCACCGCGGACAGATCGAGATGACGTTCAACGACGACGCCACGCACCTCCTCGGACCGGGCGGCGCCGCGCGGGTCGACGCGGCCACCGTCCGGAAGATCAAGAACGTGGGCGAGGAGTCCGCCGTCTACCTGGCGGTTGGCGGCGAGGGCGGCTACGTGGGCCGCGATGGCAAGCTGCCCGAGGGCGAGACCAGCCGCTTCGGCCGATCCACCTGAGCACCGGTGCGGCCGGTAAGGATCGGCTGCTCGGGCTGGAACTACGACGACTGGCGCGGGCGCCTCTATCCGGAGGGGGTCGGGAAGGGGCGCTGGCTCAGCCGCTACTCCGAAGTGTTCGACACAGTCGAGGTCAACTCGACCTTCTACCGGCTCGCCTCACCAAAGGCCGTTGCGCGCTGGGTGGAGCAGACCCCGCCGGGCTTCCTCTTCGCCCTGAAGGCCAGCCGCTACCTGACTCACATCCGGCGGCTTCGCGATCTCGGGCAGGGGATCGAGCGCTACTACCGGAGCATCCAGCCGGTCGTGGACTCCGACAAGTTCGGCCCGATCGTCTGGCAGCTGCCTGCGAACTTCCGCCGCGACGACGAGGTGCTCGCGCGGGCGCTCGCCGCGCTGCCCGCCGGACGTCACTGCTTCGAGTTCCGGCACGAGAGCTGGTTCAACCCGCAAATCTACGAGCTGCTCAGCCGGCACGGCGCGGCGCTCGTGATCGCCGATCATCCGAAGTGGCCCTTCCAGGCGCGCAAACTGACCACCGACTGGACGCTGCTGCGTCTGCATCACGGCCACCGTGGCAGGCGTGGCAACTATTCGGAGCGCGAGCTGGAGGAGTGGGCGCGCCGCATCGCCCAGTGGCGGCGCCGCGCCGAGGTGCTCGTCTACTTCAACAACGACTGGGAGGGCTTCGCGGTCGACAATGCTCGCTCGCTTGGCCGGCGGTTGGCGAGGTGAGATCAGTCGTTGAAGTTGCGGACCCAGCGATTGGCACGCAGCCTCTCGCGCTGCCCTGCGGGGCGGGCCGCTCGCTCAGGCGGCCTCCGCGGCCGTCTCCAGGCGCTTGAGGGCACGCCGCAGCAGGCGCGAGACGTGCATCTGCGAGTAGCCGATCCGCTCGCCGATCTCGCGCTGGGTCAGGTCGTCGACGAAGCGCAGCTCGAGCACCTTGCGCTCGATGTCCGGCAGCGCCTTCCAGGTGGCGGCGATCGCGTCCCTGCTCTCAACGAGCTCGTAGGCGGAGTCGTCCTCGCCCACAAGCTCCACGAGCAGGGCAGATTCGCCGTCCTCCCGGGCGACCGGCGCGTCGAGCGAAGCGGTCTCGTAGCTCGCGGCCGCCTCGCTGGCCTCGAGCACCTCCTCGACGGAGAGGCCGAGAGCCTTCGCCACCTCACGCACCGTGGGCGAGCGCCCGAGGTACTTCGACAGCGTCTCCGTCTCGCGGTTGACCGTCATGGCCCGCTCCTGAAGACCACGCGGGACACGCAGGGCCCAGCCCTTGTCGCGGAAGTGGCGCTTGAGCTCGCCGAGGATCGTCGGCGCCGCGTAGCTCGTGAATTTGGTTCCGCGCTCCGGCTCGTAGCGGTCCACCGCCTTGATCAGGCCGAGGTTTGCGACCTGCAGCAGGTCTTCAAACGGCTCGTTTGTGTACCGGTAGCGGAGCGCCAGCTCCCGGGCCAGCGGGAGGAACCGCTTTACGAGCTCCTCGCGGGCGTGAAGGTCGCCGTCCGCGTGATAGCGAATCAGCAGACCTCGCTCGGCCTCCTGGAGTTTGACTCGATCACAGTTAGGGCGGCGACGATGACGCGGTCGACCCGGCGCCGCGGGCATTGCGGTTGCCATGCTTTGGACCTCCGTCCTGTTGACGTTAGGTCCGCAGCACAGCCAGTCCAGCTGACGACCGCGCGTCGTCCCCTTCCGACCCACTGTCGCCCCGTGGCAGAGCCAGGCCCGTAGCGACAGCGTTGCGTTGGTTTTCTCCGCCTGGGGTGCATCCTAAACCCGTGAGACAGGTCGGTCAGTCCACGGAGTTATCCCTCCACCCCGGTCACATGGTGCGGCGTGCCAACGGGCTTCGACTCCGGCGAGCCACGCTGACGCAGGTACACCGCGAGGATCGCCATCGAGCCGACGGCGAGGAACTCGGACTGCCAGTTCTGGAGCGTCTTCTCCCAGAAGTCGGCGCTGCCGAGGTAGTGGATCCACGAGACGGTCTCCTCGTGATGGTCCAGCTGCTCCGAGTTGTATTCGGTCACGCCGGTGATCGATTGCGCGAACCAGGTGCCGATCCAGATGCACCCCATCACCAGCAACAGAGAGTTCTCGTAGACGCGTCGGCTTAGTCCCTCGGCCTTCGCCCACGGCGGGGAGTTCTCGCGGGCGTGCTCGCCGACCAACTGATCCTCGTCGGACTGCCGGCCCTCTCTGCCGAGCTCCTTGGACTCGGGCGAGCCGCGCTGGAGCAGCCAGACGGTCAGGAGCATGAAGAGCGTGAACTGCAGGTACTCGGATTGCCAGTTCTCCATCACGGCGACGCCGAACGCCGACGAGGTGAGGTATCGCCCGAGCGAGATGTGGGGATCGCCGTGCCGGTCCTGCTCCTCGTTGAACACGGCATGCCCGGCGATTGCCTGGAAGACGAGCGCGCCGAGGAAGAGTCCGAGGAATGCCAGCGACAGGCCGTTGTGCTTGATGAACCGGCGCACGGTCAGTTGTGCAGCAGCCCGATCACCGAGAAGTAGACGATCCCCAGCGTGATCAGGACGAGGTAGGTGACGAACATGACTCGCATCTCTCAGCCCTCCAGTTCGCAGTCGTAGGGTCGGCCGGGCTCGCCGCGGGTGCAGCCGGCCGCGGAGATCTTCCAGCCCGCCGGGCCCTCGTTCAGGAAAGTGACGCCGCCCCCGACGAGGTCCACGGACCCGGAGCGCACGTACACGCGCGACTTCGCGGCCGTGGCTCCGCGCGGCAGGTCGAGGCGGAGGATCGCCTCCTCACACGGCGCCTTCTCCTGGCGTTCGAGCGTGCTCTTGGCGGTTGCGCTCAGCTCGCCGCACGCGGCACGCCCGTCGTCGCGCCCGATCGCCACCTGGAACCTTTCCGCGACGGCCGCGGCGTCCCGCTCCTCATCGGTCTCGCCACATGCGACGCCGCCCAGGCACGAGATCGCCAGCGCCGCCGCGACCCGCAGGACTCCCCGCTCCGCCATCGGGATCGCCGTACCCCGCTAGTGGTGGCCGGAAACGAGCGGGAAAGGGGGCGGTTGGAGCTCCCCCAAGCGGTTGACGCTATTACCTGAAAGGGCTAACCTGCCTGCCTCCCAGTCGACGCCGGCGGTCGCCGCGGCGCGCGGGGGGAGGAGAGATTGGCCTATCTGAATTGCCCGACGTGTCGGCTTACGGTGTACAGCCCGGCGCCCTCGCTGAGCGCCGAGGAGTGCCCGCGCTGCAGAGCCAGGCTCGGGCAGGTCAGCCGCCTGTTTCGCTCGGCACTGCCGCCGCGCCTGCTCGAGGCGTCCCGCCGCGAGCGCCGGGACGCGGGGCAGCGCGGCTAGCTCGTTCCCGCGGCTCCCGCCGGCGGAACCCACGGGCGGTCTCCACGGCGGCTCCCGGCGGGCAAGGTGCCTAAACGTCGGTCAGGGGGGAATGAGAGGGGCGATGCCGCGGCTCAGGCGAATCGACTGCTCGGCTCCCGGAATCACCCGCCGCCGTCGGGGCCGGGGCTTCGAGTACCTGGACGAGGGAGGGCGTCGCATCACCGATCCGGCCGTGCTCGACAGGATCAGGCAGCTGGCGATTCCGCCCGCCTGGCGGGACGTCTGGATCTGCCCTCACCAGATGGGCCACATCCAGGCAACCGGCACCGACGACGCGGGGCGCAAGCAGTACCGCTACCACGACGCCTGGCGCGAGCGGCGCGACCGCGAGAAGTTCGACTCGATGGTCGAGTTCGCTCGGGCCCTGCCCGGCCTGAGGCGGCGGGTCAAGCGGGACCTCTCGGCCGATGGGCTCGGCCGTGAGCGGGTGCTCGCCTGCGCGGCTCGCCTGCTCGACCGCGGTTTCTTCCGAGTCGGATCCGAGGATTACGCCGAGGAGAACGAGACCTACGGGCTGGCCACGATGCACAAGCGCCACGTGCAGATCGATGGACCGCTCGTGGTCTTCGACTACCCGTCGAAGGGCGGGAGCCGGCGGGTGCAGGCGCTCGAGGACCCCGAGGCCGCCGACCTGGTGCGCGTGCTGAAGAGCCGCCGGCACGGCGGGGAGGAGCTGCTCGCCTACAAGCGCGGCGGGCGCTGGGTGGACGTGAAGTCCGCAGACATCAACGACTACGTCAGGGAAGCCACGGGAGGGGACTTCACCGCCAAGGACTTCCGCACATGGAACGCCACGGTGCTGGCCGCGGTGGCGCTCGCGGTCTCCGCGGCGGCTCGCAATCGATCGAGGACCGCGCGCAAGCGCGCGATCACGCGCGCGATCGGGGAGGCGGCGCGCTACCTCGGCAATACCCCCGCCGTCTGCAGGGCCTCCTACATCGACCCGCGCGTGTTCGACCGCTTCGAGGGTGGGCTGACGATCGGCGGCGTTCTCCCGGAGCTGGCTGAGGACGCCTCGAGCTGGCCCGACGTGCAGGGCGCGATCGAGGAGGCGGTGCTCGACCTCATCGAGCGCGAGCATTCGCCCGCGCTAGAGAAGGTGGCGTGACGCGAGGAGCTCAGCCGGCGACGGCCTCGGTGAGGGGTTCGAGGACGAAAACCTGAGCGGCCATCTCGGGTTCCTCCACCTGAACTCCGCTCATCACGCCGATGACCGAGCGACCGGTGAGCTGCTCGACCTCCTGCCCGAACCGCGCCCGCATCGCCTCGTGGAACTGCACCCGATGCTCGAGCACCGCTTCGCCGCGTCCGGCCTCGCGCAGCGTTCGCTCGTCGGGCGTGAAGCCGCCCCGCACAACGACCGTGATCACGTCGTCCTCCCAGTAGGTGCGGGCCTTGGTCGGCCCCCGGCCGTAGGACTCCTTGTAGAGGTGGACGATCCGCCGCGAGATCTCCTCGAGCAGTGGCCCCTCACGCTCGGGGCGGCCACCGGCAGTACCCAGAGCAATGTCGTTCAAAGGGCCTCCTCACGTATCCCCGCGCCCGGCGCTCGAGCGCGCCCTGCGCTGGGGCTTCGCTTTAGCTGGTGCCGCCACCGCGCCCACTCCCGGAGGCGCAGCCTCAGCGCCGTCGAGCCTATCGAGAAAGCGTGCCGTTGACGCGCTTGTCTCTCATCGGGGCGAGAGGACGAACATCTCGACGACGTAGTCGGGATCGAACATGATCTGGCTCTGGTAGGTGAGCACTCGCCTTCCCGTAACCTGCTCGACAACCTCTATGAATTGAGGCCGCACCGCCTCCTGGAAGCGCAGCCGGACATGGCGCACGAGCGGTTCGTCCTTCGCCTCGAGCAGCGTCCGCTCGACGGTGGTGAGGCCGCCCTTCATCACGCAGAAAACGAACTCGCCGTTCTGGAAGGCGCGTGCCGCTTCGGGACCGCGTCCATAGAGCTCCGCCTTCAGCCGGACGATCCCGCGGGACAGGGCATCGAGGGTCTCCCCCGAGAGTTGGTCGCCCTCCTCCATCTCTCTCGTCGTACCCGTGGTAGAGACCGCTATCCCTTGACCACACCGATCGGGCGAAGCCGCGCGACGCGAACGGCGAGCCCGGCGCGCTCGACGACATCGACCACCTTCTCCACCTCCTTGTAGGCGAACGGAGCCTCCTCGGCGAGGCCGCGGTTCGAGGACGAGCGCACAGTGATGCCTTCCGCCTCCAGCCGGCGCCGCAGCTCGGCGCCCCGGATCTGCTTGCGCGCCGCGGTGCGGCTCAGCCGGCGGCCGGCGCCGTGGCAGACGGTGCCGAAGGCGTGCTCCATGGCGCCGGGGCGCCCGGCGAGAACGTAGCTCGCGGTCCCCATGCTGCCCGGGATGAACACGGGCTGCCCCGTGTCCCGGTACCGCACGGGGACGTCGCTCGAGCCGGGCGGGAAGGCGCGGGTGGCCCCCTTGCGGTGAACGCAGAGCTCACGCCCGCGGTGGCGCTCCAGCTTCGCCACGTTGTGGGCGACGTCGTAGACCTGCCGCGTCCCGGCCGCGGCCTCCTCGCCCATCACCCGAGCGAGCGCCCTTCGCACCCGGTGGGCGATCAGCTGACGGTTGGCCCAGGCGAAGTTCGCAGCCGCCGCCATCGCCGCGAGATAGGCGCGTCCGTCCTCGGAGGAAGCGGGCGCGCAGGAGAGCTGGCGGTCGGGGAGGCTGATGCCGTAGCGGCTCGCCGCGGCATCAAAACGCTTCACGAAGTCCGTGCAGACCTGATGGCCAAGGCCGCGCGAGCCGGAATGTATGAGAACGGTGACCTGTCCCTCGCTCAGCCCGACGGCCTCGGCCGCGTTTCGGTCGGGCACGTCGTCCACGCGCTGAACCTCCACGAAGTGGTTGCCCGAGCCGAGGGTCCCAAGCTGGTCGCCTCCGCGCTCCCGAGCTCGGTCCGAGACCGCGGTCGGGTCGGCTCCCTCGAGGCGGCCGCCGGATTCCGTCAGCTCGATGTCCTCGGGCGGGGCGACCTCCTCGAGCGCGCGCGGGCCGTCTGCGAGCACCCGGTCGAGCTGGGTCTCCGTCAGCGGCAGGCCGGAGCCGCGCCCCGCCCCGGCCGGCACAGCGCGCGAGATCTCGTGCACCAGCGCCTCGCGCCGCTCGCCCAGCTCCTCGGATCCAAACGGCGCCGCCAGCAGCCGCACTCCACAATTCACGTCGAAGCCGACGCCGCCGGGCGACACGACGCCGTCCGGCAGCGCGGTCGCGGCGACGCCGCCCACCGGGAAGCCGTAGCCCTGATGGACGTCCGGCATGGCAAGCACGGCGTCCACGACGCCCGGCAGGGTCGCCACGTTGCGCAGCTGATCGAGCGAGCCGTCGTCGGCGATGGCGTCCAGGAGCTCCACGTCGGCGAACACGCGCCCGGGCACGCGCATCTCACCGCTCGCCGGCAGCTCCCATACGACCTCGCCCACGCGGCGGAGCTCAGACATCGAGGACCACCCGCGCACGCCAGCCTTCAGCGGTCCGGTCGAAGCGGAGCCGGTGGTAGGTCACACCCTTGACGAGATGCGGTGGATCCCCGGCCGTGCCCTCCACCACCGCACTCAGGCCTTCGTCCGTCAGGTCGAGCGAGGCCAGGCGGTCGGGCACGAGCCCACGCGTCTCACCGAGGAACGCCAGCTCCCCCAGCCACTCGGCGAGCAGGACAGCACGGTCGCTGCCGGTCAACGCCACCGGTGCCTCGATCCGGTCTCGCAACTTCTTGCTCGACATGAGCTCGCGCATCGCTTGGAAGCCCGCCTCGAAGATACCCCGCTCGGTCGCCGCCTCGAGCTCCAGCTCCAATTCTCCGGTGTGTTCGATCCAGCGAAACGGCACGTGTTTCCAGGGGTATCGCGACGGGCAGCAATACCGGAGAGACGCGAAAGGAGCCGATCATGCCACCTCGCGGAGTCAAGAAGGGCACGAAGCGCGCCCGTCAATACGAGCGCATCAAGAAGAGCCAGAAAGAGCAGGGACGCTCCGAGAGCCGGGCCGAGGAGATCGCGGCACGCACGGTCCAGAAGGAGCGGGCCCGCCGCGGGGAGTCGCGCACGCGCTCCCGGACGTCGACCCAGGACATCTCTTCCGGCCGCCGGGGAGGCCAGCGCTCGGGCACGTCGGGCCCCAAGGGACGAACCCGCGACCAGCTCTACAACGAGGCCAAGAAGCTGAATATCGAGGGCCGCTCGCGTATGAACAAGCGGCAGCTGCAGCGCGCCGTCGACGCCAAGAAGCGCTGACGGGCCTCCATCCGCTTCTGGGTGTGCGATCGCACTGAAACGGTGTAGATTTCGCTACCGAAATCGGTCTGTGCGAAGCCGAGATCGGAAACGAGATCGTCGTGGAGCATCCAGGCGGCCAACACAGCGGTGGACTCCGCGAAGGGTCGGTTTTCAGGGACCTCCCGCGGGCGGCCCTGGGCGGCGGTTTCAGCCAGACCGAGATCAGCCACTCGAGTACCGGCACGGGGTGCAGGCCGGACTCAAGGCATGACCATCCCGACCCGATGGGCGGAATCTGCCTGCCCGAGCCGTTCCGGCGGAGCGGCTCCTAGCGGTCAGGAACCCGGGGCGCCGTCGTCGAGGCGGCGCCCCGTCCGGCCACCCGGTTAGGTCGACGCCGTGCCCGAGCTGCCCGACGTGGAGGGATTCAGGCGCGTGGCCCGCGAGGCGGCGGGCAGGCGCATCGAGGACGTGGATGTGCTCGACGGGACCCTCCTCCGAGGCGGCCGTGGGAGGACGATCGTGGGCACACGCTTCGGCGACCCGCGCCGTCACGGAAAGTGGCTGTTCTTCCGGGCTGGGGACGCCGAAGTGCTCATGCACTTCGGCATGACTGGTCGGCTCGACTGGGAGCGGCGAGGCTCGGAGCGCCACCAGCACGACCGGATCGTCTTCGTTTGCCGGGGCGGCGAGCTGCGCTACCGCAACATGCGCAAGTTCGGCGGCGTCTGGATCTCGAAGCGCGGACGCGAGCGCGTTACCGGCCCGCTCGGTCCGGACGCCGCCGAGGTCGACCGCGAGGGTTTCCACGAGCTGCTCGGCCGCCGACGCGGCGGGATCAAGGCGGCGCTCATGGACCAGCGGCTGATCGCCGGGCTCGGCAACCTCATGGTGGATGAGATCGCGTGGCGGGCCCGGGTCACCCCCCGCGCGCTGGTGCCGCGCCTCTCGAGGCGCCGGATCGATCGCCTGTGGGAGGCAATGGACGAGGTCGTGCGCGACTCGCTTCCGACCGGCCGCGTGCCGCCGATCGACGGCTGGCTTACCGGGGCCCGCGACGCGCGCGAGCCGACCTGTCCGCGCTGCGGCGCGCGCCTGCGAAAGGCGCCGGTGGCCGGGCGCACCACCGTCTGGTGCCCGCGCTGTCAGCGGCGATAGGAGGCGCTCAGCGCATGGCCTCGAGCTTCCGCCGCGCGGCTCCCAGACCGCGGGCATAGGACTGGATCTCCTCCCACGGATCCCCCTTGGCGGCCAGTCGGCGCAGAACGGTCTTCACGGTCCAGCGGTCCGGTCGCAGCTTCGAGTCGGAGAGCTCTTCCCACGCGAGCGGCGTCGCGACCGGGGCGCCGGGTCGAGGACGCACCGCGTAGGGGGGCACGGCCGTCTGAGCGTAGGCGTTGCGCGCTACGTCGACCAGGAGGCGGCCCTCGCGCTTCGCCTTCCGCATCTCGACCGTCAACTCGTCCGCGTGGCGCTCCGCCAGCACCGCGGCGGCGTCGCGCGCGAAGTCGCGCACCTCGTCGAAGCGGAGGCGCCTGCGCAGCGGGGTCCACACGTGGATCCCCTTCGACCCGGTGACCTGTGCGAAGGGGGCGAGGCCGAGCTCCTCCAGCAGCTCGCCCGTCCAGCGGGCTGCCCGCCGCACCGCCGCGAAGTCGCCGGTTGACGGGTCGAGGTCGAAGACGAGCCGATCGGGCTGCCACACGCGGTCGGCGCGCGAGAGCCAGACGTGCGGCGTGATCGTGTTCTGGCCGACCAGGTAAACGAGCGTGTCCGAGTCCTGAATGTAAGCGTGGGTGATCGTGCCGCCCCGCTTCGGCACCTCGACGCGCCGCACCCACTCCGGGAAGTAGTCCGGAACGTCCTTGTGAAAGAACCCCTGCCTCTCGATTCCGTCGGGAAAGCGCTGGAGGCTCAGAGGGCGCCCCTTCACGTGCGGGAGCATCCACTCCGACACGCGCTCGTAGTACGAGGCGAGGTCCGCCTTGGTGACTCCGTCGCCCGGGAAGAGGACCTTGTCAGGGTGGGTGATCTCGACCTTCATCGTGGACGCTCCCGCACCACCTCGCGGGCCGGTTTGTCGTTGCGGAGGCCGAGATAGCGCGGGTGGCGCAGGCGCCCGTCGCGCGTCCACTCGCTGAAAGCGACTTGAGCGACCAGCTCGGGGCGAACCCAGCGGGTGCCGCGCGGGATCGGGTGGACGTCCACGAACGGCGGTTCCTCCTGCTCGAGCGCGCGCAGCCGGCGGGCGAGATCGGCGAGCGTCTTCCGGTCGAAGCCGGTGCCGACCTTTCCCGCGTAGCGCAGGTCCCCGTCGTCGTGGTAGCCGACGAGCAGCGCGCCGAACTCGGTGCGCGATCCCTTGGGCGCGGTGAAGCCGCCGATCACGAGCTCCTGCTCGGCGTGGCACTTGAGCTTGAGCCAATCGCGCGAGCGGCTGCCGCGGTAGGGGCTTTCCGCGCGCTTGGCGATCACGCCCTCGAGACCCTTCTGGCAGGCCTCGCGAAACATCTCCTCGCCGCGCTCGTTGCGGTGAGGGGTGAAGCGGACCGGCCCATGGAACGACAGCGCTCGACGCAGGCGCGACTTGCGCTCGCGCAGGGGGAGCTCGCGGAGGTCCTCGCCCTCGAGACGAAGCAGGTCGAACACGTAGAGGAAGACCGCGACCCCGGTCCGCCGAGCCGCCTCCGGATCGCTGAGCTGCATGCGCCGCTGGAGACGGGAGAAGCTCGTGACTGCGCCATCGAAGGCGACGATCTCGCCGTCGACCACGAAGTCGTCGCAACGCTCGCGCTCGAGCGCCTCCACGAGCTCGGGGTAGGAGCCGCTCATGTCACGCCCCGTGCGCGAGACCAGCTTCACCGAGCGGCCACCTCGAAAGGCGAGACAGCGTACGCCGTCGAGCTTGCGCTCGAAGATCCAGGCGGGGTCCGAGAACGGCTCGTCGGTGAGGACGGCCTTCATCGGCTCGATCCGTCCTGGCTGGGTGGGCTCCACGGCTGGTGGGGTATACCTGAAGTTCAAGTGCAGCGAGGATCGGTGATCGTCGTCCGCTATGCGCTTCCGGCGGTCATAGCGTTGACCGGGCTGGTCCTGACGATCGTGGGCGGAAGCGACACCGTGGTAGCGGCAGGAGTCGCCCTCATCGGCGTCGGGATGCTTGTGGCCCTCCTGAACTTGCTGATGCGGCTTGGAATCGCGAGCTCGCGTGATCGCGAGCGGGAGGAGAACGCCCGGCGCTATTACGACCGGCACGGACGGTGGCCCTCGGGTTAGTACTTGCCACCCACTTCCTCGATCGTCCGCCCGCTCACCACCGATTCGCGCTGGGTGCTCACCGGGTTTCGCCGCGCGTCCGCCCCCTCGTCGCGGCGCTTGACGAGCAGCCAGCGCCGGCCGCCGATCCTACGCAGCGACCAACCGCCTCGCAGCTTCTTGCCCTCGAGCCAGAACGAGAGGTGGCCAAGCTCGAGCGCCTCTTCCATGGACTCGTCGCGAAGGTTGCGGTACTCGCCGCGGTCCCACGATCACCGGACCGGCGCCGTATTCCCCCTCCGCGATGACCCCCTCGAAATCTCCCCACGACAGCGAGTGATCCTCGACCGCCATCGCCAGCCGCTTCTCACGAGGGTCGGTGGACGGGCCCTTGGGAACGGCCCAGGACTTGAGCGTCCCTGACACCTCGAGCCGGAAGTCGAAGTGCATGCTGGTTGCGGCGTGCTGTTGGATGACGAAGCGCGGCATGTGCCTACGAGCTACGCGGGCGCAGCGGCTCGATCGTGAGCGGCCCCTCGTGGCGCTCCTCTACCTGCAGAGTCGAGTGCTCGATCCCGAAGCGCTCGTACAGCATCTCGGCCAGCTGGCGGCGGTGCGACTGCGTGTCGCAGCCCGAGCGCACGGTCACGTGCGCGGACAGCGCGGGGAAGCCCGAGGTGACCTCCCAGACGTGGAGGTCGTGCACCTCCACCACGTGCGGCTCGGCCGCGAGCGCGTTTCCGATCTCGTCCGGGTCCAGGTCGCGGGGCGCGGCCTCCAGGAGGACCCGGCCCGAGTCTCGCAGCAGGCCATAGCCCGACCGCAGCATCAGGGCGGCGACCAGCAGGGCAGCTATGCCGTCCGCGCGCGAGAAGCCCGTGGCGATGACGACGACTCCCGCGATCGCGGTGGCGATGAACGCGAACAGGTCGGTGAGCACGTGCTGGAAGGCGCCCTCCACGTTCAGGCTGCGGCGGTCCGCGCCGGCGAGGATCGCGGTGGCGGCGAGGTTGACCGCGATACCGGCCAGCGCGACCGCGACCACCGGCACGCCCTCGACGTCCGGCGGCTCGACGAGGCGGCGTACGCCCTCGAAGACCACGACCGCGGCAAGGGCCACGAGGGTGGCGCCGTTCAGCTGAGCCGAGAGGATCTCGGCTCGGCGCAGGCCGAAGGTGAAGCCGCCGCCCGCGGGACGGCGGGCGAGCCGCGCAGCGAGCAGGGCGAGCGCGATTGCGCCGGCGTCCGTGAGCATGTGGGCGGCGTCGGAGAGCAGGGCCAGGGAGGACGCGAGCAGGCCGACCACGACCTCCACCGCCATGAAGCCGAGGATCAGAGCGAACGCCGCGCTCAGCCGGCGCGAATCCGTCGTGCGTGTGGGGTCGTGGTAGTGAGCGTGCGCCACTCCAGCCTGATGGTCGCACGCCCGCGTTGTCCTGACCGCCCGGCCGCCGTCGGGAGGCTCCAGGCGAAGTTAAGCCTCGATGCGGTCGCGGGCGCCCCGCACGCCGGACTGCTCGGCGCAGTACGCGCAGCAGTACATCGAGCCGTTCGACTCGATCCCGTGACCGATGATCTTGCAGCCACAGTGCGCGCAGGTCGGGGCGATGGCGTGGATCGCGCACTCGAAGCTGTCGAACACGTGGGTCTCGCCCGCCCTCGTGATCTCCATGGTCTTGTCGTACTCGTTGCCACAGACCTCGCACTCGGCCATGGCGTGCCTCCTCGAATCGGGGTCGCGTATTCCGTACCCGGAGCGGGGGGCGCAAAAAAGGGTGCGCTAGGGCGCGGGCGTGGTCTGGGACTCCGCCCCGCCGCTCTGCGGGGCAACACTCTCCGGAGCTTGCTCGGTGGTCTGCGGCTGTTGGGTCGTCGGGGTGGTAGCGGTCTCGGTCGACGGAGGTGGCTGCTCCTCCGTCGAGGTTTGCGTCTCTTGGTTCTGTTGCTCGGTGGTGTCGGTGGTGGAAGTCCGGTTCTGCTCCTCGGATTGGGACTTCTTGCTCTTGCCGCCGCCCGCGCTGAACAGCGTGGTTCTCTTGCCGCTCTTGCCGATCGACTCGCCCGCGAGCAATTCGGTCGTGGTGAACAGCACGACTCCGACGACGAACGCGATCGCCGCCGTTGCGGCGACGACCCCGTAGGCGATCCGGCGCCGGGCCGGCCGCCGCGACGACTGGCGATAGACGCGCACAGGGCCGGCGGCGCCGGGCGGTGGGGCATCAGGATCGGGTTCGATGTCCGGGGGCTCCTGCGGGGCCGCGGTCCCGCGCTGGGCGGGCGCCTCGGGATCGGGCACCGCCGTGCTGTCGCTCGTCAACGCCTGCGCTAGCCGCTCGGTGGGGCGGTTGAGCAGCTCGCTGAGCAGCGTCACGAGCACAGGGGTGACCGCCGCGGCAATCCAGGTGCCGGCGATCCATAGCTGCGAGGTGACGGCGGCCGCCGTTGCGGACGCGACGCTCGCAATCACGAGCGTGCGCAGGTTGAGGCGGCGCTCCTCCTCGCGCGTCCGAGTGCGCGGGGACGAAGCCATCACGCGCACCATAGCGAGCCCTCGGTCGCGCCGCTGAGAGGCCTGGGACGCCCGGTAGGGTGCGCGCGGATGGCCGAGCCGCGGAGCCACGAAGCCGACCTGGTCGTGGTCGGCGCGGGGCTGGCGGGCATGACCGCGGCGCGGGAGGCCGTCGCCTCCGGGGCGTCGGTGGTGGTCGTCGAGGCCCGCGACCGCGTCGGCGGGCGCGTGCTGAACCACGACATCGGCGGCGGGGCGGTGGTCGAGCTTGGGGGCCAATGGATCGGCCCCACCCAGGATCGGCTGGCAGCGCTGGCGGGAGAGCTCGGCGTCGGGACGTTCCCCACCCATGACGAGGGCGAGAACGTCATCGACTACGCCGGCAGCCTGCGCCGGTACACGGGCACGATCCCGCGTATCAACCCGCTGGTGCTGCTCGACGTCCAGCGCGCGCAGCACAAGCTCAACCGGCTCGCGCGCCGGGTGCCGCTCGAGGCGCCGTGGCGGGCCTCCGATGCGGCGAGACTCGACGCGCAGACCGCGGCCACGTGGATGCGCCGCAACCTCGTCACGCGTGCCGGGCGGGCGTTGCTCGAGCTGGGCATCGAGGCGGTCTGGGCGGCCGAGCCCGAGGAGATGTCGCTCCTCCACGTGCTCTTCTACATCCGCTCGGCCGGCAGCCTCGAGATCCTGTTCGACACCGCGGGCGGCGCGCAGCAGGATCGCTTCGTGGGCGGCTCCCAACTCGTGCCGCTGCGGCTGGCGGAGCGGCTTGGCGGGGAACGGCTCGTGCTCGGCGCGCCCGTCCGCCGGATCGAGCACGGCCCGGACGGTGTCGCGATCCATGCCGACGGCACGCTCGCCCGGGGCAGACGCGCGATCGTGGCCCTCGCGCCGACGCTCGCGGGCCGCATCGCCTACGACCCGCCGCTGCCCGGCTACCGCGATCAGCTCACGCAGCGCATGCCGCTCGGCACGGTGGGGAAGTGCATGGCGATCTACGACGAGCCGTTCTGGCGGGCGGAAGGGCTGTCCGGCCAGGCCACGAGCGACACCGGCCCCGTCAAGTTGACCTATGACAACTCTCCTCCCGGCGGTGCGCCCGGCGTGCTCCTCGGGTTCCTCGAGGGCCGGCACGCGCGCGAACTGGGGCGCCTCCCCGCGGACAAGCGCCGCTCCGCCGTGCTCGACTGCTTCGTCCGCCTGTTCGGCCCGCGCGCGGGGCGGCCCGACGCGTACGTGGAGCGCCTCTGGGCGGACGAGGAATGGTCGCGCGGCTGCTACGGCTGCCACATGCCGACGGGCGCGTGGACGAGCTACGGCCCCGCCCTGCGCGAGCCGATCGGCCCGCTTCACTGGGCGGGCGCAGAGTGCGCCACGGTGTGGAACGGCTATATGGACGGCGCGGTGCGCTCGGGCGAGCAGGCGGCGCGGGAGGCGCTGGAGCGTATCTAGTGGGTCCGCTCGGGCGTC
>DATDLN010000185.1:0-4236 GCA_036519295.1 Thermoleophilaceae bacterium
GAGCGACGCGGATGGCTCGGCTGGGAGCGCCGCGAGGCGCCGCGAGCGTCCGAGGAGCAGCTGCTCGCGGTTCACTCTCGCGAGCACGTGGACGCTGTTCGCGAGCTGAGCGCCCGCGAGGGCGCCTTCGACCTCGACACACCTCTCAGCCAAGGTTCCTGGGAGGCGGCGCTTCACGCCGCCGGCGGGGCCTGCGCGCTGGTGGAGGCGCTGCTCACAGGCGGCGAGCGGCTCGGCTTCGCCGGGCTGCGACCGCCGGGGCACCACGCGGAGCACGCACGGGCGATGGGCTTCTGCCTGTTCTCGAACATGGCCGTGGCGGCGCGCCACGCGCTCGACGCCCTCGGCGCCGAGCGGGTCTTCGTGCTCGACTGGGACGTGCACCACGGGAACGGCACCAACTCGATCTTCCACGGCTCGCCCGAGTTGCTGTTCGCGAGCATCCATCAATACCCGTTCTATCCAGGCACCGGGCCGCTCGCCGACGTCGGCTCGGGGGCGGGCGAGGGCTTCTCGCTCAACCTGCCGGTGCCGGGTGGGAGCGGGGAGGAGGTCTTCCTCTCGCTCGTCGAGCACATCGCTGCGCCCGCGGCGCGCCAGTTCCGCCCCGACCTGATCTTGATCTCGGGTGGCTTCGACGCCCACCGCGCCGATCCCGTCGGCGGCTGCACGCTCGACACCTCCTCCTACGGCGAGCTGTCGCGTCGCGTGCGGGCGCTTGCGGACGAGCTCGACGTCCCGGTGGGCGTGGTGCTCGAGGGCGGCTACGACCTCGACGCCCTCTCGAGCTCGGTGGCCGCCACGATGGAGGCGCTCGCCGACGGCGGCGACCCCCGCTCGGTCGACCGGGATCGCCTGGCCGAGACGGCGGCGGCGACGCTCGGCCGCTACTGGGAGCTCTGACCCCGCAGGGCCTCCTCCACAACGCGCTGGATGCCCTCGCGGCGGCGCTCCATCGGGAACCTCGTGAGGATCCGCTCCCGCGCTCGCCGGGCGGCGTCGGGACCGAGCTCGAGTGCGCGCCGTACCCCGGCGGCCACGTCCGCGGGCCGCTGCGACTCGATTAGCACGCCCGCGTCGCCAACCACCTCGGGCATCGCGGTGGCGTTCATCACCACCGGTACGCAGCCCGCCAGCATCGCCTCCGCCACGGCCAGGCCGAAGCCCTCGTGTCGCGAGGCCTGGACGTAAACGGCCGCGTCGCGGTAGCGCGCGTTCAGCTCCGGCTCCGAGAGCCAGCCCGTGAACTCGACGTTCTCGGGCGCGCCGGCACGCAGGACGTCGATCGCGGCGTCGAGCCACTTCCCCGCGAACACGAATCTCACGTCGGGGAGCTCAGCGGCCCCCCGCACGAACGCAAGCTGACCCTTTTGGACGAGCGTCGTCCGGTCGATCGCGCCCACCGTGAGCGCCTCGGGCTGCTTCTTCCCCGGGAGCTCGCCGAACCGGTCCGGAACGCCGTGGTGGATCACGGTCACCCGCGACCGCGCGATCGGCGTGTTGCGCTCGATCTCGCTGAGGCTGTAGTCGGAGTTCGTGACGAGCCGACGCGACCGGCGCATGATCCAGCGGCTTGCCCAGCGGCGCAGGCCGCCGCGCTGGTGGCCGTACCCGATGTCGGGCATGTTGGCGGTGTCGAACCCGCCGACGATCAGCACCGTGGGCTTGCGGACGAGCCAGCCCAGGGTAATCGGGAAGAAGGTGTGCCAGGACGCGAACCAGCCGAAGACGAGGTCCGCGCGCGCGACGCCGCCGATGACCGCGATCGGATTCGGGAAGCGGCCGGGTTGGTAGAGATCCTCGATTTCGTAGCGCTCGGCCAGGATCTCGCGGTCGAGCACGACGAAGCTGGCCCTGCGGCCGTGAACGAAGAGAACCCGGGTCAAGCCCCAGCGGCCTCCGCCATGGGCTGCCGCTCCTCCACGAACGCCGCGTGCCATTCGGACAGCTCGAGCAGGCAATAGAGGATGCTCTTGTGGTCCGCGCGCCCCCGGGCATGCTCGTCCACCAGCCGCGCGACCGCGGCGGGCTCGATCAGCTCCGCGAGCGCCGAGCGCGCCCCGTAGCGGCGCTCGACCTCCTGGCCGAGCGAGCGCCGCAGCCAGTCATCGTACGGGGTTGAGAAGCCGTGCTTCGGACGGTCGGCGAGGCCCGCCGGCAGGAGGAGCTCCATTGCCCTGCGATGCAGGCGCTTGCCCGCGCGCGGCCGCACGCGGACGCGGGCGGGGATCCGCTCGACGAACCGCATCAGCTCGAGGTCGAGGAACGGCACTCGCAGCTCGAGGCTCGCGCCCATCGACATCTTGTCGTTGCACAGCAGGATGCCGTCGGGCAGGAACATGCGCGTGTCGAGGTAGAGGGCCTGCTCGAGCAGGTCGCGGCCGGCGACGTCGGCGAGGACGTCGCGCGCCGTGGCCAGCCGTTCGGCCTGGGCCTGCTCGCCTGACGCTCCCGCTGCTCGACCGCTTCCGTCCCGCCCGGCTCGGTCCCTCCGCAGCAGCGCCGCTTGCACCGGCTCGTCCGTGATCTCGACGAGCCGCAGCAGACGCTCGGCGTCGCCGCGACCGCCGAGCAGGTGTGCGGCGCGCCGGGCTCGGGCCGCGCGAGGGAGGGCTCGAGCGAGCGCGGCCGCGGGCGTGGCCGCCACGGCCGGCACGAGCCTCGCATGGCGCAGCAGCGCCGCCGCCTGGTGACGACCGTAGCCGCCGTGCGGCTCGTCCGCTCCCTGCCCGGCCAGCACCACCTTCACGCTCTCGGCCGCGAAGCGCGAGAGCTGGAGAAGCGCGGGGGCGCTGGGGATCCCGCACGGCTCCTCGAGCCGAGGGATGCAGCGCGCAAGCTCGGCCAGGAAGTCGGTCTCCGTCATTGCCGTGTCGCGGTGCTCGGTTCCGATCAGGCGCGCGCTCTCGGCGGCGTACTCGCGCTCGTCGAGCGCCGCGCCATGACCGGGGAAGCCGATCGTGAAGGTGGCCGGCGGCGCGGCCGAGCGGCGCGCCATCGCGGCGACCACGGCGGCCGAGTCCACGCCGCCCGAGAGGAACGCCCCGTAGGGGACGTCCGACATCATTTGCCGCTCGACGGCGTCGGCGAAGCGCTCGGCGAGCTGGGTCGCGAGCTCGTCTTCGGCCATGCTCTCGAAGTGGGCGCCGGGAGGCTCGCGCCAGCTCTCGACGCGCGGTTTCGCCCCCTCATCCGCCACCAGCGTCGAGGCCGGCGGCAGCTTGGCGATCCCCTCGAACAGCGTCCGTGGCGAGGGTACGAAGCGGCAGGCGAGGTAATGGTCGAGCGCCACGCGATCGACCTCCGGCCTTGTGAGGCCGGCCGCGAGCAGGGCGCCGATCTCCGAGGCGAGCGCCACGCGCCCGCCGTCGCTCCACCAGTAGAGGGGCTTCACGCCGAACTGGTCGCGGGCGGCCACCAGCCGCCGCCGGCGCTGGTCCCAGAGAGCGAAGGCGAAAATCCCGTTCAGGCGCCGAACGCAGTCGAGCCCGTGCTCCTCGTAGGCGTGGACCACCACCTCGCTGTCGGAACGGGTGGCGAAGCGGTGACCGCGCTGTTCGAGCGCGGTCCTCAGCTCCACGTGGTTGTAGATCTCGCCGTTGACGATCGCCGTGATCTGCCCGTCCTCGGAGTCGAGCGGTTGGTCGCCGCCTTGCACGTCGATGATCGCAAGCCGGGTGTGGGCGAGCGCGACCGGTCCAATTCGCCTGATCGCGTCGCCGTCCGGGCCCCGATGCCGTAGCGCCTCCACGATCCGCTGTGCCCCCTCGGGCCCCGTGGTGCCGGCCGGATCGAGGATGGCTCCGATCCCGCACATGCGCCGGGATCATGGCAGGGGCCTCTCCCGTTACGCACTTGTCACTCCCAGGTCTGGAGCCGTGCGCCGCGGCCGCGGAGCATCCACCTCGCTCGAAATCAACCGGAGGAGGTGGACGATGTACCGCTTGATGGGACGCCTGCACGCCAGCCTGCTCGGGCTCCGCCGCGAGGCCGGCCAGGGCACCGTCGAGTATGTGGCACTGATCCTGCTGATCGCGCTCGTCATGGCAGGAGTGATCGCGGCGATGAAGGGCTTCAAGACCGACCAGGGCCAGGAGCTCGGCGATGTGATCATCGGGAAGATCAAGGAGGCGGTGAGGAAGGTTCAGTTCTGACATCCGGCCCCCGGCGGTTTTGGGGCGCCGCACGCAATGCTGGGGGGGTCGGCGGTCCCCGGCGGTCCTCGAAGGCCTGGGG
>DATDLN010000186.1:0-2370 GCA_036519295.1 Thermoleophilaceae bacterium
GGTTCGCGCTGAAGGCCAGCTGTGCCCAACCGGTCGAGCCCGGGGAAGACACTGGCACGGCGCTGCCCCCAGCCGCTTCATGACCGACCTCGCCATCCGGGAAGCCGACGACCAAGGCAGCCCCGTCACCTGGCGCGAGCATATGACCGACGAGGAATACAACGCCGCGCCTCGGGAATAGCGAACACCCGGGAAGCCGGCGCGCGCGGCATCGGCCTGACACGCTCGCAATCGTCGCTCAGCGAGAGCCGGCCCGGGGGGCGCGACGACGTGCCTGCTCTGGACGGTCGGCGAAATCGACTCCGACGATGCCTTTGTCCGTCGTAGTGACCGCGTCGTCGGAGAAGTGCTCGGCGACCGCCTCGGGGCGGCCCACCCGCTGTCGAAATGGGCCGCTTTCGTTCGTCGTTAGGGTGAAGCGACGAACGGCGCCGCTCGGACCCCGAGGAGGAACCGCATGAAGTACCTGCTCACTCCATTACTTGCACACGCAAGCAACTTGGAAAGCCGACGGACGTGACCATCAGCGCCCTCAGCCGAATCGCCATCCCCACCGGCGGAAGCCGTGACGCCTGAGACGCACGCCCCGGACGACTTCGTCACGTACGACGAGCTCAGGGGGCCGGACCTCGACGCTGCGCGCTGGAGCCCGGCGCGCCTGCCGCTCCCGACGGGCGAGCACATCCCGCTGGACCCCAACGCGGAGCTGGCCGTCGGCGAGGGCGAGGTGCGAGTGACGATTCCGCGCTTCTCACTGTCGCACGACAGGTTTCAGTCCGCCGACAGCCCCAAGTACCTCACCTTCTCGACTGGCCAGTTCGAGCTGCCGCCGGATCGGCCCGCGACGTTCGCCGTCGACCTCGCGGTCGAGAACATCGGTGGGGAACCGGGGGACTACCGTCGGGGAATGGCCGCCTTCCACGTCTTCGACCTCGACGTGAGCCAGCGCGTGTTCGCCGTCTGCGGCACCTCCACCCGCGTGCTCGCGCTGCACGAGCAGCTGGGCTTGGGCGGTGGCGGAGCAGGCGAGCCGTTCTACCACGTCGTCGAGTCGCCGTACGAGGACTTCGACGACGACTTCACCCGGCTTCGCGCGTGCGAGATCACGCTCGACCGGAGCAGATCGACCGCGCCTGGAGCGTCGACGGTCGTAGGGTGTACGAGGCCCCCGGGACCTTGATCCCCGAACGCGCTCGCATCGGGTTCGGGATCTGGACGATGCTGCCGATCCGGGACGGTCGCAGTCGCTCGCTCGACGGGCAGGGCATGAACGCGCGGTGGCGCCGGCCCCGTGTACGCGGGGTCGACACGTGAGCCGCCACGAGGGCCGCACGGCGGTGATCACCGGAGCCGCGCTCGGGCCCGGGGAGGAGTACGCGCGTCGTCTGGCGAGCGAGCGGGCGCCACGCTAACGATCCCGCAGCGGGCGGCTGTGCGGCAGCTCACTGCGGAAGCGGAGAGCGTGCTGTCGCGAGGCGGCTCGACCTGGGACGACGACCTCGCGATCAGCTATCGAAGAGCTGCGTAGAAGTCTGCGTCCTCTTCAGGCCTGCTAGCAACCGACCGACGCGTCCGCGTGGCGAAGGAGAAGACATGACCGACTTCAGCGACATGGCGAGGGACATCATCGAGTCGAACCGCTACATGGTGCTCGGCACCGCCGACGGGGACGGCGTGCCCTGGGTCACGCCCGTGTTGTACGCGCAGTCCGACTACCGGCGGTTCATCTGGGTCTCGTCGCCCGACCGCAGGCATTCTCGGAACGTCAGGGCGCGCCCGGAGGTGAGCATCGTCATCTTCAACTCCCAGGTCGCGGAGGGAAGCGCGCTGGCGGTGTACATGTCGGCTCGCGCCGAGGAACTGTCGGGTGCCGAACTCGAACGCGACATCGCTTTCTTTGACACGGCCAGCCAGGCACAGGGCCTGACCCGCCGCTGGGCGTTGGAGAACATGCTTGCTCCGGCGCCCTATCGGCTGTATCGGGCGACGGTGTCGCAGCATTGGGTCCTCGATCCAGACAGCAGTCCCGACGACCGCGCCGAGGTCACGCTGTAGGGCGGTATGAGCCCCTTGCCGACCAGCTCGCCGTCGCTGACGAGTGTCGGTCGGCTTCGGCGTGCGCGCGTTATGCCGACATAGGCGTGGTGGGCCAGGCTGCGCGGCCCAAGGCGCGCGCGACGAGACTCGATAGATCGGGCGCTGCCCGGCGCGTTCCTCCTCTGGAGCGATGACGGGGCTCGAGCGCTCGTGCTCTCGACCGACGCGTCATCGCTTCGCGGCGGCGCGTACGAGCTCCAGCTCGCCTATAGCCTCGACATCGGGCTCGAGGCGCCGCTGCTCCGGCGAGGGGGCAGCACCCTGCCGGAAGTG
>DATDLN010000187.1:0-6907 GCA_036519295.1 Thermoleophilaceae bacterium
CGAAAACACCAACGGCCTGCTGCGCCAGTACTTCCCCAAGGGCACCGACTTCAGCACCCTCACCGAAGCCGAGCTCGACGCCGTCGCCGACGAACTCAACGGCCGACCCCGCAAGCGACTCGGCTTCGCCAACCCCACCGAACAGCTCACCGAGCTGCTCTCGCAATGACCGCCCGAATCCGCCGCTCCCCTTACGGCACAGTCGCCTCTTGGAGCTGAATCGCCGGGCTGCCCGACCTTGAGCGCGCCGAGGTACTCGCCGACGTTCGCGCTCCTGCACGGTAAGTCCGAGATAGTCATCTTCTGCCGCACCAACATCCACTGGACTCGACGTCGGTGAGACCCGTGCGGCTACTCCCCCTCGCATCGACCACGGCCGGCCAACGCCGACGGCCAACCGGCGAGCTCGGATCCCTTTATTCGCGGCCAGGTGAAGCCTGCGACGCTCGCCCCGAGGTCGGCATCGGACGCACGCGGCGACGCAGCTAGCATCGCCGGCCGTGACCAACCCGATCCTCACGCCACAGGCGCAGGACTTCCCGCGGTGGTACCAGGAGGTGGTGGCGAAGGCCGAGCTCGCCGACAACGGGCCGGTCCGGGGGACGATGGTGATCCGGCCGTGGGCATTCTCGATCTGGGAGCGACTGCAGCAAGAGCTCGACACCCGAATCAAGGCGACCGGTGTTAGGAATGCCTACTTTCCGCTTCTGATTCCTGAGAGCTACCTGCGCCGCGAAGCCGAGCACGTCGAGGGGTTCAGCCCCGAGCTTGCGGTGGTCACGCACGGCGGTGGCAAGCGGCTCGAGGAGCCCGCGGTCGTGCGCCCAACGAGCGAAACGATCATCAATAGCTACTTCGCGAAGTGGATCAACAGCTACCGTGACCTGCCCCTGCTGATCAACAACTGGTCCAACGTCGTGCGCTGGGAACTGCGGCCGCGGCTGTTCCTGCGCACGACCGAGTTTCTCTGGCAGGAAGGCCACACGGCGCACGTGAGCGCCGAAGAGGCGAGGACGTTCGCGCTGAGAATCCTTACCGAGGTCTACGAACAGGTCATGCGGGACGTCATGGCGATCCCGGTGTTCACCGGATGCAAGACCGACCGCGAGAAGTTCGCCGGGGCTCTGCGCTCATGGACCTGCGAAGGGCTGATGCGCGATGGCAAGGCTCTACAGATGGGGACTAGCCACGAGCTCGGCCAAAATTTCTCGCGCGCCTTCGGGACTCTCTTCACCGATCGTGACGGGCGGCAACGCCACCCATGGCAGACGTCATGGGGCGCATCGACGCGTTTGCTCGGGGCGCTGATCATGGCTCACGGTGATGACGGCGGTCTCCGCCTTCCCCCTGCGTTGGCACCGATTCAGGTCGTGCTCGTCGTCATCAAGGACGAGCACGGCGCGACCGAGCACGCACGTTCCCTCGCCGCTGAGCTGACAGCGCGCGGAGTGCGCGTGGAGGTCGACGGCAACACCGATATCTCATTCGGCCGCCGGGTCACTGACTGGGAGCTCAAAGGAGTGCCAGTTCGGGTGGAGATCGGGCCGCGCGACCTCGCGAACCAGGAGGTGACACTGGTCAGCCGGGCCACCAACGAGAAGTCCACCGTCTCGATCGCCGAGATCTCAGAGCGCGTCCACGAGACCCTCGGGTTAGCCCACGCAGCGCTACTTGAGCAGGCCACCAAGTACCGCGACGACCGTCTCCACCCGGCGGCGACCACCGAAGAGGCCGCCGACGCCGCCCGTGACGCTGCCGCCCGCATTCGTTGGGTCGCCCTGGGTCCCGACGGCGAGCAAAGGCTCGCTGAGGCTGGCGCAACCGTCCGCTGCCTACGACGCGAAGACGGCGGCTTCATCGACGACGTTGAGGGCCCAGAGGTCGAGGCAATCATTGCCCGCGCCTACTGATCACGCCTCGCTTGGCACGAAGGTGACGCCGCAGCACGCCGCCGTCCGCGTCGGCGGTGGCCGCCGCACCCGCTGCCCACATCGGGCGTTCCCTACACGACAGATCAAGCGCCTCGTCGCTCAGCACGATGCCCGCGGCCAACACGTCACGCTGCAGCAGGCCGCCGCTTGATTCCCAACAGGATTTCCCATCAGGGGTGCGGGCCTCCGGGTTGGACCTCCGGACAGGTTCCCGTCTCGCGAGCTTCGGGGCGCTTGCCCTTGCAGCGGAGCACTTGGAACGTCCACGGCGACGCCGGTGGAGGCGGTTCGCGCATGAGCTCAGTGGCGCTGATCCCCAGGGAGCACCCGTATCTCCAGGACGTCCCCGCGATCGCGTTGTAGGTGCAGGCCGACGTCACCGGATCGAGCAGCGTCTTCACCGTGTCGCCGTACCCCAGCTCCTCGAAGCTCTTCCATCTGCAGGTCAGCTTGCCACCGATGGGATTGAAGTCACATGGCTTCTGCCGCGCAAACACGCCCTGGAAGTCGAGGCCGGTGGTCTTGACCAGCGGACCCGCCGACGGCACGGAGCAGTCCGTCTGCTTGGCGAAGGAGCGGTTGACGATGCATCCCGTCACTTCCCAGCGGTCCCATAGCACCGGGATGAATGCCTCGTAGACCGACCGGGTGAAGCCTTGGCGGCCGCTGCTTAGCGCGGCCTGCCGGTCGAGCTGCCAGATGTTCGAAGCGACGAGTCGACCGACGGTGGCGAGGAGACCGTAGTCCCCCAGCACCTGGCGTCGCTGGGCGGTGATCGCGTCGCGAGTCTGCTGTTGGAGCTTGGCGACATGGCGCCGCATCTGTGCGAAGGTCTGGTCGAGCTGATTGGGCTCCTCGCCTGTCACCGTCGGGGTCAAGGCCTCGCCGAGAGCGAGCGCCGTCTGGATCGCCGCCGCGCCGGCCTGGAAGCCTGGAGCCGGGATGGCGGCCAGGATGCCCACGATGACCCCGAAGACGCCCATGTAGTCGACGCTCGCGACGACGCTCTGCTCCCCGGCTTGGGCGATCCTGAGGTCGGCGGCGATGGACGGGAACTCCGAGTTCTGGTCCAGGAACAGCTTCGTCTGGATGTCGTCCAGGGTCGCGAAGTGATCTGTCACCTGGCGCGCGCGAGGAACAGCCCGGCGATGATCTGGTTGGAGGCGTCGGTCCACGGCTGGGCCGATAGGCCCAATACGCCCGCCGGCGGTGTGCAGCTCTGGTATCGCGGGGTGTGGCCTTGACAGGGGCGACGGCGCGCCGAGTATAGGTCGCCCCGGTGACCGCAGAGACGGCCCGTCGTCCCCTCGTCTTCGCGGTTGGCTCCCCTGCCGGAGGGGGACCTGGGACCCTTACCGGTGCGGGAGAAGTGCAACCAAGGGGTCGTCTTGCGGACAGGCTTGACCGACCTCACCCGCGAGCGGAAGGCGACATTCGGCGCAGCCGCCATTGCCGCTCCAGGGGGTCGTGCGACCATTGTCGTGTATGCGTCCTCCCTCCGTTGCAGGTGCTTCCACCTGACCGGATGTGCTTCGCGAAGGTAGGTAACGTCCACGCGCGGCTGCCGCGGCCGCTGTCCCCGGAGGAGTAACCGATCATGAACGAGTTCACCAGCCGAGTGATCCAGGTTGCGTCGGGGCAGATGGGCAGATCGTTCTGGGGGCCGGGCGACATGTACACCTTCCTCGTAACGGGCGACGAGTCGGGCGGTGCCATGTTCGCGCTCGACTGCGTCGTCGGCTCGGGCGGCGGCCCGCCGCCGCATAAGCATCTCGCGGAGGACGAGCTCTTCGCGATTACGTCGGGAAGCATCACGTTTACGGCGGGATCGGACACGCGCACGGTCTCGGCAGGCGAATCCGTTTTCGTCCCGCGCGCCACGCGCCACTCCTACCGGAACGAGAACCCGGCGCCCGCGAGGATGATCGCCGTCTACACGCCCGCTGGAATGGAGGGTTGGTTCCGCGAGGTCTGCACGCCGGTCGAGGATCCGGGGGCAGCGCCTCCTCCGGTGACCGACGAGCTGATCCGCCGGATGCTCGACGCCGGGCCACGGCACAACATCGAGTGGGTCGACTGAGCGTTTCGCCGCCCGCGGCCGCGGCCGCCCGGGCCGCTGGCAGGGCGGGCCGACGGTGCCATTGCCAGTAGCCACGCGTGCTCTGTCAAGCCCCTGTAGCCGGCGTCATGGCGACCCCGCTCGTACGCGGGAGACGCCGGTGGAGGGCGAGGTATTCCCTCATAGGCGGGTCGCCCGCGGGTCCCGTAATCGACTTGGGCGGAGGAACTGCTTGACTTCCACACTCGCGGTTCGTCTCAAGCAGGAGCAGGCGAGTCGATGTCGGTTCCTCCCGCCTGCACAGTGAGCCACCTCGCATTCCATGAAGGAGGTGGCTCGCCAGCGACGCCCCGAGTGCCGCCACCCGCGGGCTGCAACACCCTAGTCCTCGTGTCAGCCGTCGCCGGTCTCTCACGATCGCTTCGGCGACCCGTCGAGCGGACCACGGGCCGGCGTCGAGAATCCGCTTGCGCCAAGGCGCGATTCTTGCGTCACCTCCGCCGGGGGTCCCTCCCTGGTTGCGCTAAGCGGGACTACGTTGCGTTTGGCCGCTGCAAACGGAGATTTGACCTGCCAGGAAGCGCGGCCGGTTCAGTGGCGGGGGGCGAGAGGGGCCGAATGGTCGGCGGGCGGCGCATCGGATCGGGCTCGTGGATCAGTGAGGCGAAGTGGATGCGGCCGCAAGTTCGTTCCGGTTTTGTTCGTCGCCGGGCCGCAGCGCACGCCGGTCCAATCCTCGAGTGCGCGCGTCCGGTCGGCGACGTCGGCGCTCACCGGCGCCGCGACCGCCTTGCAGTGGATGAGGCTGTCCATGGGCGTCACCGTTCCTGGCGCAGCGGCGGCAGCGGCAGGAGGGACGGAACCTATGCTTGCGATGTGAGCGAACCGGAGACGGGCGTGGCGCGCGAAGACGAGCTGCAGGCGTTCCGGCGCGCCGCGCACGCCCTGGTGGACGGCGTCGCCGACCACCTCGCCGCGTTGCCGTCGCGCCCGGTCTGGCAGCAGCTCCCCGACGCTCTCCGTGAGCAGCTGCTCGACCTGCCTCTGCCGGAGCACGCGGCCGCGCTCGACGACCTGGTCGCGACCTCGCTGCGCGACGTCCTGCCCCACGCCATGGGCAACGGCCACCCTGCGTTCTTCGGCTGGGTCAACCCGCCGCCCTCGCCCGCGGGCGTCGTCGCTTCGCTGGCGGCGGCGACGATGAACCCGAGCGTCGTCGCCGGCGACCACGCCGACGTCCACCTCGAACGCGTGGTGGTGCGCTGGCTAGCCGAGCTCGTCGGCTTCCCGCACGCGCCGGGCGCCGGCCTGCTCACGAGCGGCGCGTCCGCCGCGACGATCGTCTGCTTCGCGGGCGCCCGCGGTCGGGCGCTGGCGGCGGTCGGCCACGACGTGCGTCGCGACGGCCTCACCGGCGCCCCGCAGCTCGTTGCCTACGTGCCGGCCGAGGCCCATAGCTGCGTACGACGCGCGTTGGAGCTCCTCGGCCTCGGCAGCGGGGCGATGCGCGGGGTGCCGCTCGACGGAGGGCGGCTCGACGCGGCAGCTCTGCGCGCCTCGATCGCTGCGGATCGCGCGAGCGGCGCCGTGCCGGCGCTGCTCGTCGGCTCGGCCGGCACCGTCAACGCGGGCGTGATCGATCCGCTCGACGCGCTCGCCGACGTCGCGACCGCGGAAGGCCTTTGGTTCCACGTCGACGGCGCCTACGGCGCGTTCGGCGTGCTCGACCCAGCGATTGCGGCCCGCTTCCGCGGCATGGAGCGCGCCGACTCGCTGACCCTGGACCCGCACAAGTGGCTCGGCGTTCCCGTCGATGCCGGCTGCGCGCTCGTGCGGCGCGGCGACGACCTGCGCGACGCGTTCAGCCTCATCCCGCCGTACCTGCGCCAGGACGCCAGCGCGCTGGTCGGCACGTTCGCCGAGTACGGGTTCGAACAGACGAGACCGTTCCGCGCGCTCAAGACGTGGGCGACCATCGCCGCGCGCGGACGCGCCGGCATCGCCGCCCAGGTGGCGCGTGCGAACGGGCTCGCCCGCGAGCTGGCGAAGCTCGTCGAGCGCGAGCCCGAGCTGGAGCTGGCCGCCGTGCCCGAGACCTCCATCGTCGCCTTCCGCGCGCGCCCGGCGGGCTGTCCGCCGTCCCGGCTGGACGACGTCAACCGCGCGCTGTCCGAGGCGGTTCAGGCGCGGGGGCGCGCCTTCGTCACCGGCACTGTCTTCGGCGGCCGCGAGACGCTGCGCGCCTGCATCCTGCACCCGGACACCAGCTCGAAGCACCTCGCGACCCTCGTCGCGGAGGTCGTCGCGACGGCCCGCACGCTGGCCGCCGCGGGATAGCGGACCGCACAGTCCTTCGGAGGAGGCTGTTGAAGCAGAGGCAGAGGTCGAAGCTTGCGTCCTCGAAGGGGAGCGACTCGATGTCCGCCTCGACGAACTCGATCTGGTCGAGGCCGCGGCGCTCGGCGACCCGGCGGGCGCGGCGGAGCATCCCGCGCGAGAGGTCGGCGGCGACGTAGCGGACCCGCTGGTGCCGGCCAAGGGCGCGGAACGCGAGCCCGCCGCCGCACGGGGCGTCGAGGATGGCCTCCCCGTCCGGCATCTCCGCCACGCCCGACATGGACCCGTAGAGAACCCGCGCGTCGGTACCAAAGGCCGGCAGGCCCAGGACGCGCGCGAGCGACTCGCGCTCGACGGCGAAATCGTAGAGCGCCGCCCCGGTCCGGTCGTACCAGCGGCTTCGCCAAACAGCGCGGGCCTCGGGCATGCGCTCAGCACCCTAGTGCTCCTCGCGAACTCTCGGCGGGGGATGTGCGGCCGCTCTCTCACGCGCCGCCCGCGGAGGTGGGCGAACGTCCGGGAGCGGCAGGTTGACGCGGCTCGCGAGTAGACCGAGGTGGTGCCGGTCGCCTTGGTCGAG